>JAACFG010000196.1 GCA_009937605.1 Gammaproteobacteria bacterium | reverse complement strand
GAAGAACTGTGAACGCTACGATATGGACTGCCGACCCCGGCAACGACAGGCCCTTTTGCACTGGGCCTACGATACGACGGATATCTAGTCCGTGAATGCGCCGGTCACGTTATTCTGTAACCGCGTCGTGGGAAACATAGATCAGGTCGTTCACCGGAAACTCGAGGCGCCTCGCCTTCTCAACGAGTGACTGCACCTTCGATTCAGACAAGTCCGGAGAACGTGCGAGGATCCATAGGTAGGAACGATCCGGGCCCGCGACAAGAGCGTACTGGTAATCTTCCTTATCCAGTTCGAGGATGTTGTATCCGCCGTAGAACGGTCCGAAAAAAGACACTTTGAGCTGGCCGACGTCGGGCGAGCCGACCAGGTAAGCCTTGCCCACTGCCTCGTCCCATTCTTCGGTCTTTGTGCTGAACCCCCGGTTCACCACGCGGAGCCCGCCATCATCCTGCAACGTGTACTCAGCAGTCACGTTTGTCAGGCCGCGCTCAAAGCGATGATCGAGACGCGCGATTTCGTACCAGGTGCCGAGGTAGCGATCAACTTCGAAACCGGAGACAGCGCTTGTGCCTTGCGGCAAGCCCATACAAGCAGAGACAAAAACCGACGTCAGAACCCACAAGGCAACGACCTTCTTCTTGCTAGGCATTTTCCAAACTCCTGATTGAGTACTGACGAGCCTCAGTCATCCGGCTCAGCCCCCTCTATCTCGGCTTCCAGGTCCTCCAGTGTCGGCGGCACCCAGCCGCGGTCGAGACGACTACCGAAAGCCGCACTGTTGCCGCGCATGGCTTGTTCGTCGCGGTCGAGGAATTGCTTTGATTTCTCAACATACTCTTCGTTCTCGTGCGCCGGGACGTCGAGGTCGAAGACTGACGCCAACTCGAACATCTGTTGTTTGTCGTTAAGCACAAAGCCCCGCACCTGGCGCTCCGCGTCATAGGGATGAACGCCAAGTGCCTCCAATGCCGAGCGCCCGGCGCGTAGCGAGCTGTCAAACGTTTCTCGAATGACATCTCTCGCACCGGCCGCCCAGAGTTCGTAGACGTGATGACGATCGATGGCTCGAACAACAACATAGACGTGTGGGTATTTTTCCGTCACGTAGCGCACCAGCTCGGTCGCGTTCTTACGCTCGTCGATCGCGATGACGAGCATCTTCGCTTCCTCGATGCCAGCCGCATGCAACAAGTCTGGTCGCATCGCGTCGCCGAAATACACCTTGACGCCAAACTTCCGCAGCATTTCGAGCTGCTCCGACTGGTAATCCAGTACAACGGTCTTGTATCCCGCGGATAACAGGATGCGATTGACGATGCCGCCGAAGCGGCCGTGCCCGGCGATGATCACGCTGCCCTTCTCATCGATCTCGTCCGCCTCGCGGCTTTGTGATGCCGTGAAGCGCGGCGCAATCAGCTTGTCGAAGATGATGAACAGGAGCGGCGTTAGCAGCATCGACAGCGTTACGACGAGCAACAATTGTTGTGCCAGCGCCGCGGGAATAACCGAGTTCGCCACTGTGAATGAGAGCAACACGAAACCGAATTCACCGGCCTGCGCGAGTCCGAGCGTGAACAACCAGCGATCGGAGCCCGTGATGCCGAAGATTCGGCTTAACGCGTAAAGAACGCCCGCCTTCAAGGCGATCAGGCCCAGCGTCATCGCGACGAT
The DNA here is from genome assembly GCA_009937605.1 of Gammaproteobacteria bacterium. Taxonomy (GTDB): domain Bacteria; phylum Pseudomonadota; class Gammaproteobacteria; order Steroidobacterales; family Woeseiaceae; genus UBA1847. The sequence continues at coordinate 3,233 of JAACFG010000196.1, read as the reverse complement.
GCTGCCCGCGTTCGCGAACAGCAGGTCGAAGCGAATTGCCGCCCCCACCGTAATGAAGAAGAGGCCGAGGAGCAGCCCTTTAAACGGGGCGATGTCGCTCTCAAGTTCGTGGCGATACTCGCTGTTCGCGAGAACCACACCGGCGAGAAACGTTCCCAGCGCCGGCGACAGGCCTACAAGAATCATCAACAGCGCGATGCCAATCACAAGCAGAAGTGCAAAGGCCGTGAACAATTCACGCAAGCGCGCCATTGCGATGAAACGAAATACCGGTCGTGTCAGGTAGGTCCCGCCGACTACGACGAGACCGATCGCGCCGGCCGTGACCAGCGCGCGTTGCCAGTTGTTCAGGCGGTCGACGAGGTTCATGCTGGCGTGATCGGACTCACCGCCATTGTGCGCAGCCGCAGTCGCAACCTCGGCGATCTCCGGCATTGCCAGCAAAGGAATGAATGCGAGCATCGGGATGACGGCGATATCCTGGAACAGCAGGACCGAGAAGCTCGACTGGCCGCCGTCACATTTCATCAGGCCTTTTTCGTTCAATGTCTGGAGAACAATTGCGGTCGAGGACAGGGACAAGACGAGGCCGACGGCGAGCGCAATTGACCAGGGTTGGCCGAACAGCATCGCGATGCCCATGATCGCGGCTGCCGTCACGGTCACCTGCAAGCCGCCGAGCCCGAGCAGCCTGTCGCGCATCGCCCACAGCAAACGTGGCTCGAGTTCGAGACCCACCAGGAAAAGCATCATAACGACGCCGAACTCGGCGAAATGCTGGATGCTGACCACGTCGACGTGCAGCTGGTGCAGCAGCGGACTGATGGCTATCCCGGCAATCAGGTAGCCCAACACCGAACCGAGCCCAAGCCGCGAGGCAATCGGTACCGCGATGACGCCAGCCACGAGGAATATCACAGCCAGCAAGAGAATTCCGTCCACGCCTATGCCTCCTTCCGCAAGGGCAGTTTGTCGAACGTCACGACGTCCATCTTCTCTGCTGCAGTGAGATCGTAGCGATCGTCGCGAAGAGCCTTGAGCAGCTGCTGGTACCCATCAACGTGCGGCTCCACAAGGCCGTCCTCCGGCGCGCGCAAAGCACCGTACAGTACGTAGGGCGCCAGGAACTGCATCTTGCACAGCCGCGCGGTCTGTTCGAGTGGCGTGAGAAACGTGCGAATTGGAAAATGTTGATAGCCTTCGTGTGTATAGGCGTCACTGGGCCCCGCCCCGGTTACGGCCACCATAAAGCGCTTACCCGCCAGCTTGTCTCCCTCATGGCCGTAGGCAAAGCCATGTTCGAGCACCAGGTCCTGCCACTCCTTGATGATCGACGGCGTGGAATACCAGAAGAATGGGAACTGGAACACGATTACATCGTGGTCCAGCAGGCGCTGTTGCTCGACATTGACGTCGATGTCGAAGCGCGGGTAGTCATGATACAAGTCGACGTACGTAACGCCCTCGACCGCGGCTGCGGCGCGTGCCATGTATCGATTCACGTGTGAGTGCTTGTGGCCCGGGTGGGCGTAATAGACGATCACTTTGGTCATGTGAAGATTGTAGCGTGTCCGATGTTGTGGCGCGGCGCTCTATCAATCACTGTCGATTTCAAAGTCCGGCGGCGCAGGCTGCCAGTCATAGCCATCTTTCGCCATCTCGTATCCCAGCTCGAACAGCTCGGTCATGTATGCCGGATCGAATAGCTCCTTCTCTTCAGCATCAAAGCTTGAGGGGATATAGGCGAGGTGATAGTTGAGTCCATCACGACGAGCCGCAAGATACATCCGGTACATATCTCCCCCGACACCTGCAGTGATTAGCGTATTGACGGCACGTAAGGTGATGGTCAACGTCTTCGGTTCAACGCTCATCCACTTCTCGCGCAACTGGCCGTTTCGGATGACATAGAGGTTCGGCTTGCCGTCCACCTCGTTAGCATCCATTACCTCGCCCCAGTCGAGTTGCAGTGGGTAGAAGAAGACGGACGTCGTTGCACTACCGTCGACGTGCATTTCATCGTAGCGCTGCCCATTGGCTTCTACGTCGAGAAGAACGGGCGGAAATGCGCCAGGGATCGCGGCCGACGCCATGATGATGTCGATGATCAACTGCCTCACGTTCGGCGCGCCGCTTGATGCAATCCGGGTGATGTTCCAGGTGACCGGACGCGCGGCATCGAGGTTCGTCGTGCCGATCAGCAGTAGACGGCCTTTTCGATACTCGGCGGCGATCGCGGCAACGACATCGTCCGTCACAACCGCTTCGATCCTGGCCCTCATCGGCGTGGTGTCCGCGCCTGCATCACTGGTCAGGGTCTCGAGAAGACTCCGCATCTCGAACGCGTCGTCAGTCGACATCGTCGTATAGACGTCTTTCAGCACATGGTCGTATTTCGGACCAAGGAACGCGAAAGGCGCAATTATGGCGCCAGTGCTCACGCCTGTGACAATCGTAAAGCTTGGGCGCGTGCCCGCGGCCGTCCAACCGCTCAACAGCCCGGCTGCAAATGCACCTCGCGACCCACCGCCGGATAGTGCGAGATAATTGTGCGACTCATCGAAACTACGCGGATAGAGCGCCCGCACTTCTTCCCGGGAAAGATCGAACCACTCTGCGAACTCACCAGGCGTCCCGTCACCCCAGTCGCGGGCGCCGGGAATACCCGGAATGACGGCAACGTCCTGAAGCTCCTGCGTCAGGGGATGACGTTCAGGCACGCTGCCGCAGCCTGCGAGGACGACAGCAACGAGGCTCAGCGAAACCAGCCTCATTAGATCAAGACGACGAATAGGGTGCTCTCCTGTGTACATTGTGACCGAGTCGGCGGGAACATCGTTTGCAAGAATAGCGTATCAGTGCGCTGAGTTGGCGAGTCCATCGAACGCGGTTCTCAGCTGCTGGCCGCGGATACGAAAAGACCCCTTTACGGGGTCTTTTTGAATCTGGTGGCCAGGGGCGGAATCGAACCGAGCAACCAATAGAGACATTCTGTCAAAGTCGGGGATCGACAATCAGAATCGCTGGTAGCCCTGCCGCCGAACGAGGGCTCTGTGGATTCGGGGAAGCCTCCTCAGAAACAGAACGTGACTCAGTGGCGATTTCGCCCTGTCTCAAATGCAAAAGGCCCCCATTTGGGGGCCTTTTGGCATTTGGTGGCCAGGGGCGGAATCGAACCACCGACACGCGGATTTTCAATCCGCTGCTCTACCAACTGAGCTACCTGGCCATAT
>JAACFG010000195.1 GCA_009937605.1 Gammaproteobacteria bacterium | reverse complement strand
CTGCGAGTTGACGACAACTGCATCGAGACGATCCCGCACCGTCGAAGCCCACTGCCTGGTTATGGATTCGCCGTCCTCAAATCGCGTAAGCGGTGCTTCCTGGTTCTGGGCGATAGCGACACCCTCGACCGCGCGGCGATCGTAGACGCGGGCCAGGATTTCGCCCGACTCCGAATCACTTAATTCAATCACCAACGTAGCTTCGCCCAGTGCCCGCAGCGACAAACTGCCCCAGCCGGACCGCCCGGTTGCCTGTGCCGGAATGGTTGTAAGAATGTCCTGAACGCGAATCTCGACAGCGAGAGTGTCCGGACCGCCCTGATCTACCAGGCGAAGATTCTCGAGCTTGGCCAATTCTGCGGAGAACTGCTCGTCGAGATTCTGCTGAAACTGGTCTTTTTGCTCGTTGCTCAAGGGAAATTGGTGTTGTGATCGGTCAGGAGTCTTGAAGGCAAGTTCAGAGCCACTTACCAACACTTTCGAGTAGTGACTGAAATCCACTCCGGGCCGCACGAACGCGATGTCGAAGTACCTCGATGAAACCTTCTGCAGGCCATCGACGTTGTCGGTCGATGCAGCAACCGGCACGGTTGGCTGGGGCGCGCAGGCAGCGACCAGCAGGGCAAGGAGTAGTACGCGAACAATCATTCCGCCTCCGGTTGGCTTTGTATGTGCAAATCGCGTTGCGGGAACGGGATTTGGATGCCGTGCTCACGCAGCGCGGCGAGTATCGCCCGATGAATTTCGTCGATCATAGGCAGGCGGTCCGAGAGCTGCCGCGAGTACGCATGCAGAACGAAATCGAGAGAGCTGTCGCCGAAGCCCGTGAAGTAGACTCTTGGCTCGGGATCATCAAGTACGGCGGGCAGCGACGTCAGTGTTTGCATCATGACACCACGAGCTTTCTCGACATCCGAGCCGTATGAAATTCCGACCTCAATGACAATTCGCGTAATGGGATCGGTCAGTGTCCAGTTGATGACCTGCTCGGTAATGAACGACTTGTTGGGAACGATGATTTCCTTGCGGTCCCAGTCCGTTATGGTCGTCGCTCGAATTCGAACCTGTGACACAGTGCCAGTCAACTGGCCAACGGTCACGGTGTCGCCGACACGTACCGGTCGTTCGAAGAGTATGACGAGGCCCGAAACAAAATTTGCGACGATTTCCTGGAGGCCGAATCCCAGGCCGACACTGAGCGCCGCCACAAGCCACTGAATCTGAGACCAATTCCAGCCGATGATACTCAGAACCCAAAATGTGCCGACGGTGACGACGACATAGCGAACCAGCGTCTTGATCGCGTAACGACTGCCCGGCGTGAGCGTAAGGCGCTGCAGTATGGCGATTTCCATCAGGCCCGGCAGGTTCCTGGAAATAATAGCCGTAATTACGGCAATCAGGATGCCGATCATCAGATCTCTTAGTGTGACGGGCGCGATGACCTGGGCGCCGTCAACCGTAGACGTCTGATTCCAAAGCGCGACCTGGTCCATCACCGCGAAAGCGGGAAGGATTTCCGCCCATATGCTCCAGACAACGATTGCGGCGACAACGATCAGGACTGAACGCAGCAGCGTCTTTGTTTGCAGGTCAACTTTGTCAATGTCCAGCGGTTCTTCGGTCGGGGCTGGTGGTGAGTCTCCCTCGGAGTCACTCTGCGACTCATTTTCTTGCGCAGCCAGCATCGCCTCGAATTCTTCTTGTGCCAGCTGCCGCGCGAGTTTACGGCGGGCCAACGCGAACCAGCGCAGGAGGACCAGGTAGACGACACCCAACGAGAGCAGGCGCCAGATGGTTTCGAGCATCAATCCGGCTACGACCGCCGAGGTATAGAGATAGCCGAGTGCCGAAATCAGGCCCAGCAGTAAGGGCAGGCCGACTGACAGGCCGAGCCAAAGCCACCGCAGCTTGCTTGTCCACCGCTCCGGATAGCGCTTGTAATGGGTTGCAACGACGCCCGCCGTGGGATGAGTCAGCGGGCGGATGACGACTGCAAGAAATAGCATAAAGGCGATAAACATGAGCCGACCGACGGTTGCCTGGTCACTTGCTATGTCCGACAGGAACAACAGTATGGTGAAAAACATGAGCGGCGTGCCAATAGTCGCGATTCGCCCCAGCTGTCGTCGGATGATTTTGAGGTTTTCCTCTTGCCAGCCGAAATGCAGGTCCAGCATGCCGCCGGGAGCGCTGAGTGCCCTGAACGCGAGTGCATAAAAAAGAAATGGTCCGGATAAAGTCAGGCCACGAGCAAGCGCGTCCGTAAAGACAGAAGGCTGCGGTGCGTGGCGCAGAAACCAGCCAACTGCAATCATAAGTAATGGCAGGGGTAAGGCGCGGATGACGATGACGCCCAGGGACTTCAGGGTGAGCCCAATATTGTCTTCGGGAGTTCGTAGAACCTTTTCACCAATTTCTTCATAACGCTGTGCAAGTAGCCGGCGCACCACGAGCAAAACGACAAATAAGGTCAGGAATAACAATGCGGACGCTAACCGGCTGCCGATTGAGTCCATCAGACTCGTAACTGCGCCAAGCCATCTCTTGGGCGACAAAGATCGCTCGACAGCGGGCAAAACGTCCTGCCAGGTGCCCATGAAGAACACCTGCGCACTGGGGATCCACAGCAGGTTCTGCGCAAGAAATTGTCTGTAACGGTCCGTTGTCTCGAGGAGACGTCGTTGCTCGATATCCAGGTCCCCCAGTGTCTGGAGGTAGACGTTGTAGCTGTCCTCAACCTGCAGCAACAGGGCTCGACGGTCCTGCAGCAGGCGCCGGATCTCGTTGTTGATCTCCTCGAGTTCATCCGGATTCGACACGTCCGCCGCCACCGTAGCGAACAGCTCCTGGATTTTCTGGTTGGTTGAAACCAGCTCCCGTCGCTGCTCCTGTGAGCGCAGCTGCGCCAGGCCGATTTCACCAAGCTCACTGCTTCGAGCACGAAGCTGCGCGCGGTACTTCGACATCTGCGGCAGCGTGCGGTTTTCTTCGATCAACAGGCGGCCGATGGTGCGGCTCACTCCCCCGATTTCAAACAGTTTCTCCGAGCGGTTCAGCCGGCGCTCGATGTCGGCCGCTTCCGCCTTTATCTGCTCGAGTTGCCTGCCTGCGACGTCGATCGCCGCAACACGCTTCGGTAGCTCACGCGTCAGCGCAGCATTTTCCTCGACCAGCAAGCGCAGGACAGGATGCTTACCCGCGGCAGCGAGTTCTGCGGCCGCAGCAGCTTCCTCGGCGAGAGCGGCTTCCGATTGTCGCCGGTCATTAATTGCGTCTCTGAGGATCTTCGTGCGTTTACGAAACACCTCGGTTGTTCGCGCGCTAATATCCCGCCGCGCCTGCAGCAAACTCAGACGCACAGGCTGGCTCAGCAATTCCTGTTCCAGCATGTTGATCTCGGCGCCTTGGGCGGCACGGTGGAGTCGAGCTGTGAGGATGCGGGAATTCGTCGCGATCTGCGTTTCCCCGGGGGCGGGCTGCGCACTGGCCACCACTGCGAGCTCCTGCCGGCTGACGCCTAATTGACTGATGCGCTCCCGCGCCGCAGCAGGTCTGCCGATCTGGACTTCGACTTGTTCCGTGAGGTTGGCCAGCTGTGATTCGCTGGCTGTAAGGCTGGCAGTCTCTGTAGCCAGACTTTGCTGCAGTTCGTCGAGCGTCGTGCCGTCATCTATGCCGAGACTCTCGGCCGTTGGGCTTTCGGGAGTGGGTTCGTTGAGTGTCGCCCGGAGTTCTTCCAGTTCGGCGGGCGCCGTATTCAGTGACTCCGTAAACTGTTGGGCCGCCAATTCGTTATCGAGCCGGATCTGTAACTGGGCACGGGCCTCGCGCAGGAAATCCAGCACCTGGGTCCTGGTCTCGTCGTCAAGGTCTTCGCGTGATGTAATCGCGTCGATCATCGAGTCCACCTCGGCGATCGTCACGTCATCAGTAGCGGCAATACCTGATATCCGCAGGTCCTGCCCGATTGCGGGCAGGCATACGAGCAGAAGAAGCAATAATAGCGGTTTGAATTTCACCTGTTTATCTTATACTTAGCCGCCGCATTCGTCTTCCAGTTATTTTCTTCCCGGTTCTTTCATGATCGATCAACACTCCAGTCGCGCCAGTCACTTCGCCTTGTTACTAACAAGCCTCTTGTTACTGGCGCCGGCATGGGCAGAGGAAGAGCCGGCTCGGGAGTTCGACGAGTTTGAGTTGCCTGAGTACGAGCAATCGCTCGGGCCGATAGGCGGCGTTCTCGACCTTGACGATACCGATGTCGCGGGCAATCCAATGCAGAAGCTGTTCAAGGGCTGGCCTGACGACCTGGTCGTCGCCCCGGTGCCGGGCTATTCGCCACAACTCGGATGGAATCTTAAGTTGGTGGGCGGCTATTTCCTGGACCCGCCCGAAGACAGAGACCACGCGGCATCTGCGCTGGGGGGCTTCGGCATGATTGCGCAAAACGGCAGTTACGCCTATGGGGGCGGGGCCAATCTCCATCTGCTTGACGACAAATTGCGTGTACAGGCTGCGGTCCTGTATGCGGATGTGCGGTATGACCTTTACAGCGATGTCCTACCTAATCGCGACCTGGTCATTCCGGTCAGGCAGGATGGGCCCGGCTTTTTTGTGACCGGCTCCTGGCGTATCTGGAAGAAACTCTATGCGGGCATCGGTTACCTGGGCGGCAATATCGACACAAATGTGCGTATTCAATCGGACATTATTCCTCCTGACCTGATCCCTGAAGTGGAATTACGCGTCCGCGGGATCACGATTCCTCTGCGAATCGACAGCCGCGACAATGAGAACTTTCCTCGGAGTGGCTGGAAAATCGACGCAAACACGATTCTGTACCGCGAATCGATAGGTGGCGACTTCGATGCCGAAACCTACAAGCTGGCATTCAATGATTACGTACCCATGCGGGAACATGATGTGCTCGCGACCCGCTTCGTTATCCGCGGAACCGGCGGT
>JAACFG010000052.1 GCA_009937605.1 Gammaproteobacteria bacterium | reverse complement strand
TCGCGACGTCGTGCACCGTGTCGCCGCGCCGCACCGTGAACGGCTTGTCATCGTCGGCCTTTTTACCCGGCGTCTTCGTGTAGACGCGCACGATTTCGAGTGCCTCGAACAGGAACGGGCCGATTTGGTCGAGACCGTCACCGGTTTCAGCCGAGACGGTCAGGGCCGGGTAGCGCAGCCCAAGCAGATCCTCGAGTACTTTGACTTCGTCAGGGTCGGGGTCAAGGTCGCTTTTGTTGGCAATTAGTACGGTCGGCAGGTCAAGTCGGAACGGGTCATCATGTTCCTCTTCATCTTGTGGCGTACCGGACTCCAGCCCGGGCCATGCCGATCGGAGGAAGATCTTCTTCTCCCTGAGCCGCTCGAGCACCGTCGGTACCTGCTCGAGGCATTCGGGATCGGCAACGTCGATTACGAGCAGGATGCCGTCGGCGTGCTGCAGCGTGTTGACGAGCCAGGGTTCGAAGAATTCCTCTGAGACCGGGGGCAGATCCACGAGCTGAAAATGGATGTCCTCGTACGGCATCATGCCCGGGACCGGCAGGTGAGTGGAGTAGGGATACGGACCGATGTCGCTGTGCGATCCCGTAAGGGCCACATGCAGGCTCGACTTGCCGGCATTCGGTGGTCCGATCATGCATAGCTGGGCTGCGCCTTCGTTGCGCACCACATGCGACGGGCCGCTGCGACGACCGCCTTTCTTCGGGCCGGCGAGCTCCTCGCTAAGCGTCTTGATGCGCGTCTTGATGTCGGACTGCAGGTGCTCCGTGCCCTTGTGCTTCGGAATTGTGCGAAGCATCTCCTTCAGGCAGTCAAGGCGATCCTTCGGTTCGCGCGCCGCGCGATACGCCTCTTCGGCCTTCTTGTACTCAGGTGTGACGTTGGTGGGCATGGCTGAACTTCAGGCTACACGGTTTACTCCGATGTGGCGCTCGTGGCAATTACTGAACTGCAGGAAGCCGTCCTCGATCGGGCCTTTGCCAATGGTCTTCCTATCCAGCGCATAACTTTGCGTGTTAACCCACGGTGCGGTGTTTCCCTGCCGGGGCAGGAGGTCGATCTTGCGTCGGATGTAGCCGGATGAAAAGCACTCGATCCAGTCCCGGCCGCCCATGTCCAGCTCGTGTTCGGCCAAGCGCGGCGTGCACTGGCGCGTCCCGGTTTCAGTCATGTGATTGAGTACCCGGCAGGTATATTCCGCCGTGAGGTCGGCCTTTAGCGTCCACGACGCATTGATGTAGCCGAATGTCGATACCAGGTTCGGTACATCGGAGAACATCATGGATTTGTAGGATAACGTCTTCGCGAGATCGATCGGCTGGCCGTCCACATTGATCTTCACATCGCCGAGGACGCGCAGGTCGAGCCCGGTTGCCGTGATGATGATATCGGCGTCGAGCTGCTCTCCCGACTCGAGGCTGATGCCATCTTCGGTGAACTCGACGATGGTGTCCGTGACGATCGACGCATCACCGTCCCGAACAGCGAAAAAGAAATCGCTGTTGGGTACGAGGCACAGGCGCTGGTCCCACGGGTCATAGTGCGGGACGAAGTGTTTATCGAAGTCGGCAATGTCGCCCAGGTCCTTGCGCGCCATCTTCAGGAGCTTGTCGCGCACGAAGCCGGGCGCTTTTCGGGACTGCCAGTAGATCCAGCGCTGGTATTGAATATTCTTCCACCGGGTGATTGCGTACGCGGTCTTCTCCGGCAGCAGCCACCGCAGCAGCCTGGCTTTCCAGTCGGTGTCAGGCGCCGAACCCATGTAGGTCGGCGAGCGCTGCAGCATCACGACATGCTCGGCCTTCCTGGCCAACTCGGGTACCAAAGTTACTGCGGTGGCACCCGAGCCGACGACAACAATTCGTTTGCCGGCGTAGTCAAGATCCTCGGGCCAGTGCTGCGGGTGCACGATCTCACCCTTGAAGCGGTCGTAGCCCTGGAACTCGGGCAGGTACCCCTGCTCGTAGTTATAGTAGCCCGCGCACATGAGAAGAAAGCCGCAGCGTATCGATACAGTCTCGCCGGTATCGGTCTTTTTTACTTCGATCGTCCAGGCGGCATCGTCGCTCGACCAGCTTGCCGAGGTTACCGAGTGCCGGTAGCGGATCTTCTGATCGATAGCGTTTTCCGACGCGGTTTCCCGTATGTACTTGAGGATCGACGGACCGTCGGCAATGGCCTTGCCTTCCTGCCACGGTTTGAATTTGTAGCCGAGCGTGTACATGTCGCTGTCGGAACGAATCCCGGGGTAGCGAAACAGGTCCCAGGTGCCACCCATCGCCTCACGCTCCTCAAGAATCAGGTAGCGCCTGTCCGGGCACTTGTCCTGCAGGTGCCAGGCAGCGCCGATACCGGATAGCCCGGCGCCGACAATGACGACATCGAAGTAATCAGCAGTCATGATCGATAGCATCCCATAATCCAGTAAGATTGCACACGATTCACCATGACAGATATAGCCCACAAATCGATCCTGATCACCGGCGCCGGCGGCGGCTTCGGCCGTCAGATGGTGTTGCAGTTCCGAGCCGCGGGCGCGAAGCTGATTCTCACGGACGTCAACGATCAGTTGTTGCAGGAGGCCGTTGACAATGCGGGTGACGACCTCGTCGCGTCGCTTATTGCGGATCTCTCGACGGAGGAGGGCTGCGACGCGCTGGCAGAAACCTGTGCGTCTCGCAGCCTGGTACCCGATATCCTTGTGAACAATGCAGGCCTCGCAGTCGCCGGACGGCTGGACCACATCCCGCGGGAGCGCTGGGAAAGCCTGGTTCAACTCAACCTGCTGGCGCCGATGCGGCTCACTAACCGGTTTCTTCCCGGGATGATCGAGCGCGGCAACGGGCATATCGTGAACATATCCTCCATTGCCGGCTGGGTCGGCGCGCAGGGCTTGTCCGCATATTGCGCGGCGAAGTTCGGCCTGCGCGGCTTTGGCATATCGCTGGCCGCCGACCTCGAGGGTACCGGCGTCGAAGTGACGAATGTGTATCCGTGCTTCAGCCGGACGCCGATTCTGGACTCGCCGCAATATGGCTTCGAGGAACAACGCGCGGCACCCGAGTTCCTGATCTCGGACCCCTCGAAAGTCGTTGCACGGATCGTCACTGGTGTTCGGAGCAACCGGCTGCACGTTTTCCCGGACAAGTACGCGCGCCTCATTCACTTCCTGTCGCGCTTTGCGCCGTGGCTATTGCGCATACTCGATCGGCGCATCCAGTCTCACGTTATTGAGGCGGGTAAGGCGGCGGACTGACACACCCTGGGGGGGTGTTTTGCCCTGACTCTGTGCACGCGGTAGCCGCGATGCTCCATTGCTGTGCGCAAGCTGTTACCTACGCGTTATGGCCAAACCGTTACCCTTTGAGAAAACAGCAACTTACGATGTTCTGTCACAGGGTCATGCGCTAGCCGAAGTTGGTATGAAAACTGCAATACCACCGTCATCACCGCAATCTACTGTGGCACTTGGGCATGACAACATCACACCGAAATTTCTCGCTGCGCGAGCTGCGAGCGTTCTGCATTGCTGCGGAGCTGGGAAGCTTTCGCGCGGCGGCCGAGCGCCTGTTTCTCACGGCTTCGGCCGTCAGCCACCAGATCAAGAACCTGGAGGAGACGCTCGGCTGCCAGCTGTTCGAACGCAATTCGCGGTCGCTTGATCTTACCGACGCGGGCCATGAGTTGTTCGGCGACATTCAACCACTTATTGAAGACTTCGACACCGTAATCGGACGGCATGCGCGCACGACGAAACCGTCGCGCCTGCGCATCTCGGTGCAGCCATTTTTTGCGAGCGAATTATTCGTGCCGCGGCTCGCTGATTTTCGCGATGCCCATCCCGACATCGACATTGCGGTCGACACCAGCGATGAGTCGACTGAGAGGCATCCTTCGAACGCCGACGTATCGATCCGTATTTTCAAGTCGTCACCCGCTGACCTGGCAGCGCACGAACTGTTTCCACTACGCTTGATTCCCGCTGGTTCTTCGAAGTTTTACGACAAGATACAGCTGCGTGCCGGCAAGATAGTCAGCGAGTTTCCGCTGATCCTGCATGAGTCACGCCCCAAGTCCTGGCGCCAATGGGAACGCTCCTCCGGCATCACGCTGCCACGCGGCGCGTCGGTTACACGCATGGATTCGATGATCGCTGTCGTGCGCGCCGCCGAAAGATCAGTGGGTGCGGCGCTCGTTCCAGTCGGTCTCAGCGACGCATGGTTTCATGCCGATACACTGGTGCCGCTGTTCGAGCATGAGCTGCAGACCCAGGAAACCTACTTCATCGTCTGCCGGCCGGAAGACGCAGACCTGCCGCATGTCGCTGCCTTTACGCAATGGGTGTTACAGGAATTTGGCAGCCGGCAATGAATAATTTTCACGCGTCACCACGTATTTTTTTCGTTTGTCCTCCCGGGCGCACAACCCTATCGTTTGCGTCGACGATGTGATGTGCGCTTCGTCCAAGCAAGCAATTCAAACTTATGGAGGAACATCCAATGAGCATTACCAAGAGAAATAATGCGGCCAAAGCAGCATTGGTTACGGCCGCTCTGACAATCGCCGCCAGCGCGGCGCATGCAGGGACGCCTTACGTATTCATGGCGATCGACACGACGCAACATGGTACCGATATCCTGAAAGGGCAGTATGAGGAAGCAATCGCCCGCATTCGCCAGGACGGCGCGTCCGACCTGGGTTTTAGCGAAAGCACGAACTTGTGCATCGCTTACACGAAGTCGGGCGATACGACGAGTGCACTGGAGAGCTGCGATCTCGCCGTTGACATCGCGCGCGAGACGAACGGCATGCGGCGGTTTGCACACGCGATTGCGCCGTACAACATTCGCCGCAAGAACCTGGATCTCGTAATCGCGCTGTCGAACCGAAGCGTCGTGCACGCGACGGCTGGTGAAGAACAGCTTGCGCTCGAAGATCTGCGTGAAGCCGACGCGCTCAAGCCATACCTGCGTGCCGTGTCGAAGAATCTGGCTGTACTGACGGAGTCGACCGCCAGGTAAGAATGTCACTATTCCCCCCGGTGACTAACAGGATGAGGCCCGCCCAATCTCCCCCCCCTCCGGGCGGGTCTCATTTCTTTTCAGTTTCGGCGCCGGGTGGCTAACCGACGGTAAAGGCAAGGACACGGCTGACGCGTGTCAGCGACTGGCCGCCGTTGTCCACCCAGTCATTGAAGGCATCCTGGATGTGCCGCAACGACGACTTTGAGGTCGGCGTTCCGTCGAATACTTTTTCCCGTTTGAGCGCAGCCGTAACGTCACGGGACAGGATGAACGAATCCTTCCCCATCTCGCGCAGGAAATACTGCGCCGAAGTCCCTCCGAGGTGGCTGCCGCGTTTCTTCATGTCTTCGAGCAGGCCGATGTAATCGCTCGCCGGATAGGCCGCAAAGTACTCCGCGGCGGAGCCATGCTCTGCAGCCAGCTCGACGACATACTGGGCATTCGCCCGTATTGCTTTCAACTTGCGCCATTGGCGAATAACCCTGGGATCCTTGACGAGGATGTCGAGATCGTCGTCCGACTGGAATGCGACCAGGTGCGGGTCGAAGCCATCGTAAGCGGCTTCTATGTCGGGCCACTTGTTTTCGACGACCTTCCAGTTGAACCCGGCCCGGAAGACGCTCTTGGCCATGGCCGACAGCCAGCGATCATCGGGAATGCGGGCAAGGACCGTCGCCGATTTTGGTTTCGTGATCAAGGCCTCCAGTGCCTCTTCGCCCCCCTTGCGGACGGCGGCTCGTTCATACAGCTTCGAAAACTCCTTCATCCCGGAATAATCGCATAGTGGTCGCACGGCGCGCCACGACACGGTTCCAGGGCAATTCGTTAAGCGAATCGCTGTAGGCGTATGTCCGTATCTTCCAGCTTGGCATATTTGAATATGCTCATATTCAAATATAAGGAGAAAGCTATGGAGATTCTCGAATTCGCGACCGGGCCGGCATTAAAAGTCGCCGTCGCCGTTTTCATCCTCGGCGCGGTATGGCGCCTGGGTTTCTTGTTACGCATGAAAAAACGCGTCGACAAGTCTGACCCGAGAGGCGCCAATGAAAGACTGGGTGGGCTCTGGATGATCGCATCGCGCAGCATTAATCATGGACCGGTCTCGGACCAGATCAAAGCGCCGATTGCCAATGCCTACCTGATGCACCTGGTACTTGCCATCTGCATCTTCGCAGCCGAAGCGCATATCGAATTGATCGAAGAAGCATTCGGCTTTGGCTGGCCGTTCCTCCCGGCGCTACTCGTGAGGATCTCGACCTTTGTGTTGCTGGCGACGATCGCGGTGACGATATACCGCCGCCTGCGGCACCCGGTGCTCAGGATGCTGTCGAACTTTGATGACTGGTTCTCACTGCTCATAACGGGCGCAGTCGTCCTCACCGGCCTGATCGCGGCGCTCGCACCAACAGACAGCAACCTGTTGATCGCGTTGCACGTCCTCACATTCGACGTGCTGCTGATCTGGTTCCCATTCGGCAAACTCATGCATGCCTTTCTTATCTTCGGGTCCCGCTACTCGACCGGTGTGGCGTTCGCGCACAAAGGAGCACGGCTATGAGAGACGTTAACAAGACATTCGACCTGCAGGGCGAAGTAAGCGAAGAGGAACGCGTGTCCGCGGCGATGGAGGCCTTCCAGAAGGACATCAATCGTACGACAGCGACCGCTATGGAGGCTTGCATGCACTGCGGTGTATGCGCCGAAGCCTGCCACTATTACAAGCAGACCGGTGATCCGAAATACACGCCGATCTGGAAGCTCGAGGTATTCAAACAGGCTTACAAACGCGAGGCGGGTCCGTTCTCATGGTTGTACAAGCGCTTCAACCTGAAAAAAGAAGTCACGCTGGAACAACTCGAAGACTGGCAGGAACTGCTCTATGATTCCTGCACTATGTGCGGCCGTTGTTCCCTTGTCTGCCCGATGGGTATCGACATTGCGACACTCGTTGGCCAGGCGCGTCACGGCATGTTCAAGGCAGGCCTGGTTCCCGAGGACTTCTACAAGGTCGCAGAGCGAGCTGAGACCGAGGGTAGTCCGCTCGGCGCAACCGCGGATGTGTTCGAAGACCGCGTCGACTGGATGGGCGACGAGTTCGACACGGACGTTTACTTCGACCAGGAAGAAGCAGACATCCTGGTCACGATGTCGTCCATCGAGATCATGAAGTACCCGCACGCCATCGGGGCGACGGCGAAGATTCTGAACACGCTTGGCGAGAAATGGACGTTCCGCAGCGAAGGCTACGAAGCGACCAACTTCGGCATGATGTCAGGCAGCGTCGAGTGGCAGAAGAATTCAACCATGAAGTTGATTAATGCCGCGATCGACTGCGGCGCCAAGCTCGTGATTCTTCCGGAGTGCGGTCACGCTTACGGCGCATTGCGCTGGCAGGGCGCGGCCATGTACGGCAAACCGCTGCCGTTCAAGGTCCAGCATATTTCCGAGTATCTCGCCGACGTCATCAGCTCGGGCCGGCTGAAGGTCAAGAAAGTCGATCAGACCGTGACCTTCCATGACCCATGCCAGGTCTCCCGGCGCGGCGGGGCAACCGAAGCGCCGCGAACAGTTATGAAAGCGCTCGGCGTAGACCTCAAGGAGATGACGCCCACCGGCGATGATGCCTGGTGCTGCGGTGGGGGTGGCGGTGTCGTCACGATCGACCGGGCCAAGGACCTCCGCTACAAGGTCTTCGAGCTCAAGATGGAACAGGTGGAGCAGACGGGATCGGATACGGTATTGTCGACATGCTCGAATTGCCGGCAAAGCTATGCCGACGCCAAGGATCACTTCGAGTGGGACAAGAACATCGAGAGCCTGCTCGAGCTGGTCGCCGATAATATCGTGGAGAACGATTAGTCGGCACTCCTGCTCTAATGTGCGCGTCGGTCTGGCTGGGGCGGCGGGGTCGCGGGGGTGCCGCGGGTCCGTGTCAAAGCTGCACCAGGCTTTGACCGGCGCAAACGATTCAAGCGCGATCTCGGCGCTTGTCTACCAGGACATCACGAGTGATAAGCCATCTATTGCCTGTCTTCGCCAGCGACATGCGGTGAATGGTTTCGCGCAGGATAAGCGTTACCGACGCTTGCTCGCCGGTAACCTCGATATCGAGAATAATCCGGTTGTAGTAAATCTCGTTATCTCTTTGTCCCTTGCCGGCTTTCGTATCAGCAATCAACTGCGCAAGCGAGATTTGTCCGACCTCGGCGCCATCTTGATCCTCGCGAATGCCAACAAACTCTTCGGCCAACAGGGTCGACATTGCTTCGTGATCTGCGCCGTACCAGGCGTTCGCATATTTCTGCATTTGCTCGTAAATCAGTAATTCTTCGCCACCCAGCTCATCGAGCTTCCCGGATTGCTTTGTGAAACTTGCCAGTGCGACGTCCAGCGCGTGATCCAGCTCTACCCGGACTTCAGGAATAACGCCAACGGCTTGCCAGTCTCGTCCTGTTCGAGGGTCATACGTGCGGCCCACGCTGATGGACGCGCCGAGCTCATAGGGAAGAGGGAAGAAGTCATTGATGTATCCGCCACCGCCTGTTGTTTCTCCAACCAGTTCAGCCCGACCTGCCGCCTGCATTCCAAACGAGAATGACTCGGCAGCGGAGAATGTTCGTGGAGCGATCAGTATTTTCAGGGGCTTCTCGGCAAAGTATGGGCTCAGGTTGTTGGGTTCAGTCCAGCGTTCAACGACCTTTTGAGACCCGGTAACTTCACCCGGCATCGTAGTACTCAGCAGGTGCGTAGGTTCATCGAAGAAGTAGCTACTCAGCGCCTTAACCATCTCCGCATCGCCGCCGCCACTGTCGCGCAGGTCGATAATGATGTTGTCGCTCTCCGTGAACGAACCGAAGACTCGCTCAATGAAAGCCACGGCTCGATCCGACCCGTCGAAACGCTCGAGGGCGAGATAGCCCGTCTGATTCAGACCATCGCGACTAATCTCAGCGACATTACTGACGCCAACAACCGAAAGCGGATTATCAGATGGAGAGTGCGCGTCTGGTTGCGGTTGATCGTGATCCGTGTCGTCGCCATAGAACATCGCCATCATCTGGCTGAACTTCTGAGGGCCAAGCAATCGAAGGTGCTTGTCATTTGCCGCCGTCTGCAAAAGAGCATTTGTCTGATCCAGGAACGCGACGATGGACTTGCTCGAGGAGTAGTCATTGCGGGCTTGTGCCTGGCGCAACGCGTCGATCACCAGCTCGGCCTTTTCCGGCAAAACATAGTGTTCCAGAAGTGCTGCCGAAAATGATTCGAGAACTTCAACTTGTTGCTCAGACGTAAGAAGTGCAGATTCTTCCTGTGCTTGCGTTGTACTAAAGAGCAGGCCCTGGCAGACAAGCCCTAAGACCATGGCGGTCGCTGAAACCCGGCGCCTCATCGTGACGAGCACTGCTCTAGCGCCCACGTCGTAGCCCGACGAGCGCCGCGTCGAGCAAGTCCAGTGGCACACTACGGCGAATCTCTCGTGTCAATTTCCTGCGAATTCGCCGCTTCGAAACCGTGTGCGCATGCCGGTCCAATTCCAATGACTTGTTCGCGAGAGTTTCGGCGCGCGCCATGAGGTCGTCCGGCTCGACAAGTTCGTCGAAGAAGCCGACCCGCAATGCAGACTCCGGATCGAAGAATTCCGAGAGCGTCACAGCACGCTGGAAGGCCGCCGGACTGAGCCGGTTGCGCAGTGTCGCGGCGGCGACGCGAGGCATGGTCATGCCAATCGCTACCTCATTGGCAGCAATCTTGAAATCACCGCGACTGCCGATTACGTAGTCGGCAGAGAGCATGAGGAAGACGCCCATCGCGAGCGAATGCCCGCTGCACGCGACGACAACGGGATGCGGGTAGCTCATGACGCGGGCAGTCAGTGAGTATCCGAGGCGCAGCATGCGCAGCGCGTTCATGCCGCCGCGTTTCATCACCTTGAGATCGAAGCCCGCGGAAAAGACGGCCTCCCGCCCGGTCAGGATGACGGCCGCAGCATCGGACTCGGCCTGGTCGAATGCGTGGTAAATCTCGCGCAGGACCTCAGGTGATAGTGCGTTGCGTTTGCCGTCGTCAATGCGAATGGTGGCGACGTTGTTTTGCAGGCTGTAGTGGACAGAATTATTCATAACCCGATGATGGCACAACTGCAGTAACGTTCGAGTATTATGTGGTTCCTGCGATTGAGCATCGGAGTAAGAAAGTGTCGCGACATGTTGTGAATGCGTCAGTCCTGATTGCCTTGTCAGTTGCATCCTGCTCAATGCCAGACGGTGCGGCCAACGAGGCGGCCGAGGAGCCTGCGGCCCCCGAGGATAAGCAACCCTTGCCTGAGCCCGGAAAAATCTCCAATTTGCAGCGGCTCGTAGAGGCGGCGACCGCTGATCTTGTCGACCGCTTTGCGAAACAGAAATCGGATCCCGGGGAGGTCAAGGTTCTGCAGGCCGATCATGTGACGTGGCGCTCATCCGCGGCAGGCTGTCCCCAGCCGGATCGAAGTTACATGATGGTGCTGACACCCGGTGTCCTGATTCGCCTGCGCGCTGCAGGGGCAGTGTACGAATACCACAGCACTCTCAGGGGGCCACCGTTTCTCTGCGAACCACCCGGGAAAATCGAAACGCCAGCCCCGGGCAATTCATCACTGGATGCTGCCTGACAACGCGAACTGTGAATTAGTCGGTGCCCTTCTTTTCAGTATGGGACAACGGGCCTCGTGGATGATAGTGGTATGCTGTTTCGTGCCATCCTTCATCGCAATGACGAGCCGGTTTCATGTTCTCGTCGAACAGGCGCACCGAGGTCTGCCTGTTCTTGGAGTCATAGGAATACTCAAATACGGCGGCGCAATAATCCTTCCGATTAACCGGGTTTCCTGCTGCATCTTCAAACCGGGATCGGATTCGATTGCCGTGACTATCGTAGTCGGTTTTCACGGAATGATACCCACGACTCAGATGCGTAGCCGGACTGCCGTCGGCATTCTCGTAGGCCAAACTAATGCGGCGCATCCCCGTTGCATCATAGTCAATGACGTAACCGGAGTAAGCGAGCAGAGCATTATTCGTTTTTTCGCCCTCAGCGTCATGATTGAAGCGTGCGACCATGTTGCCGAACGTATCGTAGCGGGCCAACGTATTGGTCCAACCATAAGCGTTGGTCATTATCTCGCCATCGATGTCCTCATAATACTCACGAACCGTGTGGCCCAGTTCATCACGCTCCATGATGCCGCGGGCAACCATAGGGCCATTGCCGACTGATCGCTCTTCCTGCGCGTCATATACATTCCAGGCGTAGATCCCACCGCTGGAGTTGTACTGGAGCTTGTCCTGCGCGGCATTCATGTTATTCAGCGTGAGCCGCTCACACGACTTTCCATAATTTTCCATGAGTGCGAGCAGACCACGTTGGTCGTAGTGGAGTTTCAGGCAATAGAATGGAAAGTGCGGCCGAATTGATACGGGTTCGCCATCGATGCCAGCCCGAGTTTCGGTGACAGTCCCGCGCTTGTCCACGGACCAATCATAGGCATGGATTCCCCAGTTTGACTCAATGGGATTATCTCCAACATCAAAAAACCTCAACGAGATGCGATTGCCGTCGTTGTCGATTTTGTACTCCTCGCGGAACACGCCATTTGCAAGAGTCGGGTTCATGAAGCGATCAAAGAACGTTCGTATTTCCTTACCATTTTCATAACGGATTCGGGTGACGGGCACGAAAGTCAGGGCATTGCGGGAAACGTTGAGATTTTGTAGTTCATCACCGAGACGAAACGAAACCTCTACCGGTCTATTGAGGGCGTCATACACGAAGCGGTAGTGTTTGTGCGTTGCGGACTGCTCGGCGGAAATCGGATAGATGCCGCGAAGATCCGCAAATGGTGTTTCCCGAAAAGGCATGTGCGCGAAATAGGCAACTCGTACGCCGGGTCCGGGTGTGGATGCTCCGCTGCTTAGCGCGAACAGGCAAAGGAGTAAGGTAAGATATCTTTCGCAGCGCATTTTTTGGTCCTGGAAAAGTGAACATCGATGCCAAACCCTACGGGCGATCGTCAGTTGCATCCAATCAATAATGGTTAATAAAGGTAAAGGTCAGCCAGAGATTTCCCTCGATCCGATCCACCACAAGGTCGACGTCGGCGGCGTAGTGGTGGAGCTTCAACCCTTAACGTTTGCACTGTTTGCGAAGCTTTTTGAACACCAGAACCAGATCGTCTCGATTGCCCAGCTCACGGATGAGGTTTGGGGCAATGTCACTGTTTCGCCCGACACGCTCAAACAACGCATTTTCTTGCTGCGAAAGGCGCTGGAGGAAGCCCACTTGGGGGATTGCCTTGTTCAGTCGGTGCGGGGGCAGGGTTACAGGCTGGTTGTTCATCATGGACGGGGCCAACACTTGACCACGACCGTTCATCGACGATCCCTGTTTATACTCGGATCCATAGTCATCCTGCTCATTGCAGCGAGTTCCGTCTGGCAGGTAATGAAGCCCTATGAGCCGCCGTCCAACAGCCGTGTCGTATTCTGGAGTTCTGCGCCGACGGAAGCGACTCACGATTTAGGCAGTAAGTGGGAGCAACTGTGGATGACGCATCTTTCGTCGAGTGACGGCGTGATATTTGTAGCTGCCGAAAGAGACCCTGCGCTATCGATCAGTGATCAGGCGCGAAAATCAAAGGCCGCGCTGATCTCGGCATGGACACAGTTTGAGAGCGACGGGAATCCCCTGGTGCGCATGCAGATACTCGAACCGAAAACGGCGAGCACGCTCCGCAGTGACCTGGTTGCGATGACGGATGAAGGGGAGATGTCCCGGCTGATGGCAGCGCAAGCGGCAGCCATCGAACGAATACTGGAATCCGGCACCCTGCCGCTCTTGACCGAACCATTGAATGATACTGACCATCCTGCCTGGGAAAGGCTTCGCGGCTTGGCCAGCGATCCGAACTGAAATTCTATTTAACCGTTCATAACCAAACTTGACTGGCCTCGCTTGCGCGGGTGGTGTCTCATACGGGCTGCTTCCAACTTGAGAGTGCAGCTCATGGTTAACCGACTGCGGCAAGGCCGCTTCACGCTGATCACATTGTTTGTGCTGGCACAATCGTGTGCGAGCGTTTGCGCAAGCGCCGACTTTGAACAGGACCCTTCCGCAAGCATCGAAACAATTCTCTCGAATTTGAGAGAGCTGACCCAGGTGCCGGCCTTCTCCGTGGCGATCGTTCAAAATGGTCAGGTTATGGTGCAGGCCACAACAGGCGAAGTAGACACGCGAAATCAAACTGACGCACTGGCTGATCATCGCTTTCGCCTGGCCAGCGTATCAAAGGTGGTCGGCGCTACAATGCTTGCCTCGCTGGTACAGAGCGGAGACCTGGATCCTGGGGCGCCGATTGGTGGCTACATCGAGGGGCTACCTGAGCAATATCAAGAGCTCACCGCGTTGCAATTACTGTCGCACACGTCAGGCCTGCCGCATTATCAGGCGCGAGACGCATTGATAGCGAAGACGCACTACGATACTGCACTGGATGCGCTGGACTCCGTAGGAGACCGTGCGTTAGTCGCCACACCTGGCGAGTCCTACCTGTACTCGACCCACGGCTACACAATATTGAGCGCAGTCTACGAGTCGATCACGGGAGAATCGCTCAGAGCGTCATCACCCAGTTTCATGGAAGTGCTGGCCGCACGCGAGTCGCCAGTGCTTGAAGACTGGCAGCGGCGCGACAGCCGGCGGTCAAATATTTTTGCCGTCGATGCCGACGGTTCCAGAACGCTGAAACCACGTGATCAGTCCTACAGCCCGTTTGGCACCGGCTTTACGGCCAGCGCCACCGATCTCGCGTACTTTGGCGATGCGGTATTGCACAGTTCGCGAATTCACGAGGCGACGCGAGAGCTGTTGTTTAACCCTGTTACGTTGAGCGATGGCGGGAAAACCGGACGATACGATTACTCTGTCGCTTTTGGCTGGCGTGTTGGGCAGGATTCGACCGGCCGCAGCGTCTACCACCATGCGGGCGTTACGGAAGGTGCGCGCTCCGTGCTTATTCTGTATCCGGAGTCCGGCGTGAGTATCGCGTTTCTATCGAATGCATCGTGGACCGCCCAGATCGAGAAAACGGGGTTCGCGTTAGCTAACTTCCTTCTCGAGGAGCAATCACCTGTCGTATCCCTTGGCGATCACAACTTCACGGGTTCCTTTGATGGTCACCCAATATCGGGAGTTCTTGCTTGCGATGAACGTGCTGCAACCTGCCAGCTATCGGACAATTCTGGAGCATTAAGTCAGTGGTTGATGCGATATTCGCCAAAAGACGATCAGGTTGTGAGTTGGCCATCTTTGTTTGCTAAAGGCGAAAGTGGTGATGTGATAAAGCTCGTCACTTCAGTTGGTGTGGTGGAAATGCGAAAAGCCGCTGCGAGCGACAATTCCGAAACATTCCAGGCCGAGTTCGGAAATGGTCGAATGCTCGTCATTCGTTTTCAGGAAGAACCGCTTAGCCGTAGCCCGGCTCGTTTCCCGGCTTCCACTTGATGCTGCAGCCAATACTCGGTAGCTGGCGCTCGTTGACAGCAGTGCCTGCAAGGACCGCGTCGAGCGCAGCGCGCAGGTCATGCCCGTCTACCGGCTTGTTGTTACCCGGGCGGCTGTCATCGAGCTGGCCCCGATAAACAAGTTTCTGCGCGGCGTCGAACACATAGAAATCCGGTGTGCAGGCAGCCTGGTATAGCTTGGCGACGTTCTGCGTTTCGTCGTACAGGTACGGAAATGTGTAGCCCCAGGTCTGCGCCTCGAGCTTCATTTGGTCCGGGCTGTCAGCCGGGTAACGTTCAACATCGTTGCTGTTGATTGCGTAGATGGCCACGCCTCGCGCGTCGAAGTCTCTACCGATGCGTGCCAGCTCCTCGCGCACATGTTTGACGAACGGGCAATGGTTACTGATGAACATAACGACGTAGGCGTTCGCACCGTCGGCGAGCGAGTGGGTTTTCCCGTCGGGATCCGGCAGTGAAAACTGCGGGGCGGGCGTGCCCAGTTCGAGCATCTGTGATTCAACGGCTGGCATGTCTATTTATCCGATAGCAGTATTCGTGTAATTCAATTCTACCGGATCCCGACTCGGCGAGTTGACCGAGCCCTCTCAGTTCTGGTCATACTCGAAATCGTCGCCTCCCGCTGACAGATCGGCGCACGCGCCGACCCACAGCAATCGTCGCCAGCAGCAACAGGAATGCAAGACCGGTTGATCCCCCACCGCTGGTGCTTCGCTGCGATGTAGTGGCGCTGTCAGCAACCAGTGGATTCGTACCAAACGTGTTGACTTCTGCACCGTCGCTGACGCCGTCGTCATCACTATCGGAATCGAGCGGGTCAGTGCCGTGGTCGCGCTCTTCGCCGTCGTCCAGCCCGTCGTCATCGCTGTCATGGTCGCGGGGGTCAGTGCCATCTTCGTACTCGTCGTCGTCGCTGACGCCGTCGTTGTCGTCGTCGTCATCGTACTCGTCGTGAATACCGTCGTTGTCGTCGTCGTCATCGTCGTCGTCGCAAATGCCGTCGTCATCGTTGTCGTCGTCCATACCGGCGAGGAAATCGGAGATCGAAGCGATATCAGATTCCGGCATGCAGGCGAGGTATTGCATCTCGTGCTCTTCTTCGATTGCCTCCCAGGTTTCCGAGGCCGACTCACCGTGCACGTCTTCTTCGACACGACCGCCCGCGCCGTTGTTGCCGTGGCATCCGGCGCACGTGGTGACGTAGCGCTGTTCTCCGGAGACGTCTCGTGAATTCAGATACTCCGCCAGCGCCTCAATCTCATTCTCACTGAGTCCTTGCAGGTACTGCATCTCGGGGACGCCATTTGGAAATACGCTGGTGCCAAAGATCGAGCCACTGATGTTGCAGCTTCGGGCTCCGGTGACACGGCGCAATCCTGCCAGCGTTTCGTCGACGGCTGGTTCCGTCCAGGGGTCGCCGTGACAGGCCAGGCAATTGGCTTCATAGAGAGCATTACCGTCGCCCTGGTCCACGGGATCGGAAACGACTGCCTCCGTAGCTGCCTCATCGCTGAATTCACCGTCGCTGACCACAAGGACCACACGATAGTTTCCAGCCGCCACGTAGGCATGGTTTGGTGCAACGCCATCCCCCGTAGTGTTATCACCGAAATCCCAGCTGTAGGTCAACGCATCGTTGTCAGGATCGCTCGAGCCCGCAGCGCTGAAATCGATGCCGGTGCCTGCTACGCCACTGTATGGGCCGCCAGCATCTGCCGTTGGGGCACTGTTGGCGGGCGGCGTCGCAATCGTTGCCGTCGTCGTCGCCGTCGAGTTCGCATTCTTGTCGTCGCTTACCGTCAAGCTGACAATGTATTCGCCGTCACCTGCGAAGGCATGCGTTGGGGCAACACCTTCGCCCATGGCGCCGTCACCGAAGTCCCATGAGTATGTTAGAGGATCGCCATTCGGGTCCGATGACAGTGAGCCATCAAATGCAACCGCGATACCCGGTTCGCCGAAGTACGGACCGCCCGGGTCGGCAGTCGGGGCGACGTTCATCGGAGGCTCTGTAATTGTTGCCGAGGTCACGCTCGCTTCGCTGTCGACCTGGCCGTCATTTACGACCAGTCGCACTTCAAAACTGCCGGCACCGGGGTAGGTATAGATTGGACGCTCACCGGTCGCGGTGCCACCATCACCGAAGTCCCAGGCGAAGCTCAGCGCATCCCCATTGGGGTCGCTGGAAGCCGAGCCATCGAACTCAATTTGGGTGGTACCGGCCTCACCAGAATAGGGACCACCGACCACAGCAATCGGCGCCGCATTGCCTGGAGCCGGATCCAGCAATACGTTGGGCGGCGTGCCCGCGGAATTGGAGCAGTCAGCGCTTGCCGCGGTGTCGCACCAGCCGGGTTGTGCGCTGGCCTCAATCTCGATCAGGTTCGTATTACCCTCGTTGTCTGAGTCCAGACCTTCGACGGCGGTGAGCGCACCGACGAAATCAGCAGAGGTACAGCTTGCCCCGGCGCCATTCGCGCCGTTATTCAGCAGGTCCTGCCCATACACATTGAAGTTGCCGCCGCCACCGCTCGATTGGTGGCAGTTCTGGCAGTTGGACAATGTACCTGTTTGGGAACCGGGATAGGTGTCGTTGAAAATCGTGCCGCAGCTAGGCCATGCCGTGGCTGCTGGCGATACGAACAGGGCCGTTAGACCCAGACACAATACTACAACGCTAATTCGCCTGACTTCGCTCATGTCACTCACCTCGAGGGTTTGTAAAGACCCGCAACTATGCTGTTGCGTTAGTCTCTACACGGATAAGTGTCGCCGAAGGTTCCGGCATTGGATGGATTATTCGGTCAGTAGATGTACCTACAGGGTAAACCCCATGATCGCGGCGTCATCGGTTCCATTCTGCATACTCGGTGTATTCGGGCACCCGTGCTTTGTGCTCAAGACTTATTGCCGGCACACTCAGTCCTGATACCGTTGCTTCCAGACCTGCGAGACCAGCCACCCAATGAGCCTTTTCGAATTCGTAACCGTCATGGTTTCCATGATTCTCGCCTTGTGCCTCGGGCACCTCTTGCGGAGTGTTACGTTCCTGGCAAAGACGGATCGCCCGGTCGCGTACTACCTGCCACATACATTGTGGTCGATCGAGATCTTGCTGGCCGTGATCAATCATTGGTGGTCGTTGTGGGATTTGCGCGATGTCAGTTGGAGCTACGCATCGTTTCTCTACATTCTCGTAGCGCCCATCCTGGTTTCGCTCGCAACGGGGTTGCTGGTGCCAGCTCAATCAAGCGCGGGCCCGATCGATCTACAAGCGCATTTCAGCAGAATTCGCCGCATGTTTGCCGCAGTGATGGTGGCCTATACATCCTTCATGTGGTTCGATGGCCCATTGTTCGCCGGGCAGGCGGTTTTCGGACCTGTCGGAATGATGCACATTCCCATCATAGTGGCGTGCGCGGTACCCGCAGTAACGAAGAGTTACCGCGCAAACCTGATCGCTCCGGCCTCGGTCATTGCGGCTC
>JAACFG010000051.1 GCA_009937605.1 Gammaproteobacteria bacterium | reverse complement strand
TCGGAAGACCTCGGCGATGAGATCACGCTGGTGGCTACCCGGATGCTCGGTGTTGCGGAAACGGATCGGACCTGGGATGTATCGGTAGAAGCGGAAGACATCACGCTCGCGGGCTGGTCCCGGCTGCAACTGATCGAAGGGATAGAGATTCTATCTGGGGAGGGCGATTTCGATTTGTCGATGGTGGTGGCCAACGGCGCCGTCAGCAATGCGACTGCGGATGTTGAATTCCTGGACGTATCGCTGGTCGATGGGCGAGCGTTTGATCTGCAGGGGCGTTTCGAACTCGAAATGAATCCCGATGAGTGGCTGATTGTTGCCGAGGACTTCCGTTTGTCGACCGGTGGCCGCGAATGGCCTGAATCGTCGATACGGGTCTTTGCCGGTTTCGACGCGGCTGGCAGGCTAGCTTCACTCGACACGCGAGCTTCGTACCTGAACCTCGACGACAGCAATCTGTTGCTGCCGCTGCTTCCGGATGTGCGGCGCAGTCAGCTTAGAAGCCTGGCCCCAAGTGGCGAAATCACGGATCTCAGGGCGACTATCTGGGACCTTGATCTGGACGAGCCCCAGTTCGATGTCATGATGAGTTTGTCTGATGCCGGCATAGCAGCAGATGGCAAGCGACCCGGAATTCGAGGCTTCACAGGAGGCATTCAAGGCACGAGTGCCAGCGGAAAGGTCGAGATACGCTCGTCGAATCTCCTGCTCGATCTGCCACAGATCATGGACCAGCCAGTCGATATTCTCTCGGCCGAAGGGGCCGTGATGTGGCGCAATAACCTTACGAAATTCACCTCTAACAGTATCCGCATCGTCAATCCTGTGCTCGATATGCGCAACGATTTCGAACTGACGATCGACAGAGATGGCGGCGCGCCCCACATTGATCTCAAAAGCACTTTCAGAGTCAACGATCTGAGCGCGGCGCGGAATTACTTGCCGGGAAAGGTAATGTCCGCAAAGCTCTACGACTGGTTTCAGAGATCGCTGGTGAAGGGTTCTCTGGATGGAGGCAGTCTTACGCTGGTCGGCTCGCTCGACCAATTCCCATTCGCCAATGGCGAAGGGCAGTTCCGGATCGACGCCACCGCGCGCAACACAACGCTGAAATTCCACCCGGATTGGCCGGCCGCCGAGCAGGCGAATATTGATGTCGTTCTGGAAAAAGCACGACTGTACTCCGTACGTAATCGATCCATCCATGCTGGCAACCAGGCGATCAATACCGCGATTGAAATTGCGGACTTGCGGGACCCGGTTCTGAAAATCGAAGGCCTGGTGACCGGATCACTGGAGACCCTTCGCCAGTACGCGATGCAGAGCCCGATCAACAGCTTCACTGGCGGCAATCTGAACCGAATAACGGTATTGGGTGACACCTCGTTCAATCTCGACCTGGTTGTGCCCCTGAAGGACCCCGTGAGCACGACATTTGACGGATTGCTCCGGAGCAATAATGGCACGCTGGCCGTGGACGGACTTAAGGCGCCCATCACCGATCTTATCGGTGAGGTCCGAATAACCCGGGATTCGATTGTGAGTGATTCGTTGGGTGGTCGTTTTCTAGGCCGGGAAGTCGACCTTCGTGTCGGCCCGAGCGAGGACCCGCGATTTTTCGCAGTCGCGACTGCCGACGGTGTTGCCACTGCGACGGCAATAGTCGAAGAACTCGGTGTTCCGCTTGACGGGTTAATTAACGGTGCGACGGACTACTCGGCGCAGTTGATGTTTCCCCGCGGCAGCCAGGAAACACCGCAGCCGCTGACAATCAATATTGAAAGCGATCTCGTTGGACTCGCCGCGGACCTGCCTGACCCGGTAGAGAAACCGGCCGCCAATGCCTGGCAATTGCGCGGGGATATTCGCTTCATGCCCGGCGGCGAGGCCATCGAGAGCTCCGGCCTGCTCGGTGACGAGATTGCGTGGCAGTTGGGCTTCAATGCGTTGGAGGAAGGCTGGGATCTCGATCGGGGCGTACTGATGCTGGGCGGCGGCGAGATTCAGCAGCCCGAGACCCGGGGACTCCACATCCGGGGGACGACAAGTACTGTACGTCTCGAAGAATGGCTCAACCTGACGCAAAGTGGCGATGCTAACGTTGGCGCGGCGGATCGCATTCGATCAATTGACCTGACGGTCGACGACCTGTTTGCGATTGGTCAGCACCTGCGCGGACATCATGTGCGGCTCGACCGCAGCGCCCTCGATTGGCTTGTCCAGGTCGAGGGAGAACATATCGTTGGCTCGGTGTTTGTACCCTATGAATTTGGCTCGGACCGGGCCATGGTTATCGAGATGGAGCGTATGCACCTTCCTGGTGATGATGTATCACCATCGTCTGAGTCAACACTCGATCCTCGGACCTTGCCACCCATTACACTGACTGCTGACGATTTCGCACTCGCGGACCGCAATTTCGGCGCGCTCGAAATGATACTGGTGCGTACTGTGGATGGACTCGCAGTCGAGAAGCTCACCACCAGGGACCCAACATTCGAGTCCATTGCGACCGGCCGTTGGGTGGCTGACGATAACGAGGAGCTTGGCAGCCGCACCTATGTAACGGCGACACTCACCAGTAGTGATGTCGCGCAAACACTGACGCGCCTCGATTTCGCGCAGGGTATCAGCGGCGATTCGATGGGTATCCAGCTGGACCTGAGTTGGTCGGGTGGTCCGCGCGGGAGTTTCTACGGTGTCCTCGACGGCGAGGTTCAGGTGACCCTGGAGCAGGGGCAACTTGAGGAAGTTGAGCCCGGTGCCGGGCGCATGCTGGGCCTGGTCAGCTTCGTGTCCCTGCCACGCCGACTGTCGCTGGATTTTCGCGACGTGTTCTCCAAGGGATTCGGCTATGACACGATCGATGGGTCATTCAACATCACGGACGGTATCGCGATGACTTGTGACCTGTCACTGGAAGGGCCAGCGGCCGACATTGGCATCGTCGGCAGCACGAATCTTGTGACAAGCGAGTACGAGCAGGGCGCTGTAATTAGCGCCAATGTCGGGAACACACTGCCGATCGTGGGCGCTGTGGTCGGTGGGCCGCCCGGTGCTGCTGCCATGTTGATTTTCTCGCAGATTTTCAAGAAGCCGCTGCAGGAAATGGGGCAGGTGTTCTACGGTATATCGGGTCCGTGGGCAGATCCCGGGATCGAACCCATCGACTCGGACGACTTCGTTCGCTTTGGCGAACTGGCCGGGTGTTTGCCCGAGGGAGATCAAGGATAAGAATGCGCGTTGCTGCTATACAGATGAACAGCGGTCCAAATGTCGACGTTAATCTCGAACTGGCGAGTCGCTTGCTGGGTGAGGCGGCGGCAGATGGTTGCGCCCTTGCGGTCTTGCCCGAGAATTTCGCGCTTATGCCTGAGCGCGGCAAGGACAAGGCACGGTACGCGGAGGAGCCGGGGAGCGGTCCGATCCAGGACTTTCTTGCCGCGACGGCGGCAGAGCACGGTGTGTGGATAATCGCCGGGAGCATGCCGTTCGTCTCGCCGGAAATTACGGCTGAACGCGTGTACGGTGCCTGCCCTGTTTACAACTCGGACGGCAAAGTTGAGGCCGTGTACCGCAAGATCCACCTGTTCGATGTCGATCTCGTTGACAAGAAGGAGTCGTACCGTGAGTCGAATTCGATGTATCCCGGTGAAGAGGTCGTCGCTGTCGACACGCCCGCAGGGCGCGTCGGGCTGACAATTTGCTACGACCTGCGGTTTCCGGAGCTGTTTCGCCAGCTCGTCGATGCCGGGTCGACCCTGTTCACTGTGCCAGCCGCATTCACCACGACAACGGGTGAAGCTCACTGGCGCACACTTCTTCGCGCCAGGGCTATCGAAAATCTGGCATATGTCATCGCTCCCGGGCAGTATGGCCTTCACCCGGACAATCGTTCGACGTTCGGACACTCACTGATCTGCGACCCCTGGGGCCGGATACTGGCCGAGCAGGCGGAAGGCAATTGCGTCGTCGCCGCCGATATCGACCCCGAGTTGCCCGCGCGACTGCGCAGCGAGTTTCCAGCACTGTCGAACAGACGTCTGACCTGATAAACAGTTGGCAACAGGATATCTACTTGAGCGCAAGCAACAACACATCGATTGATGCCGTAATGACACGCCTGCTCGAGCCCGCGGGGCTCGGTGAGCAACAATTGTCGACGACGCTTGGAGGCCTGATGCGCGGGGGCGTCGACTATGCCGATCTGTATTTTCAGGTGACGCGCCAGGAAAGCTGGTCGCTCGAGGATGGCATCATCCGGGAAGGTGGTTTCAGCCTGGATCAGGGCGTTGGCGTGCGTGCCAACAGTGGCGAGAAGACTGGCTTTGCCTACTCGGATGAGCTCGTGCTGCCCGCACTGGAATCAGCAGCGGGTGCCGCGCGTGCGATCGCGCGGCAGGGACAGGAGAAGAGCCTGCAGGCGTGGCGACGCAGCAATGCCTCGATTTTGTATCCGATGTCGGATCCGACGACGAGCATTGACGACGATCAAAAAACACGCCTTCTGCTCGACCTCGATGCAGCCACAAGGAAACTCGACAGTCGCATCGAGCAGGTGATGATCAGTCTGGCCAGCAGCCAGGACCTGGTACTGGTTGCGGCATCCGATGGCACGATGGCGGCGGACGTGCGACCCCTGATCCGCCTCAATGTCAGCGTCATCCTGGAGCAGGACGGTCAGCGCGAGCACGGTTACTCGGGCGGCGGTGCCAGGGCGGACCTTAGCTACTTTCTGGACAGTGATTTCCCGCTCGACTTTGCGCAAGAGGCCGTGCGCCAGGCGTCCATACAGCTTGAGGCGCAGCCGGCACCCGCGGGAACTATGCCTGTTGTCCTTGGCAACGGCTGGCCCGGTATCCTGCTGCACGAGGCAGTGGGCCACGGTCTCGAAGGCGATTTCAATCGCAAGGGCCACTCGGCGTTTTCCGGCAAGGTCGGGCAAAGGGTGGCTTCAGAGGAGTGCACGATCGTTGATGACGGGACAATCCCGAATCGGCGCGGTTCGCTGTCAGTAGATGATGAGGGCACACCCGCAAAGAATACGGTGCTCATTGAGAACGGTATCTTGCGCGGCTACATGCAGGACAAGTTAAACGCGCGCCTGATGGGTGTCGAGTCAACAGGTAATGGCCGACGTGAGTCGTTTGCGCATGTGCCGATGCCGCGTATGACGAATACCTACATGCTGGCCGGCAGCCACGATCCCGGCGAAATCATTGAGTCGGTTGACAAGGGTATCTATGCGCCGAACTTCGGTGGTGGCCAGGTCGATATTACATCCGGCAAATTCGTGTTTTCTGCGAACGAGGCATACCTCATTGAGAACGGCAAAGTTACGACTCCGGTCAAGGGCGCAATGCTGATAGGCGATGGTCCCGAAGCGCTGCACAAAATTTCGATGATCGGTAATGACCTGAAGCTCGACACCGGGGTTGGTACCTGCGGCAAAGAAGGGCAGTCAGTGCCCGTCGGCGTCGGGCAGCCCACATTGAAGATCGACGAATTGACAGTGGGCGGTACCGCCTGACCAGAAATTCGTGAAGCGGAATTTCACATAAGTCAAAACTTCGCGATTTCACACCGCACAATGTGAGGCATCTCACTTCATTCAACATATCTTCAGAGTAGAGTCTTTGTGTCTCATGGAGGGATACGAAGATGGCTTTCGACAACACAATTACGGAACATGACATGGACGCCAACTCCCAGCAGTTCGTGCAAGGATTACGCGGCGATGGCGGCGATTTTGAGCCGGATCTGGCTGTAGACGGTCTGTCGGAATCGATACTTTCGCGCATTCTTGGACTATTCGGTGTCGGTCGCTCCTGAGCCTGAACAAGGACTTAGACAGAGCGACAAATCTGAAAAACCCGGCCAATGGCCGGGTTTTTCGCATTTAGCCGCTTTACATACGCCGCCCGCTATGGAAAATGAATTGACCCCGGGGAATAGAACGATAACGTTATGTGGGTCTCCAAGCCGATTTACGAAAGTCTGCCCTATTTTTACCTGCTCGCAGGGGCGGTTTCACTTGGCTTGTCGATGTACCTCACCTACTGGTATCTCCCGACAATCTGCTTCGTCGTGGGATTGATCTGCCTGGTGGGTGGCCTGGTCGTACTTCTGAAGCGGCGTGATAGCCGCGTTGCCAATCGGCGCGTGGGACAGCGGCAGGATTACTAGGGCAGCGGCCTGGAGACTAAGCGGATTCCTGCTCTTCAATGGCGGAATCTTCGTCTTCCTCTTCGAGATCCTCGTCCACAACTTCGTCCGCGGTTCTCAGGTCGCGATACACGAGTTCATGCACGCCCAGTGACACTACGTCACCATCTCGCAAGCGGTACTTCTTGATTTGCCTCTCGCCGAGAAACACCCCGTTGGTACTGTTGAGGTCCTCAATGACACAACCATTCTCGTCGCTGATCAGTTGCGCGTGATGACGGCTGACGAACTTGCTCTTGATGTAGATTTCATTGTCTGGCGAGCGTCCAACGATGATCCGGCCGGGAGCAAAGGTGAGCTCTTCGACTACATCGCCGTCCTGCCGTACCTCGATGCTCGTGACGTCGGCTCCGTTAGGGTAGCGATCCTGAATCTGCTGAAGTTTCTGGTGGATACCCGTGCTGCTCTCGTGTTCTTCCCAATTGAGCTCGGCAATTGCAGACTCTACGTCGTCCAGGTTTACGCTCTCTTTCTCGTCCGCAAAAGCGCAAAGCAAAGACGTGTCACACAGCGTGTTGATCAGGCGTGGGACGCCGCCCGTATAACGGTGGATGATATCGAACGTGTCGTCGCCGAAGAGCCGGCTCTCTTCAGCCCCGGCTACAGACAGTCGATGCTCGATGTACTCGCGCATCTCACGGCGATCGAGCGGCCCAAGGTGGAAGCGTAATCGGACTCGCTGGGTCAACTGTTTCAGCCCGACGGAATCGAGCGTGTCCCGAAGTTCCGGCTGCCCGGCGAGGATGATACGCAGCACTTTTTCCTTGTGGGTCTCAATGCCGGAAATCAGGCGAATTTCCTCGAGCACCTTGCGCGTCAGATTCTGTGCTTCGTCGACGACCAGCACGACCTTCTTGCCATTTGAATATTGCTCGATCAGGAACATATTCAGCATGTCGAGAAGCTCGACTTTGCGTTTGTTGAATGGCTTGAAGCCGAACTCGGTCAGAACTGCCTGCAGAAATTGCGTCGGTGTCAGCTGAGTCTGCGAGACGACGGCATACACGACGTCCTCGTCGAGTTCAGCGAGGAAGGACTGCAGCAGCGTGGTCTTCCCGGAACCGATTTCACCCGTGATTACAACGAAGCCGTCTGCGAGCCAGATCGTCGACTCCATGTAGGCCTTGGCCCTGGCGTGCTGTTTGCTCCAGTACAGGAAATCCGGGTCCGGCGTTAGCCGAAACGGTTGTTCCTTGAGATTGAAGTGGCCAAGGTAAGACATATCGATCCAGTTTACCTGCTTTTGAGGTGTGCGGGCTATGCCGCGGTGCCGGGCCGGAGCGGGGCCTACGTCACACTCCGACTGATTGTGTCGACAAGCTCATCGCGTCTTTCGGCAGTGTCCGCCGTGACAGTAATGTGCCCCAGTTTGCGGCCTGGCCGGGCGTCCTTGCCGTAATCATGCAGGAACCCGGAATCCAGCGTCCTGGCCGCATCCGGAATTTCGCCGATCAGGTTTATCATCCCGGCGTGATCCACGCTCGCAGTCGAGCCCAGGGGTCGATTCATCACGGCCCGGAGGTGGTTCTCGAACTGGCTAGTATTCGAGCCCTCGATCGTCCAGTGACCTGAGTTGTGCACTCGCGGCGCGAACTCATTGGCCAGCAGGTCCTCTCCGCTGACAAACAGCTCCAGCGCCAGCACGCCGACATAGTCGAGGTGGCTGAGCATTCGACGCATGTAGCCCTCGGCCTTTTCGGCAAGAGCCGGGTTATCGACGGGCGATCTGGATATTCGCAGGATGCCGCCCTCGTGAATGTTGTGGCTGAGCGGGTAGATGGCGATATCACCATCACTGTTGCGGACGCCGATACATGATACTTCGTAGTCGAACGCGACCCACTGCTCGGCGATAAGCGCAGTGCCGCCAAGCTCAATCCAGGCCGCGTCTATATCGCTTCGATCCTTGATAACGAATTGGCCCTTGCCGTCATAACCCAGCCGGCGAGTCTTGATAACGACGGGCAACCCCAGTGCGTCGACGGCCGCGATCATGTCTTCGCGCGAGTCGATCGCTCGGTAGCCCGGCAATGGAATATC
This sequence comes from Gammaproteobacteria bacterium, assembly GCA_009937605.1. GTDB lineage: Bacteria > Pseudomonadota > Gammaproteobacteria > Steroidobacterales > Woeseiaceae > UBA1847. Next base: position 9,863 of record JAACFG010000051.1, on the reverse strand, counting down.
AAGTTGCTCAAACAAGCGCTTCTCGTCCAGCCGATCCTGCGCGTGACGCAAGGCGTCGGCGGGCGGAAAGACGGGAACGTTGCCGCCGATCTGGTGCAACGCCTCGACCGGGACGTTCTCGAATTCGTAAGTAATGACGTCACAGGTGGCGGCGAGTTCGGCAAGCGCCGCGGCATCGTCGAACGGCCGTTGGATAACGTCGCCACAATCGCCGGCTGGCGGTGAGTCTGACGGATCGATAAATTGGCATTCAACACCGAGATCGCGGGCTGCGTGACCCAGCATCTGACCGAGTTGGCCGGCGCCGATGATGCCGATTTTCATGGGATTACTTGCTTGGGTCGCTGTCGGCCAGGACCTTGTCGGTCTGGTTCTTGCGGAACGCGTCGAGTGCATCAGCGATTGCACTGTCTTCATTGGCGAGAATGGCAGCCGCGAGCAGCGCGGCGTTCACAGCGCCGGCGCGACCAATGGCCATACTGCCGACCGGAATGCCAGCCGGCATTTGCGCTATCGACAACAGGGAGTCCATGCCATTCAGCGCCTTGGACTGAACCGGGACGCCCAGGACCGGTACGCGCGTCTTGGCCGCCGCCATGCCCGGCAGGTGCGCCGCGCCTCCGGCGCCCGCGATGATGACTTTCAGGCCACGCTCGACAGCCGAGCCGGCATACTCGAACAGCAGGTCGGGCGTACGGTGGGCCGACACGACCTTCACCTCGTACGTGACGCCAAGAGCGTCCAGTGTCTCGCTCGCATGGCGCATGGTCTCCCAGTCGGAACGCGAGCCCATAATGATGCCAACATCAATACTCATATCAAAATTCTACACTACCTGTTACTTGCGGCGCAGGCTCTCGAGCGCCGCGCGAATGGGTTCCGGGTCGATGTGCCTCATGATCTTGCCGATGTACTGCTTCTGCCGTCGCAGCGCACCGTGCGACTTGATAGTGCGTGCTTCCATCACGGCCTCAAGCAAGTCGTCGTCAAGCTCGAGCGACTGCAAGTCCTCCACACGAAGCGTAATCAGTTCCTCGCCGAGTTTCTGCCTCGCAATGTATTCGCGCTTCCGTGCGCTTTTGCTGGGCTTTGTATCATCCACAAGATAAAGTACTTCCCGCGATCTGGGGGCGGGAGTCTACCACGCGATGCGCCGACAGACAGATAGCCAATCAGGGAATTACTGGAATCATGGGAACGATCGCAAAAAGCGAATTACTCGGCCGCGCCGAACTCGAAAGTCTCATCACGCTGGCGTTGGACGAAGCGAAAACTCAGGGTGTCGACCAGGCGGAGGTGGCCGCCAGCCAGGATACGGGTCTGTCTGCGACTGCTCGATTGGGCGACGTCGAGAGCCTGGAGTACACGAACGACCGCGGTATCGGGATTACCGTGTTCAAGGACTCGCGCAAGGGTAGTGCCAGCACGTCCGATATGTCACCTGCCGCGATCCGGGAGGCTGTGACCAAGGCATGCACATTTGCCACGCTCACCGCACAAGATGAGTTCTCCGGTTTGGCGGACGCGGACCTCATGTGCACCGATGTACGGGATCTCGATCTGGATCATCCCTGGGATGTCGATGCGACCAAGGCTATCGAGATGGCGATTGAGTCCGAAGCCGCCGGACTGGAGTTCGACAAGCGCATCAGCAATTCAGAAGGTGCCACCGTGTCGACCAATCGCGGTACACGGGCATACGGTAATTCGCACGGCTTCCTTGGCGGTTACTCGCGAACCAGTCACAGCATTACGTGCGTGCTGCTTGCCGAAGCGGACGGTGTGATGCAACGCGACTATCACTACACATCTGCGCGTAGTTCGGATGACCTGGATACTCCCGCCGAGGTAGGACGTCGCGCAGGAGAAAAGACGGTCGAGCGCTTGGGAGCCCGCAAGATAGAAACGACTCGGGCGCCCGTATTGTATGTCCCGGAACTTGCACGCGGATTCATCGGTCACGCGATCAGCGCGATCGCGGGAGGTGCGCAGTACCGACGCTCATCGTTCCTGCTCGATGCCGTTGGAGAGACATTGTTTCCGGACTTTGTGAACATCCAGGAGCGTCCTCATCTGCCGAAAGGCATGGCCAGTGCCCCCTACGACGCAGAAGGCGTTGGAACTTACGATCGCGACATCGTCTCCGAAGGTGTGCTGCAGGGCTACATTCTGAGTAGCTACTCGGCACGGCGCCTGGGACTTGCGACGACGGCCAATGCCGGTGGCGCACAGAACCTGATCGTGCCCGGCGGGGACAAGGATAAGCAGGCGCTGATCAAGGAGATGGGCACCGGGCTCGTCGTGAGTGAACTGATCGGACAGGGCGTCAACGGTGTGACCGGCGACTACTCTCGAGGTGTTGTTGGTCACTGGGTAGAGAATGGAGAGGTTCAGTACCCGGTGCACGAAGTGACCGTCGCGGGCAATCTGCGAGACCTCTACCAGAGAATCGCCGCGATCGGTAACGACCAGGATGAAAGAAGCGGTATTCGTTGTGGCTCGATCCTCGTCGAGGAGATGACGATCGCGGGCGCGTAGACTTTTCGAACAAAGATCTAGGGGCTTTCTGTCTCGTCCAACAGGTCCGAGAGTGTCCGGTCTCCCAGGGTTTTGTCCACGGCCGAGTGGATAGATTTTCCGATTTCGTTGATCGCGTCGTTCCAGTGAGGCGTCTCGTGGGAGCCTGTTTCACCGTCCTGCCTGACGACCGAGAGAATGTCCCTCAACCGGATGCGTGACATCTCCTTGCCCGGCAGCAGCGCTTCCTTCTCATTGGTGGTTAGCAGACCCTTCGTCTCAAGGCCGAGCGCAATAGGCGCCAGCGTGATCGAGGGGATGTGCAACGTACGGCTAATGCTGCGCAAATCCACACCGGCAACCGGATTGCGGTGTTCCTTACCGACCAGGTACATGATATTGAGTGCAACGCGCTCACGCATCTCGTTCGACAGGCGAGGATCGCGGCGACCGATTTGCAGGTAGGCGGGATTCTGGAAATAGAACGCGATTTGCGAACCGACTAGCAGGATGATCCAGTTCAGGTACAGCCAGATCAGTGCCGAGATTGCGACGGCGAGACTTGCATAGATTGCCTGGCGGTTCGAAGAACCCACGATGAACGAGGTGAAGATCGTTCCTGTCGTCGCCCACAGGAATCCTCCCGCGACGCCACCAACGATTGCGGATCGCAACTTGACGAAGGTATTCGGCATAAACTTGTACAGGAACGTGAATATACCGATCGTAATCAGGTAGGGCATCAAGCGGTCAGTCAGGCCGAAAACGGGCGCCAGAACCACGTTTTGATGCATTTCGACGACGAGCTTCTCCTGGCTGAATTCAACCAGCGCCTTTACGGCCAGGCCGACCGCCGCCGCGCCGACGATCAGCACGGTGCTGTATTCGACCAGGCGCGTCGTGAAGCTACGTGCCTTGTTGACATACCAGACGTAGTTAAACGAGTCCTCGACCTTCTGTACCATCGAGATCGCGGTGTAGATAAAGAATAAGAAGCCGATGCCACCCAGCACATTGCTGTTGACGTTGTTGACGAGGCCAATGATGTAGTCGGTAATCTCGACACCCTTCGGGCCGAGTGGCTCCAGGAACCCGTACAGGTGCGGTTCGATCTCTTCGTGGACGCCGAACGCCTTGAGCGCCGAGAAGCTGACTGCGATCAGTGGCACAATGGACAACAACGTCGTGTAGACGAGGCTCATCGCGCGCAGATTGAGCTGGCCAGATGCTATGTCCCGTAGCACGGCCCAGAGATTGCGCAGCACGCCCGCGCTGAAGCGCCCAAGCACGCCGTAACGCGTCAGGCCGTCACCCCAGACAAAGTGATCGAGTTGTTTTCCGATACTGGCGATCATGCGTGCATTGTACTCCTGAAGCGACGCATTCCCGAAGCTAAGTCGAGGTCATCTTGGTCAAGGCTTCGTGATACTTGTCCGCCGTCCTCTCGATGATCTCCGCCGGCAATTCCGGGCCGGGGGCGGTCTTGTCCCAATCGAGTGTTTCAAGGTAGTCACGAACGAACTGCTTGTCGTAGCTCGGCGGGCTCGTACCAATTTCGTAGCCATCCACGGGCCAGAAGCGGGACGAGTCCGGCGTAAGTGCCTCGTCGATGATGAACAAACGGCCTTGTTCGTCGAGCCCGAACTCGAACTTGGTGTCGGCAATGATAATGCCCCGTTCAAGTGCGTAGGTTGCCGCGCGCTCATAGATTTCGATCGAAATATCCCGCACACGAGCGGCGAGCTTCTCGCCAATAAGCTCGACCACCTTTTCGAAACTGATGTTCTCGTCGTGCGCCCCGGCCTCTGCCTTGTACGCTGGCGTGAATAGCGTTCGCGGTAGCTTCTCGGCCTGCTGCAATCCGTCGGGCAAGTCGATCCCGCAGACTTGTCCCGTCTCCTGGTAGTCTTTCCACCCGGAGCCAATCAGGTATCCGCGGACGACCGCCTCGATGGGCAAAGGCTTGAGTCGTTTTACGACCAGCGCACGGCCCGCAAGCATCTCCCTGGCATCCGGATCCTTAACGACGTCGGCCACGGTCAGGTCGGTTAGCTGGTTCTCGATGATGTCGCTCATCATGCGGAACCAGAACAGCGAGATCTCTGTCAGCACCGCGCCCTTGCCGGGTACCGGATCGGGCATCACCACGTCGTAAGCGGACAGTCGATCCGTCGTTACGATCAGAAGGTGGTTCTCATCGACACTGTATATGTCCCTTACTTTGCCACGGCCGATCAGCGGCAACTCGGGAATCGTAGATTCGAACAGGGCGTCAGTGATATTCATCGGGCGATGATCGCCTCTAAAGGAGGCGCTCGCAAGGTCTGTAATGGGAATGGGGGCCAATGCGCGATACGATGCGGCAACCTATGTTCCTTGGAAAGACTCTCGCTCTGCTCGCCCTCGCGCTGGTTGCCTACCAGTTCTACCGGGGTTTCAGGAAAAGCGTGCGCACATTCGAACAGGACGGCGCCTATATCGATCGTCTTCCCGACGAATTCGTGCGAGCGTTGTTCGGTTGCATGGGGCATCTTTCAAAGTCAGATGGCCGAGTCTCCGAAGATGAGATTCGGGCTGCGCGCCTGATCATGCATCGGCTTGGCCTGAATCCAGCCATGGTCCGGCGTGCGATCGGCTGGTTTGATGACGGCAAGCGTCCCGGCTTCCCGCTGGTGCAGACGGTGAGAGAGGTGCGGCGTGTCAGCGGTCGCAGTACCTCGAAGCGGATCTTGTTCCTGCGCCTGCTGCTGGAAGTTGTGCTCGCGAAAGACGCACTGAAAAAGGAAGAGCGCGCCATGCTTTGGACGATCTGCTCGGAACTTGATATCGGTCGCGTCGAATTCGCCCAACTCGAGGCCATGATTCGTGCGCAGAAGGGTTTCAAGCGCTCGCCAGCCGGTAACGCCGATGCTGCTCGCCTGCGTGCCGCCTATGAGGCTCTCGGCGTGACGGTCGAAGCGAGCAATGCCGATATCAAGACCGCCTATCGGCGGTTGATGAACAAGAATCACCCTGACAAGATCGCTGGCAGCAACCCTGAGGCTGACGTGGTCGCGGAAGCCGAGCGGCGTACGCGCGAAGTTCGCAGCGCCTACGAAATGCTGAAAGCAAGACGCTCGATAAGGTAGAGTATATTAGAAACTTCTGATAGAGGACTTGTTGTGAAACCCTTAATTGCCCCCTCAATTCTCTCCGCAGACTTCGCCCGACTGGGCGATGACGTTAACGCCGTGCTGGACGCTGGCGCCGACATCGTACATTTCGACGTGATGGATAATCATTTCGTGCCGAACCTGACGATAGGGCCGATGATCTGTGACGCCCTGAGAAACCACGGAATTGAGGCGCCGATCGACGTTCACCTCATGGTTGAGCCTGTCGATCGAATCATTCCGGATTTCGCCAAGGCCGGTGCTACTTACATCACATTTCACCCGGAGGCGAGCAGGCATCCCGATCGCTCACTGGGGCTGATTCGCGAGCAAGGCTGCAAAGCCGGGCTTGTCTTCAATCCGGCTACGCCACTCGACTGGCTGGACTATGTCATCGACAAGGTCGATATGGTCCTGCTGATGTCGGTCAATCCCGGATTTGGCGGCCAGAAGTTCATTCCGTCGGCACTCGAAAAGTTGCGCGAGGCGCGCAGGATCATCGACGCCAGCGGGCTGGATATCAGGCTGGAAATCGACGGTGGCGTCAAAGTCGACAATATTGGCGAAGTCGCGGCGGCTGGCGCAGATACGTTCGTCGCGGGCTCAGCAATTTTCGGCAGCGAGGATTATGCCGCTACGATCACGGCGATGAAGGCTGAAATAGAAAAGAACTCGTAGGAGCGGCCACCGGCCGCGACAGTCTATCGGGTCTTTAGCGGCCTGACGGCCGCCGCGCTGCTTCGCGGCGAATCGCCGCTCCTACTACAAATTGCGGTTCGGGCGCGCGCCGTAAACGACAATGGTCTTGCCGCTGGCTGAGACGAGGCCCTGCTCCTCGAGGACCTTGAGCACCCGGCCTGCCATTTCACGCGAGCAGCCGACGAGGCGACTCAGTTCCTGGCGGCTGACCTTGATCTGCATGCCGTCCGGGTGGGTCATTGCATCCGGTTCGTTGCAGAGGTCCATGATGGCGTGGGCGACGCGGCCCGTCACGTCGACGAAAGCGAGATCACCGAGCTTGCGATTCGTGCGGTCGAGGCGGGTTGCGAGCTGAGTAGCCAGTTCAAATACGAGGCCCGGGCTTTCGCTCGCAATCTGGCGGAATCGCGGATAGGTCATCTCGGCGATTTCGCACTCGGTGCGGGTCCGAACCCATGCGCTGCGTGTGGGCTGTTCGTAGAAGAGGCCCATCTCACCGAAGAACTGTCCTTTGTTCAGGTAAGCCAGGACCATCTCATTGCCATCTTCGTCCTCGATCATGACTTCGACCGAGCCGTCCACGATGTAATACAAAACATCCGGTAGATCGCCGGCATGAATCATCACTGTTTTCTGCGGTACTGTCCGTACTCGGCAATAACTCAGAAAGCGGTTAATCGCTGGTACATCGCTCAGATTTTTCGCTGTTGTCTGCATTGATAGTCCCTCGCCCATTCGCGCATTACTTTTAATACAGTTTGCCGGTCAGGGCAAGCTAAGTCCGTGTTTTATCGAATTATTTGTCTCATTGGACGAATCTCACACCCAATACGCCGTTTTTGTCATTACTTTGGCGGTCATCTGCATCAGGCGTCGGATTGGCTCAGGCAATTCCGCGGCTCCCGCATCGATGGCATTTTCGCCATGTTCCTCTTCCTCATCCCGCATCTGCTCAACGATTGCCCGACTCTTCGCATCCTCCGGAGGCAGGCTATCAAGGTGGCTGTCCAAATGGGCGCAGACCTGCCGCTCGGTCTCGGCGATGAAGCCCAGGCTCCACTTGTCGCCGAGCACGCCGCTGGCTGCGCCGATAGCGAAGGCGCCGGCGTACCAGAATGGACTGAGCTTGCTGACGTCCTCGCCAAGCTCGTTTATCCGCTGTTCGCACCACGCGAGATGATCGAACTCCTCGTCCGCGGCGCGCTGCATCTGAGCTTCGATGTTCTCGTCTCGTGCAACTGAGGCGTGGCCCTGGTAGAGAGCCTGCGCGGCGACTTCGCCCGCATGATTGATCCGCATCAGGCCTGCTGCGTGCCGCTTCTCTGCGGCATTCAGATCGGCATCAAGGATGTTTTCCGCCGGGTTCTTGCGGGCGGAATGGCCTGCCGGGGCGGCAACCGTGCGGAGCGCGTTGTTGGCGCTCGCAATTAACCGGTCCAGAGGCGTCAGTCGACGGCTATTCATGACCCGGATTATAGCGAAACGGCACGAGGTACAGGTATACTCCGCTGCCTTTTCGGGCAGCACGAACAAGATTCATTGAGGAGCACACGCATGAAACTGCGTTACCTGGTTTTAGTCGCGGCACTTGCCGCACCCGTTTCACTTATGGCGCAGGCACCCGCACCCGCAGAGCCTGAGAGTCCCTGGTCGGGCAGCGTTACCCTCGGCTACCTTGCGACGTCCGGCAATACGGAGACGTCGACCCTGAACACCGGTTTCGGGGTTGCATATACAAAGGGTAACTGGGAGCACGGTTTCGACGCATCGGCGATTAACGCGACCGAGAATGATGTGAAGACGGCAGAGTCGTATTCTGCGGACTGGAGGAGTGAACGCAATTTTACCGATCAAGACTTCATGTTCGGACGCCTGAGCTGGCGCAAGAATCTCTTTAGTGCCTATAACACCCAGTTCTCGCAGACGGTCGGTTACGGTCGCCGCATAATCGATAGCGACAAGCACAAGCTAAACGGTGAGATCGGTGCTGGTGCCCGGCAGTCCGAAACGCAGAATGGCTTGTCTGAGAATGACACGATTTTCCGGGGCGGCATGTACTACGCATGGCACTTCGCTGAGACAGCGAAGTTTAGCCAGGACCTTACCGTTGAGGCGGGTGAACTGAACACCTACGTCGAATCTGTAACGGCTTTGTCCGCGCAATTGCTCGGCGACCTCGCGCTGGTGGCGTCCTACACCGTCAAGTACAATTCGGATGTGCCACCAACCACCGAAAAATCAGATACTTACACGGCGATTTCGCTGGAATACATGTTCTGAGCCTGCCCTCCGAAAAAGCCTCATAATTGTTTGCAATGGGGCGGGGGCTACAGTAGAATTTCGCGCCTTTCGCCAATCCAGCGAACGTTTCGGCGTGCGCGGGCGGCACACAGGGGTCCGGTTGGACCATTGGCTTGACCGTAACCCTGTGAATAACAAGATCATTCCCTAACGGAAACCAGAATTATGAAGACGTTTTCTGCGAAGCCAGCAGAGGTTCGGCGCGACTGGTACGTGGTAGATGCCACGAACAAGACCCTTGGTCGTCTTTCGACCGAGATCGCACATCGCCTGCGTGGCAAGCACAAGCCAGAATACACGCCACATGTTGATACGGGCGACTACATCGTCGTTGTTAACGCCGAGAAGGTTCGTGTGACCGGTAACAAGCTGCAGGACAAGATGTACCACCATCACACGGGGTACGTTGGCAACCTGAAGTCAGTACCGCTCCAGAAGATGCTCGATGAGCATCCGGAACGTGTTATCGAGAAGGCCGTAAAAGGCATGCTGCCTCGCGGTCCCCTGGGTCGCCAGATGTACTCGAAGCTGCGCGTATTTGTTGGCCCCGAACACACCCACGCTGCACAGCAGCCGATTCCGCTGGAAGTGAACGCCTAAGGCGTCGCATCAGGATTGAGTAAATATTATGAGTGACACGTTTTTTTACGGTACTGGTCGTCGCAAGACCTCGACAGCTCGCGTTTTTCTGACGCCGGGTAGTGGCGATATCATGGTTAACAAGCGTCCGCTGGACGTATTCTTCGGCCGCAAGACGGCGCAGATGATAGTACGCCAGCCGCTTGAGCTGACCCAGTTGGGCGAGAAGTTCAACGTGAATGTTACGGTCAAGGGCGGTGGCACGACGGGCCAGGCAGGCGCGATTCGCCACGGTCTGACGCGTGCGCTGATGGCCTACGACGAATCTTTGCGTCCTGGTCTGCGTCAAGCTGGTTTTGTGACCCGCGATGCGCGCGAGGTAGAGCGTAAGAAGGTCGGCCTGCGTAAAGCTCGCCGCGCCACGCAGTACTCGAAGCGCTAAAGACCCAAATTCTGGGTGGAACCCACCTTTGGTGTAACCACTAAAGGTAAGTTCGCACCGACCTCTGCGTCGTTGATCGGCAATGAGGGCGAACTTGGGGGATCGTCTAGTGGTAGGACTGCGGACTCTGACTCCGCCAACGGGGGTTCGAATCCCTCTCCCCCAGCCAAAAA
>JAACFG010000194.1 GCA_009937605.1 Gammaproteobacteria bacterium | reverse complement strand
ATCCGGATAGCCCAGATCGATCGACACACTTCCGGTCAAGGCGCTTGCGTCGCGACTGACGAGAATGTCGCGCTCCATCTGGCTGCCGACAAACGTGAAGTCGAACGCGTTCAGGGACGCTTCAATCACGAGATCCGCGAGCAAGGTCTCACTGGTGAAGTCCTCATCCAGGAGTAGATGCTGCTGGCGCTCGCCGAGCTGGATCGGCTCGCGGGGGGTTCCCGCAGCGCCCGTTGTGTACGGATTCGCGAACAAGTTGTAGGCTTCTTGCCGGTTAAAACCGTCCGCCTCGACTTCCTGGTAGACGATGCGCGGCGTTATCGTGACCGAGTCACCGATATCGAACGCCAGTGTCGCCCTGACACCGCTCCGATTACCGCCGTTTACGTCTGACACCCAACCACCGGATTCCTTGCGGGCATCGATGAAACCGCCGTACTCAGTCGTGTAACCTACCAGGCGCAATGCTGCGCCACCGTCACCCAGCGGGAAGTTGACCATGCCTTTGACCGCGCCGCCTGTCCCACCATCTGTGATGGTATTGATGTCCAGCTCGATGCTTGCATCGAACGCATCACGATTCGGTTTGTTCGTGATATAGCGAATCGTCCCGCCGACCGAGCCGGAGCCGAACAGTGTTCCCTGCGGGCCGCGCAAAGTCTCTAGCCGGTTCAGGTCGAACAGGTCAAGGTCCGGTGTAAACAAGGACAAGGAAATTACCGACTCGTCGAGATACACGCCGACTTGTTCCTTAACGCCCGGCTGGTCACGAACGATCTGGCCTGCCGACACACCGCGAATCGCGACCTGGCTCTGGCCCGGCCCGAGATTCTGGACGGTAAGGCTCGCGACATTTCTCGACAACTCCTCGAGATTGGTCACGCCCGAACGCTGGATATCCTGCTGCGTTTGCGCGTTGATCGAGAACGGCACGTCCTGAATCGTCGTTTCGCGCTTAGTCGCAGTTACGGTGATCTCTTCCAATACCTGGGCCGCAGCGCCGCCCGATGACGCCAGCATCACAATGGTCGCCGGCAGCACGACGAGACGCCGCGCAGTTTGCCTGATACTACTCATAATTAACCCCCCACAGGTTCTGATGTACTACATCAAATTTAATCGAAAAATCTGTTTGATGCTTCTTCCTCCTAGCTTAATGCGGATTACCACCAATACAAGTCAGTTCCGACGATATATTAGTTACGTGCGCAACAAAAAAAGGCCGGGCAAAGCCCGGCCTCCTTACTGCCTGCATCCCAAAAGGGGGGAGGAGAGATCAGGCAGCTTTCATTGCTTCCTCGGCGGAGAGATATTCGTAGCCGAGATCACGGGCAACGGCCTCGTAGGTTACGTGCCCGTTCCACACGTTCAGCCCATTCGCGAGATGCGGATCGGCCTTCAGTGCATCGACCCAGCCATGATCGGCCAGGGCTTTCACGAACGGCAAAGTCGCGTTCGTCAGTGCAAACGTGCTGGTGCGGGGGACAGCGCCCGGCATGTTTGCAACACAATAGTGCACGACGTCGTCAACGATGTAGGTCGGGTCGGCGTGCGTTGTTGCATGACTCGTCTCGAAGCAGCCACCCTGGTCGATGGAAATATCAACCATGACTGAACCGGCCGCCATGTCCTTGACGTTATCAGCGGTCACGAGTTTCGGTGCCGCGGCACCGGGAATCAGGACCGCGCCGATAATCAGGTCGGACTGTGGAGCGAGCTCTTCGACGGCGTGCTTGGTCGAGAAGAGCGTCGTCACACGGCCGCCCCAGATATCGTCGAGTTCGCGCATGCGTGGCAGTGAACGATCGAGGATCGTGACATTGGCACCTAAGCCGATAGCCATATCGGCTGCATGGGCGCCGGAAACACCGCCGCCGATAACAAGTACGTTGGCTGGCTGTACGCCCGGCACGCCGCCGAGCAACTTGCCACAACCGCCATTGGCCTTCTGCAGCGAATAGGCACCCGCCTGTATCGAGAGGCGACCTGCAACCTCAGACATGGGCGTAAGCAAAGGCAGGCTACCGTCGTCCGCTGTGACGGTCTCGTACGCGATCGCCGTCGTGCCTGACTTGACGAGCGCTTCAGTCTGCTTGGGATCGGGCGCCAGGTGCAGGTACGTGAATAACACCTGGTCCGGACGGAGCATTGCGCATTCGTTGAGCTGGGGCTCTTTGACCTTGACGATCATCTCCGCCTGCTCGAAGACTTCCTCCGCCGTACCAACGACCGTTGCACCGACCGCTTCATAATCTGCGTCGGACACACCAATACCAGATCCAGCTTGCGTTTCGACGATGACCTCGTGGCCGCCGTGAATAACCTCGAGGACACCCGCCGGCGTCATGCCGACACGAAACTCCAGGGTTTTGATTTCCTTGGGTACACCGATTCTCATGGCTCTCTCCAGACCTGATATCGTTATTGTAGACAAGCAGCATACGGGCCACAGGGCGGTGTTCGCTTGCGAATTAGATGACGAATTGCCCAATATGTGGCAGATTCTGTCACTTCATATAGTTTTTACGCAGGATTCTGCGATGCCTATCGACAGATACGACAAATTGATCCTGAAAGCGCTGCAGAAGGACGGCCGGATTAGCAACGTGCAGCTCGCCCAGCAGGTGAGCCTCTCGGAGTCCGCCTGCCTGCGGCGCGTCCGTGCGCTCGAGGAGAGCGGCATCATCGACCGCTATGCCGCACTCGTCAGTCAGAATGCTGCCGGCCTGCCCGGTAACGTGTTCGTGCAGATTGGCCTGCACCGCGAGGTCGAAAGTGAACTCTCGGCCTTCGAAGACGCCGTGCGTAACATTCCCGAGGTCATGGAGTGTTACCTTATGTCGGGTGAATTCGACTACCTGTTGCGTGTCGTAGTCGCTGACATGGCCGATTTCGAACGAATTCACAAGACAGAACTGACACGGCTTCCCGGCGTGGCCAGGGTCAACTCGAGTTTTGGTATTCGGACTGTACAGAGAAAAACCGAACTTCCACTTCACTAGCACATGCAGGACCTGATGCTCGATATCGTTGAAAATTCCGGCGACGCGCTGCTGGACCGCTTCCGGAAAACCCGGGGCACGACGCTCGCGCTGATCGCCGATTTGCAGGCGGAAGATACGGTTGTCCAGTCGATGCCCGACGTCAGCCCGACCAAATGGCACCTGGCTCACGTAAGCTGGTTCTTCGAACGCTTCGTCCTGGAGCCCTGTGGCGTGGATCGCTTCCGGGATGACTATCACTACCTGTTCAACTCCTACTACAACTCGGTTGGCGAGATGCACCCGCGTCCCTTGCGCGGCGAATTGTCCCGGCCAACACTCGCCGAAGTCCTGGACTACCGTTCTCGTATCGACGACCAGATGATCGAGCTGCTCGAAAGGGACCGGGTTCCGGAAGACATCCTCACTACGCTCGTCCTCGGCCTCCATCACGAACGGCAGCACCAGGAACTCCTGCTCACTGATATCAAGCACGTCTTGTCTGGAAATCCATTAAGGCCTGCCGCCCGAACGAGCCTCAGGCAACCTCCGTCCGCCACAGCAGCGGCATATGAGTTCACGCGCGGCGAGACCGGCATCGTGCGCATCGGTCATGACAGTGATGATTTTTGTTTCGACAACGAAACGCCAGCACACGACGCGCTGCTGCATCCGCACAGCATCGGCAATCGGTTGATCACCAATGGCGAGTATCGAGAGTTCATTACGGCGGGCGCGTACGATAAACCAACGCTCTGGCTGTCGGATGGCTGGACCGCGATCCGCGAGCGTGGCTGGCGTCGCCCGCTCTACTGGGACGAGGCGCTGGAAACAGAATTCACGTTAGCCGGACAGCGGGAAATCGATGAGCATGCGCCGGTTTCCCATGTCAGTTACTACGAGGCGGATGCGTTCGCGCGCTGGTCGGGGCACAGGTTACCGACCGAGTTTGAGTGGGAGCGTGCAGCGATTAGTGACAGCAACGACGCTAACCTTCTCGAGAGCGGCTATCTGCAACCGGCAGCCAGCGCCGACAGCAGGCAGTTCATCGGAGATACCTGGGAATGGACGTCATCGGCCTACCTGCCTTATCCCGGGTTTCAACCGCTCGCGGGGTCACTCGGCGAATACAACGGCAAGTTTATGTGCAACCAGATGACCGTTCGCGGTGGCTCCTGCGTAACGGCCACCGACCACATCCGAGCTTCCTACCGAAGCTTCTTCTACCCGGATGCTCGCTGGCAGTTCCTCGGCTTCCGACTTGCCCGAGATGAAAATGCCTGACGAGACAGACGCCTTGGTCGCCGGCCTGAGCCAGCCCCGAAAATCGATCTCGCCGAAGTACTTCTATGACGAAGTCGGCTCCCGATTGTTCGAAGAGATCACTCAACTGCCCGAGTATTACCTGACAAATACCGAACTCGGGATCATGGAGGCGTGCGTCGACGAGATCGCGGCGCTCGCCGGTGAGCAAGCCAGCCTGATCGAATTTGGCAGTGGCTCGAGTATGAAGACCCGCATGCTGCTTCGTCATTTGCGCTCTCCGGCTGCCTACGTACCGGTGGACATCTCCGAGGAACACCTGCTCGACAGTCAGCGCAGCATTCGGGCCGACTTTCCGAACATCGAAGTGCTGCCTGTCGTCGCCGACTTTACCCACCCGTTTGATCTGCCGAACCCGTCCACTACGCCTTTGAAAAACGTGGTCTATTTTCCGGGCTCGACCATTGGCAATTTTGAATACGACGATGCAATCGAATTGTTGCGAGTTATGCACCAGGAGGCGGGAGAAGATGGTGCATTGCTTATTGGGACAGATCTGCAAAAGGACCCTGCAGTAATTAATGCGGCCTACAATGACCGCGCCGGAGTGACCGCCCGCTTCAATATCAACATGCTGAGGCACCTGAATCGTGAGTTCGGTGCCGACTTCGACCTGAAGTCATTCGCACACCGTGCAACCTACGACACCGATGCCGGGCGCATTGTCATAGAACTCGTCAGCGCGCGGGAGCAGGACGT
>JAACFG010000193.1 GCA_009937605.1 Gammaproteobacteria bacterium | reverse complement strand
AATAATTGAATCCAGCGCAGGTCTCCTTATTCTGCTGCGTCGACAACCTTTCCGGGGTTGAGGATGTTATTGGGGTCAAGCATACGCTTGAGCGATCTCATAAGTTCGATTTCTGCATCGGTGCGACTAATCGGCAAGTACTGCCGTTTCTCGAGTCCGATACCGTGCTCGGCAGAGATCGCGCCCGCGAATGGCTCGAGACAGCCGTAGACCGCCTGCTCGACACTGCGAATCGACGCCGCATTCCACTCGACGCCGCCGACTGACACGTGCACGTTATTGTCGCCGAGGTGACCGAATGCGATTACGTTGGCCTCAGGCAGGATCTCACCGATCGTCGTCTCTACCTGGCTCACGTAGTCACCGATATCGGCGCTGCGCAGGCTCACGTCAAAATTATGTGAGCCGCCAATAACGGGTTCGACTTCGTCCCGAATCTGCCAGATCTGTTCGCGTTCCTTCTCCGACTTGGCGAGGACCCCATCGACGAGCAGTCCTCGCTCCATCAGATCCTCCAGCAGGGCTTCGAACGCCTGCATGTCTTGTTGCTGGTCGGAGCCCATCGTTTCGATGAGGACATACAACGTGGCGCCCGGTTCAAGAGGTGCAACCAGGCGCCCTTGCGGCTCGACAGCGAGTTCATAAAAACTGTTCCACATGACCTCGAACGCACTGAGCGTGCTCGACAGCGTCTTGTTGGCGATCTCCAGCGTCGCCACGACCGCATCGAAGTCCTCGCAGGCGACCAGCGCAACGTTGTGGCTGGTCGCGGTTGCGCGCAGCCGAAACACGAGCCGCGTGATCACACCGAGTACGCCTTCACTGCCAATAAACATGTGCTTGAGATCGAAGCCTGAGTTGTTCTTGATAAAGCGATTCAGCGACGAAATCACCGTACCATCCGCGAGCACAGCTTCGAGCCCGAGTACCGTATCGCGCGTCATGCCATAACGAATGACCTTGTTCCCGCCGGCGTTGTTTGCGACCAGGCCACCGAGCTGGCAGTTATTGCGTGCGCCGATATCGACGGGGAAAAACAGTCCCGCCGAAGCCGCTGCGTCCTGCGCCTGCTGCAGAGTCACGCCTGCCTCCGCTGTCAGCACACCCGCGGATGCGTCGACACTCTCAATTCGATTCAGGCGTTTCAGTGACAGCACAATATCGTCGGGGCTCGTTGCGCAGCCTTGCACGAGGTTGGTCAGGCCGCCGAAAGGAACCACGGTCTGCCGGGCCTCATTGCAGCAACGCAGGATCGCCGCAACTTCATCAATTGTTTCGGGTTCAACGATGGCACGCGCGGAGCATTCTGCATGCGTGCCCCAGGGGAACTCGACAGCGGCGACGGCGTCGCCAGTCAGGACACGCTGCTCTCCCACGATCGCCGTCAAAGCAGCAAGAACGTCACTGCCCATTAGTTGTGATAGATCCGTGGCACACGCGGCGTAACGCCCGTGAGCAGCTGGTAACCGATCGTGTCCGAGTGGGCCGCCACGTCATTGACCGGGATAGTGGGCCCCCACAGTTCGACCGGGTCGCCAATGGACGCGCCAGGATGATCGGTGAGGTCAACAGTGATCATATCCATCGACACCGCGCCAACGAGTGGTGCCACCTGGTCACCGACGAGGACCGGCGTGCCGTTCCCGGCATGCCGCGGGTAACCGTCGGCATAACCGGCGGCAATGGTAGCGATTATCGACGGTCGCTCTGCTGTCCACCGACGTCCATACCCGACAGACCTGCCAGCCTCCAATTCCCGGACAGCAATAATCTCCGATGCAAACCTCATGGCGGGTCGCAGCTCCCGCGTCGCTTCCACTTCGGATGCGAAAGGCGATGCGCCGAACAACATGATGCCGGGCCGATTCCAGTCAGCGCGCGACTCGGGCCAGGCCAGGATTCCAGCAGAGTTAGCGATACTGAGCGGCAGGTCGTACCCCGCGGTGCACTTGCTGAACCTCTCGAGTTGCACACGCGTGAAGTCGTTGTCCGGTTCATCGGCACAGGCGAGATGCGTACAGATCGCGTGCACTTCGACGTCACCCGCCTGGAGTCTTTCGATGACATCGCCGAGGGTCTCCGGGTCGATGCCCAGTCGATGCATGCCGGTGTCGACCTTGACCCAGGCCGAGGCGCCTGACCCATGCAACATGTCGACCTGCGATTCCGCGTGCACCATCAGGACCAGTCCGTGTCTTCCGGCCCGCTCCGTCGCTGCCCGCGTCGTCGCTCCTTCAAGCACCAACAAGTCAACGCCAATGAGCGCTTTACGGAGCTCCACGGCCTCTTCGACCGTGGCGACGGCAAACGCCGGTACCTGTTCCTCCAGCGCCTGCGCAACCGGTACCAACCCATGCCCGTAGGCATCGGCCTTGATTACAGGGAGAATCTTTCCATCGGGGACCAGGGTGCAGGCATACGCGTAGTTTGCGCGTATCGCCCCCAGGTCAATATGTGCCGCAGTATTGCGTTGCATCGAATCTAATGCGGCCGAACGACGTCCTCGGACTTCTTGTCGTCAGCAGGCTTCTTTGCCTTTTCGTCTTTCTTGGCACCGTCCGGGCGCGGCTGATGAGCAAGTGCGTGTTCCATGACCTCGTCGAACCACTTCACCGGAACGATGGTTAGCTTGTCCTTGATGTTCTTCGGAATCTCGGCGAGATCCTTCTCATTCTCCTCGGGAATCAGCACCTTGGAAATACCACCGCGATGCGCTGCAAGCAGCTTCTCCTTGAGACCACCGATCGGCAGGACTTCGCCGCGCAGCGTGATCTCGCCCGTCATGGCGACGTCACCCTTCACGGGAATGTCGGTCAGCGCCGATACCAGCGCCGTGCACATGCCGACACCCGCGGACGGGCCATCCTTCGGGGTTGCCCCTTCAGGAACGTGGACATGCACGTCGAGCTTCTGGTGGAAATCTTCGTCAATGCCCAGGACGCCGGCCCGGCTGCGTACAACCGTCATGGCGGCCTGGATAGACTCGGTCATGACTTCGCCGAGCTGCCCCGTATGGATGAGCTTGCCCTTGCCAGGCACCGTCGTGGCTTCGATCGTCAGCAATTCGCCGCCCACCTCGGTCCAGGCGAGGCCCGTAACCTGCCCTACCTGATCGTTGTCTTCGGCCTTGCCGTAACGGAAGCGGCGTACGCCCAGGTACTTCTCCATGCTCTTCGGCGTGACCAGGACGCGGCTCTTGCGCGGCTTCAGCAGCAGCGACTTCACGACCTTGCGGCAGATCTTCGAAATCTCGCGCTCGAGATTACGAACGCCGGACTCGCGCGTGTAGTGCTGGATGATGTCGCGTACGGCGCCTTCCGTGATCTTGAGTTCTTTTTCCTTGAGCCCGTTTTCCTTGAGCTGCTTCGGTACGAGGTAACGCAGCGCGATGTTGGTCTTCTCATCCTCGGTGTAACCCGGGATGCGGATGACTTCCATGCGATCGAGCAACGGCGCCGGAATATTCAGGCTGTTTGCCGTGCAGACGAACATCGTGTCGGACAGATCAAAGTCGACCTCGAGGTAATGATCGGCAAACGTCGAGTTCTGCTCAGGATCGAGTACCTCGAGCAGCGCCGACGACGGATCACCACGAAAATCCATGGCCATCTTGTCAATCTCGTCGAGCAGGAACAGCGGATTGCGCACGCCCGTCTTCGAGAGGTTCTGGATGATCTTGCCCGGCATCGAACCGATGTAGGTCCGGCGGTGGCCGCGAATCTCGGCTTCGTCCCGCACGCCGCCGAGCGACATGCGTACGAACTTGCGGTTCGTCGCGCGAGCGATGCTCTGGCCCAGCGAGGTCTTGCCGACGCCCGGAGGTCCGACCAGACAGAGGATCGGGCCTTTGAGCTTCTTCACACGCTGCTGCACTGCGAGGTACTCGAGAATGCGTTCTTTTACCTTCTCCAGACCGTAGTGATCCGCTTCGAGTACATCCTCGGCTTTCTTGAGGTCTTTGAATACCTTACTGCGCTTCTTCCACGGCGCCTTGACGAGCCAGTCCACGTAGTTGCGTACCACGGTGGCCTCGGCTGACATCGGCGACATGAGCTTGAGTTTGTTGAGCTCGGAGACGGCTTTTTCTTTCGCGTCTTTCGGCATGCCGGCTTCTTCGATCTTCTTTTCGAGATCCGCCAGCTCGTTCGGCGCGTCTTCCATCTCACCGAGTTCCTTCTGAATGGCCTTCATCTGCTCATTCAGGTAGTACTCTCGCTGGCTCTTCTCCATTTGCTGTTTGACGCGGCCACGAACACGCTTCTCGATCTGCAGCACATCGATCTCGCCCTCGATGATGCCCAGCACCTGCTCGAGACGGCTCTTGATGTCCTGGATTTCGAGGATTTTCTGTTTCTCGGAAAGCTTGAGCGCCATGTGGGCGGCAACCGTGTCCGCCAGGCGGCCCGGCTCATCGATGCCCGACAGCGAGGTCAGTACCTCGGGCGGCACTTTCTTGTTGAGCTTCACGTACTGCTCAAACTGCGTGATGATCGAACGCACGAGCACGTCGATTTCGCGCTCGTCGTGACGATCTTCGTCTTTGAGCTCTGTGATCTCGGCCGAGAAATGATCCTCGACGTTGAAGCGGTCGATCATTGCACGTTCGCCGCCTTCGACCAGGACCTTGACCGTGCCATCCGGCAGCTTGAGCAGCTGCAGAATCGTCGCGAGCGTTCCAACTTCGTAGAGATCAGACGGTTGCGGGTCGTCCAGGTCCGCCGCTCTCTGCGCTACGAGCAGGATGCGCTTGCCCGCGTCCATCGACTTGTTGAGCGCCACGATGGAGCGCTCGCGCCCGACAAATAACGGGATGACCATGTGCGGGTACACGACGACATCGCGTAGCGGAAGTACGGGAACGCCGGACGAGTCGTCGATGACCGAGTCGTCGTCGATCGAAGAAATCAGATCTTTTTCAGACATTGTGCCTCTCTAGGCGCCGTCAGACCCGGTGGGTCGTTGCGGCTGCTCGATGTTAACGGTCGGCGTTTCGTCCGACTCGTAGATCACATAGGGTTTGGTCTCGCCAGTTACGACGGCCTCATCTAC
>JAACFG010000192.1 GCA_009937605.1 Gammaproteobacteria bacterium | reverse complement strand
CCTGCGTAACCGTGAATCTTGCCCGGTTGAATGTCGGCGGTCCTTTCGGGCGATAGTTATTCGAGATGCCAAGCGGCTCTTTTGGGATGCCGATAAAATTCTTGTCGATCAGCCCGTTCTCGTTCTCATCGACATAGACCAGGACGGCGACCTCTCCCGGCGGCACGTCGTCAATTTCATAAGTGGCATCTGCCGTAATCGGCGTGCGGACTTCCTTCGCGGGATCGCGAAAATCTCCGAACGAGTTCGGCGAGTCATAGACCTGTAGCACCAGCGTGCCGGTGTCCGGCGCCTCTTGCACGCGCACGGACAGGCTCGCGGACTGTGCCACGGACGTCCAGAGCGCGAGAAGTATTACGGTAGTTACTTTCATATCGATATATCAGAACGTATTCGGATGCGAAGGTAGCAGCGCGCCAGTACGAATGACATCGATTTAACTCGATCGATACATGAAGTTACGAATCGGTCGACGGAAGTTCTGATTCCGCACGCCGCACCAGTTCCTTCGCGATGTGGTGAAAAATGAAAGCGTGAATCGGCAACAGCGCATACCAGTACATCAGCCCCCAGACACCGGCCGGATGAAAGAACGCGTCCACCGAAATTCGGCGGCCACCTTCAACTTCGTCGATTGAAAACTCGAGCACGCTTGCGCCCGGTGTCTTCATTTCCATCAGCAGGGTCAGGCGCTCTTCGGGTTGCAGGCCAATGACCCGCCACGCGTCGACGACATCGCCGACGCGCAGATCTTCAGGGTGCCTGCGTCTGCGACGAAAACTCGGTCCGCCGACTATCCAGTCCAACGCACGGCGTAACCGCCAGAGCCACTTGGCCGAGAAGAAATCGCCATCGCGACCAACCCGGCATACGGCTTTCCACAGCGCCGCTGCACTGGCCCTGGTGACGGCGTTGCTGCCTTGTTGCTTGGAGTAGTAAGAGTACTCCGGCCGGAACTCGCGACAGGCTTCAGCACCTTCCACCCACCGCGACGGAACCTCATGTTTTCGTTCCGCTTCGAGCGCCTTGGTGGCGGCCGCCCGGAAACCCAGCAGCTGTTGCGGGATCAGTTTCGCGAGCCGGTCGTCATGGGCGATGACATCCTGAGACAAGCCGTCGATCAGCGCCCGGGCAATATTGGTCGGTACGGCCGTTACAAGGCGCAGCCAGTAGGACGACAGGCGCGGCGTTAGCACGGGCACGGGGATAATACGGGGACTTCGGCCAACGAGATCGCCGTACTGCCGCATAACCTGTTCGTAGGTCAGCACGTCGGGCCCGCCCACGTCGTAGATTTCCCCGGCCGTCTCTTCAAGCGCGGGCGCCTTTTCGAGATAACAGAGCAGATCGCTGAGGGCGATGGGAGTGGAGCGCGAGGAAACCCAGCGCGGCGTAATCATAAACGGCAGGTGATTGACGAGATCCCGGATGACCTCCCAGGCGGCCGAACCCGGGCCGATGATCATCCCGGCGCGGATCTCGGTGACAGGCACGCCAGGTGCCCGCAGAATGTCGCCGGTTTCCTGCCGCGAACGCAGATGCGTAGACTGCGGCGACTCGGGAACGAGGCCGCCGAGGTAGATAATACGCCGCACGTTCTGGCGTTTTGCCGCTTCTGCGAAATTCTGTGCTGCGCTGGCATCCAGTTCGGGAAAGCGCTTGCCAGCCGCCATCGAATGTACGAGGTAGTAGGCGACGTCTACGTCTCGTAGAGCTGCGTCGAGTGTCTCGGGGTGCAGAGCGTCCGCTTCGGCCAGCAACGCCCCATCCCATCCTCGATTCTGTATAACCTCGATGTTGCGCGATGTCGCGCGTACCGGGTGTCCTTTGCTCAGCAGGTACGGCACCAGGTTGGCGCCAATATAGCCGCTGGCCCCAAATACGACTTGATAACCCACTAGATAGAGATCTTCTGCTGATATCTGGCGATGTGCGCAGGCGCGCCGAGATCCGCCTTCAACTTCCCGAGCAGTGGTCGCTGCCCACGTTCCTCGCCATGCACGAGATAGACCGGGGGACGGTTTTCGAAACTCGAGTACCAGTCGACGAGGTCAGCCTGGTCACCGTGAGCGGACAGACCGCCAATCGTGTGGCGTTGCGCGCGTACGCGGTAGGTATCACCCCATAACCTGATCTCGTCGGCGCCATCGACCAGGCGTCGGCCGAGCGTGCCAATGGCCTGGTAGCCGACGATCATGATGTGGCATTGCGGGCGCCAGACGTTGTTCTTCAGGTGATGCAGGATGCGTCCGCCCGTGCACATACCGCTACCGGCAATGATGATGGCCCCAGCCTCGATTTCATTGATTGTCATCGACTCCTCAGCCGAGCGCGTCGCATACAGGTTAGGCAAGACGGGATAGTCGGACTTCGGCTCAAACAGCGTCGCCCCGAACAGGTGCCGGAAGCGCGAGTAGACCTTCGTCGCGCTGATGCCCATCGGGCTGTCCAAAAAGATATTCCACTTGCCGAGGTTCCACTCGTCGTAATGCTCGGCCATCAGGTACAAGAGGTCCTGGGTTCGGCCCACCGTGAACGCGGGAATGAGGATATTTCCCTGCGCCGCACGCGCGGACTCAAACACGTCCGTGAGTTCCGCGATAGTTTCTGTAATCGGCCGATGGTCGCGATCACCGTAGGTGCTCTCCATCAGCACGGTATCGGCGTGCTGCAATCGCGTGGTCGGGTCCATCAGCGGTGCGTCGCGGTAGCCGAGGTCGCCGCTGAAGACAAGTGTCCGTTTGCCGTCCCCGCCATCGTATTCAATTTGCACGATTGACGAGCCGAGGATGTGCCCGGCATCAAACAGGGTCAACGTGACGCCCGGTGCGATTTCAGTTGGTGCGTCGTATTCGAGGCCGCGGAACTGGTTAATCGAGGCCTCGGCATCCTCGCGTGTATAGAGCGGCGGAATTCGCGCCTTACCCTTGCGGCCGCGTTTCTTGTTCTCCCATTCGGCCTCCTTCTCGTTGAGGTAGCCCGAATCCGGCAACATGATTTCACACAGCGCCTTGCTGGCCTCGTGGGTATAGACCGGTCCCGTGTAGCCCTGCCTGACGAGCAACGGCACGCGGCCGGAGTGATCGATGTGCGAATGACTAATGACGACCGCGTGAATATCCTGTGGGTCGAACGGGAGTGGATCGCGGTTGCGGGCCTCTTCGTCTGCAGCACCCTGAACCAGGCCGCACTCGAGCACGATCTGGCAGTCTCCGGCCGACAGCAGGTACAGCGAGCCTGTAACCCGTTCGGTCGCACCAAAAAACTGCAGATTGAACGCCATATGCTTCCCAAAGGAGTACAATACGGATGAGAGGAGACAATGGCACCAACAGCCCACGCCGGCAATAAGTATTATCTTGTTGTCGTAGCCGACGAGTCCCGCGCTGATCTATACCAGCGAGAGCGGAAGAGGGCACCGCTGCAACTCATGCGCAGCTTCGAGAACAAAGCTGCACGCCTCAAGACCGATGACCTGATTACCGATCGCGGTGGCCGCGCCTTTGACAGTTTTGGACAAGGGCGGCACACGATGTCCGGTGAGAAGTCCGATCCAAAACAGCACTTGGCTGAGACCCTGGCTCGGCGGGTCGCGGAATTTGTCGCCGCGGAGGAACACGAAGGGCACCTGCGCGGATTTGCCCTGGTCGCAGCGCCGCGATTCCTTGGGACCTTGCGCGGGCAGTTACCAAGTCGCGTGCACGAGGAACCCTACGTGACGGTGGACAAGAATATGGTCGGGCAGCCTGAAGCGGATATAGCGCACCTCCTGGATGAGATCTAGGAGACACTGTCCGCCCCTTGGCCAGCGCTTGAGCGAATGCGACGCACCCAGCTACCGGTATGCAGAGTCGAATTACGGCCGCATCAGACGTAGTGACATGCATGAGAGCCCGCCATCCAGCTTCGCCGCTTCACTGATGTCGATAGTCTCCACCGCAAAGCCGCGTTCCGCGACGACGCGATGTGTTTCGGGATAACCCGTCGGGATCAGAACGACGTCGTTTATCCTTAGCGCATTCGCCGCGCCTTCCTCGCCTGATGGCGTCTCAATGACGTCGTATCCATCGAACACACCTGTGGTGGCCAACCGTGAGGTACACAAAACGGTGTTGTCACCGAGATACGAGCTGTCCGACTTGAAATGGAGAACCCCTTTCGGTGTTGGTCCAGACCGAATGCGATAACCCCAGGGAGCAACAAGCCTCTCAAGCGCTCTCACACCGGGTTCATTCGTGCGAGACGACAAGCCGATGATCAACTCTCGATCGGTCAGCATGATATCGCCGCCATCAACGTGACCTTCCCGCAGGGCATGCAGGCGATCCGCGAAAATGTGGGCGAGTTCGTCCCGCGATGCCGCGACCTCACCAGCCCGGCTCGGTGCTCCCGGACGAAGCAGTATCACGCCTTGCGGCAGGCAAAGAGCCACATCTTCAACAAACACCGAATCGGGGAATGCCTCAAGTGCTTGCAGCTCAACAATCTCGAGTCCCTGGCTTCTTAGCGCGTCCGTGTATTGTTCATGCTGAGCGATGAATGTCTCGTGGACCGGCGCTCCGGTATCCGCTGCTCGAAGCCCGTGAATGCAGCTCTTTGATGGCGGGCGCACGATTGCGAAGTTGAAGCTACTCACGCTCATTTCGTTTCGTTAGCTCCCCAGCCGCACAGGTATCCGTCTCGCGCCGAAATTCCCCGGCGTCGCGTCGAAATACCCCGGTATTTCCGTTCCACAATTGAGGCAGGCGCCATTTTCATCGAGGCGCCACTTGCCGAGCTCGTACCAATCGCGCTCGATGACGAGTTCCTTGCAGCGTGGGCAATATGTGCTACCGCCGCTGCTGTCATGAACATTGCCCGTGTAGGCGAAGTGCACGCCATTGTCCATGGCGATCTTGCGAGCGCGGGTTAGCGTTGCTGCCTGCGTGCTCGGTATGTCAAGCATCTTCCAGTCGGGATGGAATGCCGAAAAATGCATCGGTATGTCAGGGCCCAGGTGTTCGACAACCCACTGCGTCATCTGGTCGAGTTCCTCGTCCGAGTCGTTTTCGCCGGGGATCAGGAGCGTCGTCGTCTCA
>JAACFG010000050.1 GCA_009937605.1 Gammaproteobacteria bacterium | reverse complement strand
GCGGATTCCGATTTTTTCTGATCCGGCTTCTTCTGCTCTTTGGGCTTCTCGGCCTTCGCTTTCGCAGGCTTGGGCTGCGGAGCCGCGTCCGTCTGAGGCTTCGAATCTGGCTCTGCCTTGCGTGCCACTTTCTCTGAAGCTGGCTTCTCCGCAGGTTTCTCAGAGGAAGTTGCAGCAGTCTCGGCCGCGGTCTTCTTGGCGGCGGGCTTTCTTGTCCGGTGGCGCTTCGGTTTTGCCTCGGCAGCCTGTGCGTCTGCCGGCTTCTCCGTTTGTTCAGGTTTCGGCGCCTTTTGCTCCACGGTACTGTCAGGCTTGTCTGCAGAGGCACGCTCCGCATCGGTCCGCGCACGAGGTGGTCCGGATTTCTTTTCGGCAGCCGGTTTCGGCTGCTGCTTCGGCGCCTCGTCGGCCTGCTTGGTCGAATCGGTTGCCTGCTGTTGCGTGTCCGTTGCCTGCTCGGGCTTGTCAGCGCTGCGACGACGACGACGTCCACCACGGCTGCGGCGACTGCGCGACGACCGCTTCGGCTCGTTCTTTGACTCGTCCCCGGTTTCAGTGGTGGCGTTCTGCTGCGGCTTCTGCTGCGTGTCTTTTTGTTGCGGTTTGCGACGTGAAGCAGTCTTCTTCGCAGCCTTCTGGGGCTGTGCCTTCTTGGTCGTGGCTTTCTTTGTCCTCTTGCGCTGCGTGCCGCGCTTATCGTCGCCGCGACGGTTCGACTGTTGCGAACGACGTCCACGACTCTGTTGGCCGCCTTTCTTGCGACGTTGCTGGCCGCTCTGCTTCTCGTCTTCATCGTCGCCCGAAAAGAGTGAGACGATTGACGCGATGATCCCTTTTTTCTTGTCGGCCTTTGGCTCCTGGCGTTTCGGTGCCGGCTTCGTTGGTTTCAACGTGCCTACAACAGGAGCCTCGACAGCCTTGCGTTCGAGAATCGCCTGCGGCGCCTCTGGTTCGGCTCCAGCATCTGCGAGTTCATAGCTGACACCGGTGTTCTCGGGCAGATCCGTCTGGTCGTCGCGAACACGGCGTACTTCGTAATGAGGCGTTTCAAGCTGCGGGTTGGCGATCAACACGATCTGCGTGTCGTTGTTGTCCTCGAGGTTCTGCACCCAATCGCGCTTTTCGTTCAGCAGGTAGGTCGAAACCTCGACCGGCAATTGCGCGATAACCTTCGCCGTACGCTCCTTGCGGGCCTCTTCGCCGACAATCCTCAGGATCGCGAGAGCCAGTGACTCGACACTGCGAATGTTGCCAAAGCCGGAGCAGCGCGGGCAGGTCATGTGCGCCGATTCGCCGATCGACGGGCGCAGCCGCTGGCGTGACATCTCGAGCAAGCCAAATCGACTGATCTTGCCAATCTGCACGCGGGCACGATCCTGGCGTACCGCATCGCGGAGGCGATTCTCAACATCGCGCTGGGCCTTCGAAGGTCCCATGTCGATGAAGTCGATGACGATAAGGCCACCAAGGTCGCGAACACGCAATTGACGTGCGATCTCGTCTGCAGCCTCGAGGTTGGTGTTCAGCGCCGTGGCTTCTATGTCACCACCCTTGGTCGCGCGTGCCGAGTTGATATCGATCGACACGAGTGCTTCCGTGTGATCGATGACAATGCTGCCACCGGATGGGAGGTGAACCGTGTGTGCGAACGCAGACTCAATCTGTGATTCGATCTGGTAGCGCGTGAATAGCGGCACGGTATCGACGTAATGCTTCAGCTTCTTGATATTGTGCGGCATCGTCGCTTCGACATGTTCGCACGCTTCTTTGTAGGTCTGCTCGTCGTCGATCAGTATTTCGCCGATTTCGTTGGTCAGGTAGTCACGCAGGGCGCGGACCACCGAATCACTTTCACGATAAATCAGGAAAGGGGACGGGCGTTCGAGGACGACATTCAGGATCGCGGTCCAGACCGTCAGGAGGTTCTCAAGGTCCCAGGCGAGTTCCTCGGCGCTGCGGTCAATGCCGGCCGTGCGCAGAATGACGCTCATGTCATCAGGGACAACAATTTCGTTCAGCGATTTTCGGGCCGCGTCGCGGTCACCGCCGGTAATGCGCCGTGAGACGCCGCCGGAGCGTGCCTTGTTTGGCTTAAGTACGATAAAGCGGCCGGCGAGGCTTACGAATGTCGTCAGTGCGGCGCCCTTGTTGCCGCGTTCTTCCTTGTCGACCTGGACGACGATGTCCTGGCCTTCCTTGAGCACATCTTTGATATTTGGCTTGCCGCCACCCTTGGCGTTCTTGACGAAATACTCGCTCGAGATTTCCTTTAGCGGCAGGAAGCCGTGACGTTCGGCACCATAATCGATAAACGCAGCCTCGAGACTGGGCTCGATGCGCGTAATCTTTCCTTTGTAGATATTGGCTTTTTTGCGTTCGCTAGCCGGTGCTTCGATATTGAGGTCGTAGAGTTTTTGGCCATCGACCATCGCCATGCGCAACTCTTCTTGCTGAGTTGCATTGATTAGCATTCTTTTCATGTTGTCCTACTTGTTTGTAAGAGGACAGCAACGCGGGGCAGGGCGCCAGGCGGGCGCAGGGGATGTCACGCACAGGAGAGAGACGCCGGATTGCGTCGGTAATGCACTTCTTCATCTCTGTGTAGGACTGACCCAGATTGGTCAGTGCCAGTAAAACAATCAGCATGATTTCCCTGCGGCTTTGCCGCTTCGGCGCAGGCCGTATTCCGTGCTTGCTGCCATCTGAAATCAGATCTCGCAGGTTTGCGGGACCAAAATAAATTCGTTTGGAGTGAATAGGCTGGTATGCCCAATCGCCTCTGGGCGCTAATATAGCACACCTCCTCGCCGCAAAAGCAACGATCATGCAAGAAAACTCCTCCAAAGACGCGAACTTGCGCGCTACAGGCGTCCGCAAGGTCAAGGTCGATTCGGAGCGCGTCGGCCAGCGGATCGATAATTTTCTGCGCAATGAGCTGCCCGGGGTCCCCAAAGGGCGCGTATATCGCTTGTTGCGGCGCGGTGAGGTACGGGTGAATGGCGGTCGAATCCGGGCCGAGTACAAGCTGCAGGATGGAGACGAGGTGCGTATTCCTCCGGTGCGCGTGAGTATCGGCAGTCCGCCGCCTCCCGAAAAGCTGGCGGCGGCGATGCTCGACCGGGTGATTTACGAGGACAAGCGACTGCTGGTGATCAACAAGCCAACTGGCGTTGCGGTGCATGGCGGCAGCGGGGTCAGCCATGGCGTGATCGAACTCTTGCGGTTCGCGCGTCCGGACCTGAAGGACCTGGACCTCGTGCATCGTATTGACCGGGAAACCTCGGGCTGCCTGGTCATGGCCAAGCGGCGTAGCGCTTTACGCGAATTGCATGAGCGGTTTCGTGCAGGACAGGTTGAAAAGAACTACCTCGCACTGGCCGTCGGCGATTGGCAGTACGGCGAGCAGCTCATCGATGTTCCATTGCTCGTCCAGAACAGGAAGGGTGGTGAGCGGCACGTCATCGTCAGCGACAAGGGCAAACAGGCCCAAACGCGTGTCAGCCTGTCTCGAACCTATGGGATATACAGTTTGCTGCAATGCGCGCCGGTGACCGGACGTACGCACCAGATTCGGGTTCATTTGCAACACGCCGGGCACCCTATTGCAGGGGATACCCGCTACGGCGACCAGGAAGCAAACCAGCAGGCAAAACGGTTCGGTCTCAAACGCCTGTTCCTGCACGCACAGTCCATCGCCTTCGCAGATGACAGCGGCAACGAGTTACATTTCACTGCACCTCTGGCCGATGACCTCGAAGAGTTTCTTTCAGATGGTGTGATTGCTGCGCAGCGGCAAAAAAAACAATCGTAGGAGCGGCGACTCGCCGCGATCGCGGCCATCTTAGTAGCACGTTGGACTCAGCCGCACGTTCAAGGTGCTATTGCCACGGCCGCTCGTACGGGCTTTTCTGTCGCGGCGATGGTCGATCCTACGGCAACAGATAACCCAGCTGCAGCAGCCGGTCGGCAACCCAGATCATCGGCAGGCCGATGATAGCTGTCGGGTCATCCGTCTGTACCGACTCGAACAGGACAAAACCCGCACCTTCCAGCTTGAAGCTGCCAGCGCAGTCATAGGGCTCGTCGTGCCGCAGGTAGGCCTCGGCGAGGCGACGGTCGAACTGACGGAATCGGACGACGGTCTTGTCCGTGTGCTCGTAGCGGGCCCGGCCGACGGGGTCCAGGATGCACACAGCCGTGAGGAATGTCATGGTCTTGCCGGCTGCAGCGAGCAACTGCTCGACCGCCTTTGCATGGTCGCCCGGCTTGCCAAGCACCTTGTCTTCAATCACCGCCAGCTGGTCCGCACCGATAACCAGTGCATCGCGCATATTAATTGCGATAGCTTCGGCTTTCTTGCGAGCGAGATACCTTGCGAGGTCTGCCGGACCGAGATCCTGATCGTTGTCTTCGTCGACGTCGGGCGAAACGACTTCATACTGGTCGAGAAAACGATTCAGCAGGCTGCGTCGATAGGGCGATGACGATGCCAGGCAAATCGGCGGTGCGGATGGATTTTGCATAAATAAATCAAAACCTTAAGATGACAGCGTCAAAGTTTACCCGGTTTGGCGCCGAGGGCAGAAATTTCTGGCCCCCAAGCTTTGACTTAAGCAGCGACGGTCCTTATCATGCGCGCGCCATGGGTAATCCGCTACGCGAACGCCGCAGCGCGGCCGATTTGGCGGCGGGCGCTCAAGTTATTGAAATTGCTGAGAAAATTGGCGATTTCGAACAGCTGTCAGCAATTGTCGAAACGGATCTTGTCGCGCTGGATGCTGATAGAATACCCACTGGATGGCGCGAATCCGCTGTCGAAGGGAGCCTCGAATTTGGCTTTGCCGATGCGCAGCAGTCGCTGCCGAAGGTCAGTTGCCGGGTCGGGGTTACCGTTGATGCAGTCTGTCAGCGTTGTATTGAGCCGTTCCGGTTACCGCTTGAGGTGGAGGCGGAATTGCTTTTGCTGGGGCATGATCAGGACGTCGATGGTTTCGACGAACTCGAGGTTTGGGAGTTGGAGGAAACACTGCTCCGGCCGCGGGACATTGTGGAAGAACTGCTGATCATGGCATTGCCGTTTTCAGCGATGCACGTGAATTCGACCTCGTGCAAGGCGCTTTCGCCGGAGACGAATGAAAGCGCGGAAAAGATGACAACGCCGTTTGCCGCTTTGCGCGACCAGATGGCACAGGATAACTAAGGTCTGGCTTGATAGGCCGGATCGACTGGAGAAGATTATGGCAGTTCAAAAAAGTCGCAGGACCCCTGCAACGCGAGGCGCACGTCGTGCACACGATAAGTTGAAGAAACCGACACTGTCGGTTGATCCGACGTCGGGTGAGACACACTTGCGTCACCGCGTGACGCCGGACGGTTTCTACCGCGGCAACCAGGTCGTTGCACAGCCTGAGTCGATCGAAGCAGACGACGAGTAGCCTCATCACTGGTCGGCCGAATGGTGTCCGACCAGACTCCCGGTGAGCTCGCACACAAGCATTTCACTTGACGCCATGAGCGGTGACCTCGGTGCCGAGGTTGTCGTGCGCGCGGCCGCTGCGGCGCTGGAGCGGTACCGCAATATCGAACTCGTGCTTGTCGGTGATGAACCTGAGTTGTCGGGCCTGGTGCGTGACATCATCGGCGATGACGATCGGGTTCGAATACATCACGCGAGCCAGGTCGTCGAAATGTCGGAACCTCCGGCAGATGCATTGCGCAAGAAGAAAGATTCCTCGATGCGCGTCGCCATCGATCTTGTAAAAGCCGGCGAGACAGATGCCTGCGTCAGCGCCGGTAATACGGGCGCGCTCATGGCGACGGCGAGGTTCGTCCTCAAGATGCTGCCCGGCATCGACCGCCCGGCGATCATTACCGAAATGCCTGCCATCGGCGGTTCATTGCATATGCTCGATCTCGGTGCGAGTGCCGAGGCCACCCCCGATCGTCTGTTCCAATACGCTGTCATGGGTTCGATCGTCGCCGCAGATATTGTTGGCATCGAGGCGCCGAGAATTGCCCTTCTGAACATAGGGGCGGAGGACATGAAGGGACACGACACGGTCAGGGAGGCGGCTGCGATGCTCAGCAAGAGTACGTTGAATTACGTCGGCTTTATTGAAGGCAGCGAACTGTTCCGGGGCAAAGCCGATGTCGTCGTGACTGACGGCTTTACCGGCAACGTCGCACTGAAAACCATTGAGGGGACGGTCGGGATTTGCGTGCACTATTTGAAACGCGAATTCAAACGTAACTGGTTTTCAAAATTACAGGCACTACTGGCGCGGAACGTATTGAAGAACCTCGCCGTTCAAATGGATTCGCGCAAATACAATGGTGCGACTCTCGTCGGCCTAAATGGTATCGTAATCAAAAGCCATGGCAGTGCCGATGCCTATGCATTCGAGCACGCGATAGAGACAGCAGTTGTCGAAGTTCGCAATCAATTGCCACAGCAGATCGGCAGGCTACTGGAGAGGGAATCGGCATGACGTATTCACGCATCATTGGTACGGGACGGTATCTGCCCGAACGTGTCATGACCAACTTCGATCTTGAGAAGATCGTCGAAACGTCGGATGAGTGGATTCGCACGCGTACCGGTGTCGAACGCCGGCACGTGGTGGAAGAGGATCAAACCACGTCCGATATGTGCGTGGTATCTGCAAAGAATGCGATGGACGCAGCTGGTGTTACGCCCGCCGATATCGACATGGTGATAACCGGCACGACGTCACCAGACGTCATATTTCCCAACGTATCGACCATAATTCAGCATCGCCTCGGTATTCCGGCGTGCACAGCGTTTAGCCTTGAGGCCGCCTGCTCCAGTTTTATTTATGCGCTCACAGTCGCGGACAAGTTCGTCAAGGCGGGCGAGGCCAAGTGTGTGCTCGTCACGGGCGCCGAGTGCATCACAAAACTCCTCGACTGGGGTGATCGCAACACGTGTGTGCTCTTTGGCGACGGTGCCGGATCGGCGATTGTAGTGCCGTCGGAAGAGCCGGGCATCCTGTCCTGCGAGCTTGGGGCGGATGGCCAGTATCGCGAGTTACTGCATTACCCGGTTGGTGTATCAAAGAACCTGGCGGTCGCCGGCACCGACGAAGCCAACATCATCATGCAGGGCAACGAGGTTTTCAAAGTCGCCGTCAAGACGCTGGGCAGAATCGCCCAGGCTGCACTGGACAAGGCCGGCGTGAGCAAGGAAGAGCTTGACTGGCTCGTGCCGCACCAGGCGAACATTCGTATCATCCAGGCGATGGCAAAGCGTCTGGACATGCCGATGGAAAAAGTCATTCTGACGGTACAGGACCACGGCAACACCTCGGCGGCGTCGGTGCCGCTGGCCCTGGACGTTGGCATTCGCGATGGCCGGATCAAGAAAGGCCAGCTGATACTGATGGAAGCCTTCGGTGGTGGCTTTACCTGGGGTTCCGTTCTGATGCGCCTGTAATGGGGACAGCGACCTTATCTCCAGTCTAAGTGAGACGATCTAGACCGGAGATAAGGTCACTGTACCCGAATTACCAGAGGTTGCTTTTCTGTTGCTGTGCCGAGCGACGCGCCATGCGCTGGTGCAGCTGTTGGCGCTGCCGGTCGAGGCGGTCGCGGCGAATCACCGGGTCGACATCAGTACCGTGCTCATTTTCGAAATCGTCGCGATATTTGCAGAAGTCCTCGTAGGCTTCGCGTACATGCACTAGTTCACGTGCAACGAGTTCGATGATGATGACGTCATCGAGGTAACCGATGACCGGGATGTCGTCCGGCAGGATATCTTCAGGATCCGCGAAATAGACAAAGGTCGCCAGCAGGCGCTCGCGATAGGTTTCGGGCAACTGCCATTCTTCGTCATTCAGCATGCTGAGCAGTGATTCGAGCTCCGGAATGCGCTTGCCGACGAAGTCCGGCAGCGGCTCGCTGCCGCGAATTTCATCGAGTACAGCCCGAACGGCCTCAATAATCTCGGTTTCTTCCGCATCCTTGACGGCTGTCCGTGACTGACGTAGCGCTCTACGGAAGAATTGCAGATCGCGGTCTGTTAGTTCGAAGGAGATACTGAGGCCCATTCCGACAGGCTAACGGCAATTCCCTATGGTGGTCAACGCATGATGGTTTACCATAGCCACAGGTAAGCGGGTCCAGAGCAATGAAACCGAAACTCATAATAGGTAACAAGAACTACTCCTCGTGGTCGCTACGGCCGTGGCTCCTGATGAAGGAAGCCGGCATCGATTTCGATGAGCATCGCATCGTTCTTGATACGCCGACGACGGCGAAGGAGATCGCCGAATTCTCAGATGCGGGAAAAGTGCCGATTCTGCAGCTTGGTGATGTCACTGTCTGGGATTCATTGGCGATCGCCGAAACCGTCGCCGAACGCTGGCCTGAGAAGAAGCTGTGGCCGGAGAATCCCGGTGAGCGAGCGCATGCCCGCGCGATCTCCGCAGAAATGCACTCGGGCTTTACCCATTTGCGTAACTGCATGCCCATGAATTGCCGGGCTATGGGACGCAAGGTTCATATCCCCGATGAGCTTGGTGACGACATCACTCGCGTCATCGATATCTGGGCGGAATGCCACAAACACCATGGCGATCGTGGCGGTTGGTTGTTCGGCAGTTTTTCGGTCGCCGATGCCATGTATGCACCGGTCGTACTGCGCCTCCGGACCTATGGCATCAATTTGCCGGACTCCGCGGGCTACTATCCGCATCGACTGCTCGAAAGCGAGGCTATGCAAGAGTGGCTCGCTGCCGCAGAATGCGAGACCGAAGTCATTGAGGCGGACGAAAAAGGCCAGTAATGCGCAAACTGTTTCTTCATCTGGCCGCGATAACGCTGGTCACCGTACCGGTTTATGCGGACGTGTTCGAATTGCCGCCGGAAGGCTATGACGTCATAGGCTCTGTTTCGACGGTGACAGCGCGCTACGAAGATACGCTCGTAGACATTGCGCGTCGTCATGGGCTCGGCTACTACGACGTCGTGCGGGCCAATCCCGGTGTGAATGTCTGGTTGCCGGGCGAGGGCACCGAAATCATCCTTCCCAGCCGATTTGTACTGCCGCCGGGGCCGCGCAAGGGGCTCGTCCTGAACCTCGCCGAGTACCGCATGTATTACTACCCGGAGGTCAAAGAAGGCGAGCCGGCTTACGTCTACACCTACCCGATGAGCATCGGACGCATGGACTGGGAAACGCCACTGGGCAAGACCAGTATTGTGGCAATGGCCAGGAACCCGGCCTGGTATCCGCCGCAATCGGTGCGCGAGGAGCACGCGGCCGATGGTGATCCGCTGCCGCGAATTGTGCCGCCGGGACCGGAGAACCCTCTGGGCACACGCGCATTGCGCCTCGGTTTGCCGGGGTACCTGATCCATGGCACGAATCGCCCGGCAGGAGTCGGCATGCGCGTGTCACACGGCTGTGTGCGCATGTTCCCCGAAGATATTGAATTCCTGTTCGAACGGATCAAGGTCAAAACGCCCGTGCGCATTATCAATGTCCCGGTCAAGATCGGCTGGGACGGCGAGGCACTGGTTGCCGAAATACATCCCTTGCTCGAGGCGGCGCAGCCCCTGGCCGAGGAGTCACTTGCGCAGATTGAGGAACTTGACGCGGATGTCCAGTTACCCGTGCCGGACCCTCAGAGCAAGGATCCGCTGACCTATGTGACCGAGCAGTTTATTGCGGCGACAGCTGAGCGGGCAGGGCAACTCGACTGGGATCGGGTCGAAGAACTCGTCGGACGGTCGGACGGCATCCCCGAAGTCGTTGGCAGGCGCATAAAAAACGCCGCGACAAGCGCGGCGTTTGAATAAAGCGGTTTGTAGTCTTAGAGCTACTAAGTCTTGGTCCTGATTACTTGGACATCGACTTCTGGAACATACGCTCCATGCTTTCTTTGTTGGCTTCGCAACATGCCTGCGATGCTGTCGCGGCAGCGAGTGCCTGGTCAGCGGTGCTCTGTGCCGAAGAAGCGGCCTGAGCAGCACGATCAGCAGCTGCACGAGCAGCTTCAGCAGCAGATGCTGCAGCAGCAGCGTCAGCGGCAGCACGATCGGCCGTAGCTTGGATTTCATCTGTGTTGGCGCAACCAGCGGCCAGTGCGACGAACAGTGCAAGTGCGCTTGCTCTGAGTGCGGTCTTTTTCATTTTGGAAGGTTCCTTTGTTGGGTAAAACTGCAGACGCATTATTTCCCAAACGGCCCGTTGCTGCAATGAAAACTCCTGTTTTTATTGTCTTTTGTCTGTGGAAAGCGACAAATAGACGATTGTAGGAGCCCGCCTTGCGGGTGATTCTTCCGGCCACTTCAAATAACTGCTGTTCAAAAACCGCCGCTCGGCGGCGGTCGCTGCGCTTCGCCCGCAAGGCGGGCTCCTGTAACTGTGTGTTTTTTTCAGTATTGCACTGGCGTAGATACTGTATATAATCCCAGATACTGTGAATCCATACAGGAACTGATCAAATGCGCGAACTGACCCCCAGACAAAAGGAAATTCTTGAGATGATTCAAGAGTTTATCTCTGAAACCGGCATGCCACCGACGCGTGCAGAAATCGCAAGACAGCTCGGTTTTAAATCGGCCAATGCGGCTGAGGAACATCTTCGCGCCCTGCAAAGGAAGGGTGTGCTCGACCTCCTGCCGGGGGCCTCACGAGGTATTCAGCTCAAGGATTCGTTGCGCGACCAGATGGGCTTACCGCTTGTTGGTCGTGTTGCGGCGGGCAGTCCGATCCTTGCCCAGGAACACATCGAGGCGCATTACAAAATCGACCCGCAGCTTTTTCATCCGAAACCGCACTACCTGTTGCGCGTACATGGCATGAGTATGAAAGATGCGGGGATTCTCGATGGGGACCTCGTTGCCGTGCATCGCACGCCTGAGGTGCGTAGCCGGCAGATCATCGTTGCGCGTCTCGATGACGAGGTGACGGTCAAGCGCTATCGCCAGAAAGGGTCGCTGGTATCGCTTTTGCCAGAAAATGTGGAGTTTGAACCGATTGAAGTCGACCTCAAGGAACAGGAACTGGTCATCGAAGGCGTTGTCGTTGGCGTCATTCGGGACGGTCTGTCGTTGCATTGAGCATTGTCATCGTCGCTCGACAAACTACTTGCGAATCCGCGCGTCTGGCGCGGACGTGACCAGGCCAGGCAGAAGGCGGGACTGGCGACCGGCTATCCTGATCTCGACAGACACCTGCCCGGGGGCGGCTGGCCGCCCGCGTCACTGACCGAGATCCTGACTGCACATTACGGCATTGGTGAGTTGCGCCTGCTAATGCCGGCACTGGCAAGACTCAGTACCGCATCACCACAACATGATTTCACCGAACCCGGCTGGATCGCCTGGGTAGCACCGCCGTTTCAGCCGTATCCGCCTGCACTGCAGCAATGCGGTATCGATTTATCGCGCATGCTTATCGTACGCCCCAAAAATGCCAGCGAGATACTCTGGTCGGCGGAGCAGGCTTTGTCATCGGGAACCTGTGCGGCTGTGTTGCTGTGGCCGGAAACGCTTGATGACCAGGCGAGTCGACGTCTGCAGCTGGCCGCCGAAAAAGGCCGCAGCTGGGCCATTGCTTTTCGTCCCCTGGCAGCACGCCAGCAAAACTCGGCGGCGGCATTACGCCTCGAATTGCACCCGGAGGGCACTTCGCATTCGAGTGGACAGGGTACGCGCGTACATATTCTCAAGAGTCGTGGCGGGCGCCCGACTGTTCTTAGTAGCCTGATCTAGCCATGCGGCGAGCCTGTAAACCGCCCGTCATGGGACGGGAAGCTGCCCCGACTTCCCTTGCGGTACAGCAGGACCTGCCGCTTGTAGGAGCCCGCCTTGCGGGCGACAACAGGAAGTCACATCAGCAACCGCGGCTTGATAGCAGCCTTGCGGCTGCCGCTGCGCTTCGCCCGCAAGGCGAGTTCCCACGGCTCTGGTTTTGCGTATGGCTGCCGCATCTGCCACTGGATGTAGGAGCGCGTCTTACGCGCGACAACGGCCAAAGGCCGTTGCCGTCGCCCGCAAGGCGGGCTCCCACAGCAGTGGTTGAGGAGCAGCATGGTATCCATCGCATCCTGTTGGCCGATGCCGATGCCCGTGCTGCCGGCGTGATGCCAGGGCAGACCGCCAGTGCAGCGCTTGCATTGCTGCCAGCCCTCGAACTCGAAGAGCGCAGTTTGCTCCGCGAGCAACAGGCACTTGAAGGACTGGCAACCTGGCTGGAACAATTCTCGTCATTCGTCTCCATTGCCGATCACAATGTGTTGCTGCTCGAGATTGCGGGCAGCCTGTGTTTGTTTGATGGTTTGCAGGCATTACGGCAAAAAATTTCCAGGGGGCTGCGGGAACTCGGGTTTACGGCGATGCCTGCGATTGCCCCGACGCCGCTTGCGGCAACCTGGCTGGCCCGTTCCGGGCGCCGTGCCTGCATACGAGATGAAACTAACCTTGTGCCGGCATTACGCAAACTGTCGATTGCCTGCCTCAATTGGCCGGCCGCGTTGTGCGAGGCACTGACAGGCATGGGCGTGACCACGGTTGGTGATTGCCTGCGTCTGCCGCGAGAAGGGTTTACACGGCGTTTTGGTGCCGAGTATTTGCTCGCGCTCGATCGGGCGCTGGGGCATTTACCGGACCCCCGTAATTCCTGGCGTTCTCCGGAGCGGTTTTGTGCGGATTTCGAGATGACCGAGGAGCAAGTCGATCGTGAGGTGCTGCTCAATATTTGCAACGAACTGCTGCAGTCACATGAACAGTTTTTGCTTGCGCGCCAAACGGGCACTCAACGTTTGTGTTTCAGTTTTTTCCATCTGAAGGGGCCGGCGACAGAACTGCGTCTCGGTTGTGCACAGGCAGAACGCTCGGCCAGCCACTGGTTCGAATTGCTGGGTATTCGTTTCGAGCACTTGGTGTTGCCTGAACCGGTGATCGCCGTGCGCTTGCGCAGTGGCATGGCACAAGCGCTGCAGGCGGAGTCGGGAGCCTTAAGTTTTCACGGTAAACCCGGGGAACAGCAACGACGTTTTTCAATCACGCAACTCGCGGAGCGGCTCATTGCACGTATTGGTGACCAATCTGTGCAGGCCACCTCCATGGTGGCCGAACACCGGCCGCACTATGCCTGGCGCTCCCAAAGCCTGCTCTCGGACTGGTCGAGTAATACGCTGGACGAGCCCGCACAGTACCTGGAGCGTCCGCTATGGATGCTGCCCGAGCCCGCTTTGCTGCCCGCGGACAGTGGTTGTCCCATCCACCAGGGCTGTCGTCTGCGATTCATCGACGGTCCCGAGCGCCTCGAAACCGGTTGGTGGGATGAGGATGGTATTTCCCGTGATTACTACACAGCAGCCGGCCAGGATGGCAGGCGGTTGTGGGTGTTTCGGAATCGTAATCGCACCTCATCCTGGTACCTGCATGGTTATTTCGGTTAGGAGATGGCTTCCAGCAGTCGCTACGCCGAATTACACGCGCTCAGTAACTTCACCTTCCTGCGCGGTGCCTCGCATCCCGAAGAGCTCGTCGAGACCGCGGCAAAACTCGGTTACGAGGCGCTCGCGATCACGGATGAATGTTCGATGTCGGGTGTCGTGCGTGCACATGCAGTTGCCAAAGAGGCTGGATTAAAAAAACTGATCATTGGTTCGGAACTGCGTTTGCGCAGCGGCCGCAAGTTGGTCGCACTCGCTCGCAACCAGAACGGCTATACGTCGCTATGCCGTCTCATCACGACGGCACGCCGTGCCGCGGAGAAAGGCCGTTATGAGCTAACGCGTCTTGCTTTCGAGGACGGCCTGCCGGATTGCCTCGTGTTGTGGGTTCCCGATCAGGATTACACACTCGATGTTGAAGATCACTGGATTCGAGAGACATTTCGCGATCGTTTGTGGATTGCTGTTGAGTTATTGGCGGATGGGCGGCAGCGCGAACAACTCGCGAGGTTGCGCGAGGAAGGGCGGCGACTCAAGTTGCCGCTTGTCGCCAGCGGTGATGTGCACATGCATTGCCGGGCGCGGCGCATATTGCAGGATACAGTGACGGCAATACGTCATGGCACCACGATCGACAATGCCGGCTTTGCCCTGTATCCGAATGGTGAACGGCATCTGCGTTCGCTCGATGTATTGCAACGTATCTACCCGGCCGATTTGCTCGAAGAATCTGTGCGTATTGCCGATGCCATCGACTTCTCACTCGATGAGTTGCGCTACGAATACCCGAACGAAATCCTTCCTGAGGGTGAAACGTCTGCGACGTACTTGCGCAAGTTGACCGAAGCAGGGATGCGGCGGCGCTGGCCACAAGGGGTGTCGCACAAAGTAGCGAAACTCATAGAGCATGAATTGGCGCTCATCGCGGATCTTAAATACGAGCCGTACTTTTTGACCGTATACGACATTGTTGCGTTTGCGCGCTCACAGGACATCCTGTGCCAGGGGCGCGGATCGGCCGCGAATTCTGCGGTTTGTTTTTGCCTTGGAATAACAGAGGTCGATCCGGCGCGGATGGAGATGCTCGTTGAGCGGTTTATTTCAAAAGAGCGTAACGAGCCACCCGACATCGATGTCGATTTCGAACACGAGCGCCGTGAAGAAGTTATCCAGTATATCTATGCGAAGTATGGACGCGAGCGCGCAGCGCTTGCGGCAACTGTTATCACCTACCGGCCGCGCAGCGCGCTGCGAGATGTTGGCAAGGTGCTGGGGCTGAGTGACCTGCAGGTAGGCCGCCTGTCGCGGTCAATGCAATGGTGGGACGGTCACAAGGTCGACGATAGCCGTATCCTCGAAGCAGGTCTGGCCCCCGATAGTCCCATCATCAAACGCTTGTTGTATCTCGTCGGAGAACTGATTGGTTTTCCGCGGCACCTGTCGCAGCATGTTGGTGGTTTTGTTATTTCCGATGCGCCGTTGCACGAACTCGTGCCCGTCGAGAATGCGACGATGCCGGATCGCACGGTTATCCAGTGGGAGAAGAATGACCTGGAGGATCTCGGTCTTCTGAAGGTCGACGTACTGGGCCTCGGCATGCTGACGGCAATTCGCCGGAGTTTCGATTTGATCCGGGGCTTCGATGGTCGTGAGTACACGCTGGCCACGGTGCCAGCCGAAGACCCGGTGGTCTACGACATGATCTGCGCTGGCGACACAATGGGCGTCTTCCAGATTGAATCACGCGCGCAGATGACGATGCTGCCGCGGCTCCGTCCACGTTGTTACTACGACCTCGTTATCGAAGTGGCAATTATTCGTCCCGGGCCAATCCAGGGTGACATGGTGCACCCGTATCTCAGGCGCCGAAATGGCGAAGAGGCCGTTGACTACCCAAGTGAGGAAGTGAAGGGGGTGTTGCAGAGGACATTGGGCGTCCCGATCTTCCAGGAACAGGTCATGCAGCTCGCCGTGGTGGCCGCCGGGTTTACGCCGGGCGAGGCGGATCGACTGCGCCGTGCCATGGCCGCCTGGAAACGGCGTGGCGGGCTTGGGCCATTCGAGGAAAAGCTGATTAACGGGATGCGCGAACGTGGTTACGACGAAGGCTTCGCGCGCCAGATTTTTCAGCAGATCCTGGGGTTCGGTGAGTATGGTTTTCCCGAGTCGCATTCAGCGAGTTTCGCTTTGCTTGTATACGTCTCGTCGTGGCTTAAGTGTCACGAGCCCGCGGCGTTCACCTGCGCACTTCTGAACAGCCAGCCAATGGGCTTCTACTCGGCGTCGCAACTTGTTCAGGATGCACAGCGCCATGATGTCAGCATTCGGCCGGTCGATATCAATCACAGTGACTGGGACTGTTCGCTTGAAGCGGACGAAAGCGGCGCAGCAACGCTGCGCCTCGGGCTCAGGTTGGTCAAAGGCCTGTCCGAGGAAGCCGGTCAGCGCATTGTCAGCGAGCGCGCTGCTGGTGAGTACACGCAGGCGCAGGCCCTGCTCGAGCGAGCCGGGCTGGTCCAGCGCGAGCTTGGCGTATTGGCGTCGTCAGGTGCGTTACAGCCGCTCTCAGGGGACCGACACCGCGCACGCTGGGCCGTCGCCGGTGCCGAGAAGCCCATGCCGCTGTTTCCGAACATCGCGCGTTACGAGGCGACACCCTTGCTGCAGAAGCCGACTGAAGGGCAAAACATTGTTGCGGACTATCGAAGTACCGGCCTGACACTGGAGCGCCATCCAATCTGCCTGTTACGCCGGCATCTTGATCGTTACCGCTATGTGCAGGCGCAACAACTGCCGGTGTTGGGCGATGGTCACAAGGTCAATGTTGCAGGGCTGGTGATCACCAAGCAGCGTCCTGGTACAGCAAGTGGAGTAATTTTTGTGACACTTGAGGACGAAACCGGACAGATCAATCTTGTGCTGTGGAAACAGATAGCGGAGCAGTATCGCGCAGCGTTGCTCAACGCCCGCTTGCTCGGTGTTGCCGGGGAGTTACAGATAGAAGGGCAGGTGATACATGTGGTCGCACGGCAGTTATTCGATCACTCCGATTTGCTCGGCGATCTGAGTGTGCAATCACGGGACTTTCGTTAGTACGAACGGGCCCTAGAGGTCGTCGTCAAGATCGATGTTGAAAGTGCTGTCGAGATCGGCGTTACGCTTCTCGGCAATCTCTTCGAGACGATTGCGCACTGCGCGCCTGTGCGCAGCCTCGTCGGGATCTTCCTTTTCCAGCTTCTCGACGATTGCCTCGAGCTCCCCGGAAACGTCAATGACCGTATCGCCACCAATATCCGGCATCGCATCGGGGGACACATCCTCGTCCAGTGAGTCGTCCAAACTTTCGTCCAGACTGTCGTCTACATCGTCGAGTTCAATTTCGTCTTTATCGCCGTTGTCACCGATCATTGTATGTTCCCCACAATAAACAGGGCCGCCAGGAGCTATTTAACCAGGTTATTAATTTCAAAGATTGGGAGCAAAATTGCAAGCACAATCGTAAGAACAATCGCGCCCATTATTACGATAAGCAGCGGCTGCAGAATACCGAGCAGCGCGGCGATGAGCCCATCGACTTCGCGTTCCTGCCCGGCGGCCGAACGTGTCAGCATTTCCTCGAGTCTGCCGCCAGCCTCACCGCTCGACACGAGGTGGATCATCATGGGAGGAAACAGCTTGCTCGCATCCAGCGATTTGCTGATTGACGCGCCTTCGCGCACGCGTATGGTTGCCTCGGTAACGGCGTCGCGCATGGGCACGTTCTCGATGACCTCGGCAGAAATCGTCAGGGCCTGGAGAATCGGTACACCACTGCCCGCAAGAATACTTAGGGTCCGTGTGAAGCGGGCCGTGTTAACGCCGCGTGTTAGCCGGCCAATAATTGGCGTGCGCAGTAGCGCACTGTGATAACGCCGGCGTGGCCCTTCTTTTTGCAGTATCCACCAGGTGAGCCAGGAAACGGCCAGGAAGCCAATGATCACCATAAACCACCAGTCGCGAAGAAAGTCGCTGGTGGCGATCATACCGGTCGTCAGCGCAGGCAGTTCGGCCGACGTGTTTTCGAAGACATTGACGATTTTCGGAACGACGGTCGCGAGCATGAAACTGATAATACCGACAGCCATAACGACAAGTGCGATCGGGTAAACCATGGCGTTGGTAATGCGCTGCCGCAGCTCCTGCCGTGCCTCGGTGTAATCAGCAAGCCGCTCGAGCACCACATCGAGGTGCCCCGACTGTTCGCCGGCGGCGACGGTCGCACGGTAGAGTTCCGGGAATGCCTGCGGAAACTCGCTAAAACCATCCGCAAGTGAGTGGCCTTCCATCACCTTCGCGCGGACGCCAAGCAGGATGCTCTTGCTACGTGGTTGGTCATTCTGTTGCGCGACAGCGAGTAGAGCTTCTTCGAGCGGCAAGCCCGACTGGGACAGGGAAGCGAGTTGCCGGGTTATCAGTGCGAGTTCGCCGGATGACAAACCTCGTCGAAACGAAAAAGTGCGTTGGCGCCGGGCTTCCTTTTGCGCAACCTCGCTAACACTGACCGGGAGCAGTTTGCGATCCCGCAATATCTGCCGCACATGTTTCGGTGTATCCCCCTCGAGCACGCCCTTGGACTGCTTGCCCGATTGGTCCATCGCTACGTATTCGAAGGCTCCCATCTAGGGCCTGTCCGTGCCATCGTTGTGCACCCTGCCGAGGGCCGTTTTCTTGTCCGGCAAGGCAGAGTGAGTGATGTGCAGCATCGCTGCATAAGCGAACGATAACGCCGCCGGCGGGGAAACGGCCCCGGCCACGCGGGTTGCGACAGAAAGAACGCCACTCGGCGT
Source organism: Gammaproteobacteria bacterium (assembly GCA_009937605.1). Lineage (GTDB taxonomy): Bacteria > Pseudomonadota > Gammaproteobacteria > Steroidobacterales > Woeseiaceae > UBA1847. Next base: position 200 of record JAACFG010000050.1, on the reverse strand, counting down.
TGCTCGTCGATTATTTGGAGCTACCAAACCTCTCTCCTCGCGCCTTGATTGGCGTTCTTTCTGTCGCAACAGGGCGGACAACGATGGCACGGACAGGCCCTGGCCTCTAGTCTTCGCGAGTTACACGCAACACTTCTTCGAGTGTCGTATGTCCTTCCAGGACCTGGCGGCGCCCGTCCGCGCGAATGCTCGGTGTGGTC
>JAACFG010000191.1 GCA_009937605.1 Gammaproteobacteria bacterium | reverse complement strand
GTCTACCTCGACTCCGGGTTCGATGCTGCTAAAGATCTCGTCGATCGCATTTTCGAGCAACGACTCAACGCGATGCCCGATGACGAAGATCTGCGCGATCCGAAAACCCGTTTGCAGGAGTGGCTGCAGGCGCGCAAACTGTCACTTCCCAAATACGATCTTGTCAGTGTCAGTGGCAAGGATCATCGACAGAGATTCGTTGTGTCGTGCACCGTGATCGAACTCTCGCAAACCACTGAAGGCCAATCGACCTCACGCCGCAGGGCCGAACAGCGTGCGGCCAGCGAAATGCTCGGCATTCTTTCAGGAGAAAGCCCGTGAGTGAACACCGCTGCGGCCTGGTTGCCGTCATCGGGCGGCCAAATGTGGGCAAGTCGACGCTGATTAACGCTGTTATGGGACGAAAAGTCAGCATCGTCACGGCCAAACCACAGACGACGCGTCATCGAATTCTCGCCGTTCACTCGTCGGCGGAAGCGCAGATTATTTTTGTCGATACACCGGGCCTGCATCGCAAAGCCGGGAAGGCAATGAACCGGATGATGAATCGCACGGCCGCGAACGCACTGGCTGATGCCGACGTCATACTTTTCGTCAGTGACGCGACTAGTTGGACTGGCGAAGATGATGATGTATTGAATCGTCTGGCGCAGGTTCAGACGCCGGTCGTTGCGGTGCTCAACAAAGTGGACAAGGTGCACCCGAAAGAGAAATTGCTTGACGCGCTGGCATTGATGTCGGCACGCCGGGAGTTCGCGGAAATCATTCCCGTTTCAGCCCTGAAGCATGACTATCTCGACAAGCTCATGGAAATGTTGCCGCCGTTTTTGCCCGAGTCTCCACCGCTGTTTCCCGAAGACATGCATACGGACCGCAGCCTGGAATTTCACGCGTCCGAGATTATTCGGGAAAAACTCACGTTGTTGTTGCACCAGGAATTGCCGTATGGACTCACGGTGCAGATTGAACGCTATCTCGAAGAGGAGAGCGGCGTCGCAATCAATGCGATCATCTGGGTCGAGCGCGACAGTCAGAAAGGCATCGTGGTTGGCAAGAACGGCAGTGTACTCAAGAAAGTGGGCAGGGCGGCAAGGCTTGAGCTCAAAGAGCAATTGCAGCGAAATGTGCACCTGGAGATGTGGGTCAAGGTCAAGAGCAACTGGGCCGACAACGAGCAGGATCTCCTGAATCTCGGCTACGAATCGCCGTAGCCGTGTGTCGATGAGCAATTCGAGGCGCGTACAGCAACAGCCTGCGTACATTCTGCACCGGCGTCCTTTTCGCGATTCCAGCCAGATCATCGATGTGATAACCCGCGACTTCGGTGCGGTCGCGCTGGTGGCGCGTGCGAGTCGCGGCTCGAAATCCAGGCTGGCCGGCCTGTTACGGCCGTTCATGCCGTTGCGTGTGTCGTGGGTGGCCAAGTCGGATCTTGGCACGCTCACGGGCGCCGAGGCCAACGGCCCGCCGTTGGGACTAAAGGGCGATGCCCTGATGTCGGCCTATTACGTCAATGAGTTGCTGCTGTATTTTCTGCATCGCCACGATCCGCAGCCCGAAATATTCGAGCTCTACTCGCAAACGATCCCGTCTCTTTGCAGCGACGCGGACATTGCCTCCTGCCTGCGTAACTTTGAGCTCGAGTTGCTAAGCCTGCTTGGCTATGCCGTGAATCTCGGGCACGAGGCCGGGACGGGCGACAAGATCGATCCGGCTGGCAATTACGAGTACCGCATCGATCAGGGGCCGGTACCTGTGGCAAGGTCCGATGGCCCGCTGGTATTTCGGGGGGCTATGCTGCTTGCCATCGCCGCTCGGGAGTTCGACGACCCCGAGGTGCTGCGATCCGCAAATCGCCTGTTGCGCGCCGCCGTTACGCACCACCTCGGGGGCAAGGAACTGCAGAGCCGCAAGGTGCTGCGTGAGATACATCGCGGTAGAATTGCGCCTTCTCAGGATCGGAAGCCCCTTGATGAGTGACGTGAAGCCAATACTCCTCGGCGTAAACATCGACCATGTGGCGACGCTCCGCCAGGCGCGCGGTACAACCTACCCGCGGCCGGCCGATGCAGTGCGCCTCGCTGAAACGGCAGGTGCAGACAGTATCACCGTGCACCTGCGCGAAGACCGGCGCCACATACAGGATCATGACCTCGACGAGATCAACAAGGTCATGAAGACGCATATGAATCTCGAGATGGCTGTGACCGACGAGATGGTCGCCATCGCGAAACGCGTGCGACCGACAGACGTTTGCCTGGTGCCGGAAAAACGGGAAGAACTCACGACAGAAGGCGGTCTCGATGTCGCAGGGCAGCTGGACAAGGTTCGCGCCGCTTGTCAGGAGTTGGCCGATGCAGGCATTCGTGTGTCACTTTTCATTGATCCGGATAGCGCCCAACTCGATGCGGCCGTCGCAGCGGGGGCGCCTGTCGTCGAACTGCACACTGGCAAATACGCGGATACGGAAGGCGACGAGTGCGCCGCCGAGCTCCAGCGTATCGTCGATGCCACCACCTACGGGCATGGGCTCGGTCTGATTATCAATGCCGGTCATGGCCTGCATTACGAAAACGTCAAGCCGATTGCGTGTATCAAGGAGATCGTTGAACTGAACATAGGGCACGCCATCGTTGCGCGCGCGGTCTTTGATGGCCTGTCAATTGCTGTCAGCGAGATGAAGAAAAGAATGCTCGAAGCGCGCGAAGAGTGACGAGTCGATGATCTTCGGAATTGGCACCGACATCGTCGAATTGAGTCGCGTCCAGGGCATATACGATCGTTACGGCGATCATTTTGCACGACGAATCCTGATGGATGAGGAGCTCGAGCTTTACGCCCGCAGCAAAAACCCTGTGCGTTTCCTGGCGATGCGGTTCGCCGGAAAAGAAGCCACGGTAAAGGCGATGGGTACCGGATTCGCACACGGCGTCTGGTTACGGGACGTCGGCATTCTGAACAACACCTGGGGTCGCCCGGTGATTGTGTGGTCGGAGCGCGGCAGTCGTGTATGCGCGCGGCTGGGCATTGGCTCCGGTCACGTTAGCCTCACCGATGATGCGGGCCTGATCATGGCGTTCGCTGTCGTCGAGAATGCGGAACACAGGGAATAGCATCATGCATTGCTTTTCATTTGACATTGAAACCGTACCGGACGTCGAACTTGGGCGAGCGTTACTCGATCTTGACGGATTGTCTGACGAAGACGTCGCCACGGCGATGATGTTCAAGCGTCAACAGGCTGTCGGTCACGATTTTCTGCCGCTGCACCAGCACCGCATCGTTGCCATATCGGTGACCTTTCGTACGGCAGACACATTCAAAGTCTGGACTCTCGGTGACGAAGCGTCGGACGAGGCCGAATTGGTGCGGCGTTTTTTTGATGGAGTGGATCGATATTCACCTGACCTGATTTCATGGAATGGGGGCGGCTTTGACCTGCCGGTCCTTCATTACCGAGCCCTCAAGCACGGGATACAGGCGCCGCGCTACTGGGAGCATGGCGAATCGGATCGCGACTTCAAGTGGAATAACTACCTGAGCCGGTACCATTGGCGGCATGTCGACCTGATGGACGTGCTCGCGAATTTCAACAATCGTGCGTTCGCGAAACTCGATGAAATCGCTGTCATGCTCGGGTTTCCGGGTAAGCTGGGTATGAGCGGCGCAAAAGTATGGGATACCTATCGCGCGGGCGGCATCAAGGAGATCCGCGACTACTGTGAGACCGACGTACTGAACACCTGGCTGGTCTATCTGCGCTTTGAGTACATGCGCGGCAACCTGGACGACAAAGACCTGCAGCGCGAGTACGCGTTGGTGCGCGACACGCTCGCCGGGATGGACCTGCCGCATCTCAACGAATTCCTTGCGGCCTGGCCCGAGAGTAGCTGAGCGTGGCACGCAAGAAAAAACGTCGCGAGCCGGAAACGGCCACGATCGGGGCAGTTGCACATGACGGTCGAGGCATTGCCGATTGCGATGGCAAAAAGACCTTCGTTGCGGGCGCGCTCGAAGGAGAAACCGTCACGTTCATACGGCGAAAGTCCCGCCGTAATTTCGATGAGGCCGAACTGCTGGAAGTTCACGAAGCGTCGCCGGACCGGATCGAGGCGAAGTGCGAGGCATTCGGGCGATGTGGTGGCTGTTCGCTGCAGCACGTCAGTACAGACCAGCAACGTGCCATAAAGGCCCAGACACTCAGGGATAACCTCGAACGAATTGGTCGGGTCGAGCCTGAAACCTGGCTGGAGCCGATGACAGGGCCCGTGTGGAACTATCGTCGCAGGGCGCGGCTCGCGGTCAAGGACGTGTTTGGAAAAGGTCGCACCCTCGTTGGGTTTCGTGAGCGCCACGCGCCGTTTATTACGGACATGAATCGCTGCGAAGTCCTCGCCGAACCGTTGGATTCGATGATTGCGGGTTTAAGCGAGTTGATCGGTGGATTGTCGATTCGAGCGCGTTTGCCACAGATTGAAGTAGCGGTGGCCGAGAACGCCATCGCATTGGTTTTTCGTGTCCTGGATCCGCCAAACGATACGGACATTTCGCTGCTGCGAACATTTGGCGCGGATCATGATCTGCGTATCTACCTGCAGACCGGTGGCCTGGACACTGTCGCCTTGTTGTATCCGGACGTGGTAGACGAGTCCCTGTTCTATACGTTGCCGGAGTTCGATATCCGCGTGGACTTCGAGCCCATCGATTTCGTGCAGGTCAATAGTGAGATCAATCGGCGGATGGTGCACTTTGCCGTGGAACAGCTGGACGCTGGCGCGGAGGATCGAGTGCTCGATCTCTTCTGCGGGATCGGCAATTTTTCGCTGCCGTTGGCCCGTCAGGCCGGCACGGTGCTGGGCGTTGAGGGCGACCAGACCCTTGTACAGCGCGCGACTGAGAACGCGGCGCGCAACGGGCTCGATAATGTCACATTCCGGGTCGCGGATCTCAGCAAGATCGACGGCACGGAAGCCTGGGTTCGGGAGGGCTGGGATCGGATGCTGCTCGATCCGGCGCGCAGCGGTGCGGCCGAAGTCGTGACGAGGATGCACCTGTTCAAGCCGGAACGGATCGTCTACGTGTCCTGTCACCCGGGCACGCTGGCTCGAGACGCCGAAACCCTGGTGCA
>JAACFG010000049.1 GCA_009937605.1 Gammaproteobacteria bacterium | reverse complement strand
CGGGCCGTCTTCGAGGTCGATCCGACGGAACTCCAGGTGCAGCTCTTCAGCATCACCAGAGTCAATATGTGCCTTGACGATGAGTTTTTCGCCCTTCTGCCATTTGCCAGCGATCGTTGCCACCAGCGCACCTTTGAGTGCGGCCTGACTTTCGGGTTCGAAGTTGTCCATGACCGGCAGTCCGAGCAACTCGTCTTTCTCTTTGATCTTGAACTGGGCCAACCAGGCGTCGTTGACCTCGGTGAAAATCCCTTCCTGTACCAGTGCGTAGGAACTGGCCGACACCTCCATGTGATCCTTGAGCTGTCGTTTGTACTGGGTCGCGTTCTGCAACGTGGAGTTCAGAGCTCGCTCGACTCTCAGAGCCCGCAACTCGCGCGAGACGACCGATTGAAGCCGGGTCTTGAGGCCCAGGGATACGAGGTCGCATGCACCCGAGCGCATCGCGGTTTCGATCTCCGCTTCACCCGCCGTTTCCTGCATGGCGATCACGGGCACTTCAGGGTTGTAGCGATCCTTCTGTTTGACGACCTGGCGAATTGAGTCGGGGTAGCTGTCACAGTTGAGAATCAGTAATTCGACATTTTCGGCGGCCAGGGTATCGGCAAGCCGAACGGGGCTGGCTGTCCAATGGCAGTGCGCCGCGTGACCCGCGTCGCGTAATGCACTGTTGATCAGCTCTACGTCGTCCCTGTTTTCAGTCAGGACTGCAATTGAGATGCTATGGCGCCCGTCCAAATCCAATTCCCTGGTAAACCGGGTGTTTCCCGTGAATGTCCATATTCTGTTAAGAACTTCGGAGTTTAGACACTGCGGGCAGGGGTGTCGCGACCCGGAGGTCAAAACCGTGACATGAATCAAGTTTCGGGGTGGATTGGCGTGGAAAAGGGCCGAAAATACGACTGGAACCGATCTGCGACTCCGGTATCATAGCGCCTCGCCGCCAATCGGTGGATCGACCTCCAAGAGCGAAAACATGGCAAATTACAGCACCAGCGAGTTCAAATCCGGCCTCCGGATCATTATCGACGGCCATCCCTGCATCATCGTCGAAAACGAATTCGTCAAGCCCGGCAAAGGCCAGGCGTTTAACCGGGTCCGCATTAAGAATCTCAAGACCGGCAAGACGGTCGACAAGACATTCAAATCCGGTGAGTCGGTTGAAGCTGCGGACGTCGTCGATACCGATATGCAGTACCTCTACGCAGACGGCGAGTTCTGGCATTTCATGGTCCAGGATACGTTTGAGCAGTATGCGGCCGACGCGAGTGCGGTCGGCGATGCAAAGGACTGGATTAGCGATGGCGATATTTGCTTAATTACGCTCTGGAACAATTCGCCGTTGATAGTGACCGCACCGAATTTCGTCGAACTTGAAATTACACAAACCGATCCGGGTGTGAAGGGCGATACCGCAAGCGGCGGCGTCAAGCCGGCGACATTGTCGACAGGAGCCGTCGTTCGGGTACCGTTGTTTGTTGATCAGAACGAAGTTATCAGGGTTGATACTCGTTCGCGCGAATACGTGTCCCGCGTCAAATAAAGTACTTGCGCGCTTCCTGCAGCGTGCAGAACGACTCACACAGCAATTCAACACCGATCTGGTCGGCCTCCGAAAAACGGCGGGTGACCGGACTGTCGATATCCAGAACGCCAATCAGGTTTCCGTGCGACACGAGTGGCACGACGAGTTCCGAACGCGAATCCGGATCGCAGACGATGTGTCCTGGAAACGCGTGCACGTCGGCGACACGCTGAGTCTGCAGCGTTGATGCGGCGGCACCGCAGACACCTTCGTCGAGCGCTATGTGTACACAGGCTGGTCTGCCCTGAAAGGGTCCCAACACCAGTTCATCGCCTCGCAACACATAGATGCCGAGCCAGTTGATCTCGTCGATGGCGTTATAGAGCAGGCCCACGAAGTTGGCGGCCGCAGCAAGCGCGTCTGCTTCCTCGCCCAGCAACGCCTGCAATTGTGAGTTCAGCAGCTTGTAGTCGGTTTCAATCATTGTTGGGTTCAAAAGCGAAAGTAATGACGTTCCGTATATCGTCCGTCTTGTCATGCAGCATTTGCAAGCGTTCAATGCCCATGGCCACGCCTGCGCAGTCGGGGAGTCCGGCGTCCAGCGCCGCCAGCAAGCCCGTATCGACAGGTCGGACAGGGCGGCCGCGCTGCCTGCGGGTCTCGTTGTCCCGGGCGATTCGTGCGGCAAGCTCGGCAGAGTCCGCGAGTTCTACGTAACCATTTGCCAGTTCCACTGGCCCGAGAAACACCTCGAAGCGATCGGCAACCTCCGGGTTTTCAGGGCAGAGTCGCGCGAGCGCGGCCTGGCTCGAGGGATAGTGCCGCAACACGGTGAGGCGATCTGCCGCAAAAGAAGGTACGACTCGCGTTGCCAGTAGCAGATCCAGCCAATCATCGGACTCATCGCCCAGCGATGCCCGCAGCGCATCGTCGGCACCGGCGGCATCGGCCAGCGCTTCGCAGTCCGCCGTCCGTATATTCACGCCACAGGTATCTCGCATTGCATCAACGTAGTCGATGATGACCGGTGCCTGGTCGGGGCCATGTTCATCAAGCGTATTGCTGATGAGTGACACAGTGTCATCGATGATATCCGCAAGGCTCATGCCGAGGCGGTACCACTCGATCATCGTGAATTCAGGTTGGTGTTGGTGCCCGGCCTCACCATCACGAAACACTCGGCAAATGGAGAAGATGTCGGGGTACCCCGCCGCAAGCAGCCGCTTCATGCAGAACTCGGGCGACGTGTGCAGATACAGCGGCGCGCCTCCGATCACACTCTCGGTCACAGACAAACTCTCGATCTGAGTGTCACTGACAGCAAACGGACTCAGTGCTGGCGTGTCGACCTCGAGCACGTCCTCTGCCAGGAAATACTCGCGAATGCGGCGTATCATTGCGGCCCGGCTTGCCGCCGCCGCCGGCCCGGATGCCGGTCGCCAGTCTGTCATCCAGCCTGGTCCCGCAGCTCGCCTATTTCCTCGCCCATGCGCAGGGTTTCACCGGGCTCAAGGTCATCGTCCCACTCGCAGACGCCCTTCGGGAACAGAAGGATCACTGTCGAGCCCATGTTGAACCAACCGAGCAGGTCGCCCTTGTCGACCTTCGCCGGGTACCCGGCAATGTCGAGTACATCCACCACACCGTCCTTCCGCGGCCGAATCTCGCCCGTCCAGGGCGTACTGATGCTGCCAACATTCAATGCACCAACAAATATCACGACCGCCGGCCCAAATTCCGTGTGCAAGTGCATGACCAGGCGCTCGTTGCGACGGAACAGGCCGTCGAGACGCGAAACCGTTGCTTCATTGACGCTGAACAGATCGCCCGGCACATAACGCGCCGCGACCAGTTCGCCCGCGATGGGCGCATGCACGCGATGGTAGTTGTACGGCGCGAGGTAGATCGTCGCGAAGTTGCCGTCCACGTAATGCTCCGCTTCGTCAAGGTCAGTGGCCAGCAAGTCGCCCAGCGAATAGTCGATACCTTTCGCCTGGAAGATACTGTCGGCACGAACTGCTCCAGCCACCGAGACTGTCCCATCGACAGGGGAAACGATGGTGTCCAGGTCGTCGTCAATCGGCCGTGCTCCGTCCGCGAGTTCCCTGATGAAGAAGTCGTTAAACGTCGCGAAGTCGCCGGGGACGTCCAGCTTCACTTCCTCGAGGTCAACGTCGAACGCACGGGCAAATTGAGTAATCAGGAAATCCTTGATGCGCGGGTGTCGGATCCTGGCAACGCGCCAGATGATGGCCGTTAGCCAGTGGCGAGGAATAATATGCTGCAACAGGACAAACGCGCTCGCCTTCATTTTCGTTCGTCCTTCGTAAAAGAGTAATTGACGGACAGTACCGGGAGGTCGCCACTGAAAAATTGCAATGTCACGGTATCCTCCAGGTCACGTGGGCGCATGAGCATGAGGTGTTTGCCGCCTCGCTCGAGGACAAGGCTGGATCGCCCGGGAATCTCGAGGGCCTCGAGTCCGCGCATTCGTGAGATCCCGTCTGTAACTGTTGTCTCATGAATTTCGACGGCTTCGTATTGGGGGCTGGAGACTCTCGTAATACGCGCTGTCTCGTCCGTCTGATTGGTGATCACGAAATAACCGGCACTCATGTGCATGCCGGGCATTGGTTTGGTGATCTCCAATTCACTAATGACGAGTGGTGCCTTCGGGCTACCGCAGGCAGATAGAAATAAGGTCAACAGCAGGAGTGTCAGGCGCATCAGTTGCCTCCCATGACGAGCGGCAAATCGTGAACGTAGTTGTCGATCACATGCGGGCCGCTGAATAAGGCCGCGAAGCCACCAGCAGGATTAATGACCAGCACTGCGGCTGTGTGGTCGACAGCATAGTCATCACCGTAATCATCACCGTTCTGTGCGTGCTTTTCGAAATAGATGCCCAGCCCGGACGTTAGTTTCGTGATTTCGTCGAGAGTACCGGTAATGCCCAGGTTGCCTTCTCCGAAATAATTGACGTACTGCCGCATAAGTTCGGGCGTGTCGCGCTCCGGATCCACGCTGACCAGGACGATACGCGGCAATGGTACTTGCCCATTCTCCTGCAGTGTCGCTCTCGCGGCTGCGAGGACCTGCAACGTCGTCGGACAAACATCCGGGCAATGAGTGAACCCGAAGAACACAAGGTCCCACTGGCCTTCAAATACTGTCTGGTCGATGGGCATGCCGTGCTGGTTCAATAGAGAGAACTCCGCCACCGGGTCGGGAGCAGGCAAGACCAGCGCAAACCTGGGTTCGGACGGCACCTGCATTCGCAAGGCGAATAATGTACCAGCGGCCAATGCCAGGCCGAGCACGATGGCGATGATGAATTGTTTTGGGTTCATAATGAAAACTTGCGGATTGAGACCGCAATTCTACAGGCAGAACGACCATGAGCGTGATAGATTCGCGCGGCATGAACGTCGAGCAACTCATTCGCAGGATCGCAGGTCGATTCGAGGCCTCCGACCTGACCTATGGGCACGGCACGGACAATGCGATCGACGAAGCCGCGTGGCTCGTATTCTGCGTGCTCGGCCTGTCGCACGAGGAAGCGCCAGCTGTCTACGCGAAGGTCGCGACGGATGAAGAGGTTGCCGCGGTCGAAGTGCTTGCGGCGAGACGCATTGATGAGCGGGTGCCCGTGGCCTACCTCATCAACCAGGCCTGGTTTGCGGGGCTCGAATTCTACGTCGACGAGCGCGTACTGGTCCCTCGCTCGCCATTCGCCGAGTTGATCCACAACCGGTTCGCACCGTGGATCTCACCAGGCGAAGTCCGGCACGCCGTCGATCTGGGGACGGGTAGCGGGTGCATTGCGATCGCGACCGCGTACGCTTTTCCTGAAGCGCAGGTCGACGCCGTCGATATTTCCGACGACGCGCTGGCGGTTGCCGACATAAACATCCGGCGACACGGTCTCGGTAACCGCGTCCAGTCAGTCAAGTCGGATTTCTTCGAGGCGCTGGGTGACAGGCGCTACGATCTCATCCTCAGTAACCCACCGTATGTGGATAAGGCTGACATGGACGCACGAGCGGCCGAGTTCCTGCACGAACCGACACTTGGACTCGCGGCGGGCGATGATGGCCTGGAGTGCGCACACAAGATTTTGCGGGACGCCTCGCGATTTTTGACAGACAATGGAATACTCGTCTGCGAAGTCGGAAATAGTCAGCCGGCGCTGGAGGCTGCGTATCCGGAGTTACCGTTCGTCTGGCTCGAGTTTGAGCAAGGTGGCGCCGGTGTTTTTCTTCTGACTCGCGATGACTTACAGCTAATCGGGCAACAGGGCAGGTAAAAACGAAGTGTCGGGCAACAGTTTTGGAAAATCGTTCATCGTAACGACGTTTGGTGAAAGCCATGGGCTGGCGCTCGGCTGTATCGTGGACGGCTGCCCGCCAGGCATGGAGCTTTCTGAAGCCGATATCCAGGGTGATCTCGATCGCCGTCGGCCAGGCCGCAATAAACATACGACGCAACGCAACGAGCCCGATCAGGTGCGAATTCTCTCGGGCGTATTCGAAGGCAAAACGACGGGCACACCGATTGGTCTGATCATCGAGAATATGGACCAGCGGTCGAAGGACTACGGTGACATCAAGGACAAGTTTCGTCCCGGACACGCCGACTACACTTACCAGCAGAAATATGGAATCCGCGATTATCGTGGTGGCGGGCGGTCCTCGGCGCGTGAAACGGCAATGCGTGTCGCGGCAGGCGCGATCGCGCGCAAGTATCTCAACGAGCGGGCCGGCATCGATATTCATGGTTTCGTCGCGCAACTTGGGCCTATCGAATTGCGGGCCAGTGACCTGTCGATTGTCAATGACAACCCGTTCTTCTGCGCGGACCCTGACAAGCTCGACGAACTCGACAAGTTCATGAGTGACCTGCGCGACGAGGGTGATTCCATCGGGGCGAAGATCAGTATTCTCGCCCGCGGGCTTCCACCCGGGCTAGGGGAGCCGGTATTCGACAAGCTGGAAGCCGATCTCGCGCATGGATTGATGAGCATCAATGCCGTCAAAGGCGTCGAAGTCGGCGCGGGTTTCGCGGCGGTGTCGCAGCGCGGCAGTCAGCATCGCGATGAAATGTCCGCGACCGGCTTTAGCAAGAATGACGCCGGGGGCACACTCGGCGGCATTTCCTCGGGACAGGATCTGATCACGAGCATCGCACTCAAGCCGACGTCCAGCATTAGTAAAGCCGGCAAGACAATCGACAGAAGTGGCACGGAAACCGAAATTGTCACCAAGGGGCGTCACGATCCTTGTGTCGGGTTGCGAGCGACACCGATCGCCGAAGCGATGGTAGCGCTCGTGATCATGGACCACTACCTGCGCAATCGCGCGCAGAATGCCGACGTGGAGTCGGGAACACCCACCTTGTAGGAGCGCGCCTTGCGCGCGATAGCCAGCAGAGAGAACCCAGCAGAGAGAACCCAGCAGAGAGAACAATGAGTAAGAAATATGACATCGCCGTTGTCGGCGCCACCGGCGCTGTGGGCGAATCCATGTTAGAGATCCTGAAAGAACGAAAATTCCCGGTTGGCGAGGTCCACGCGCTGGCCAGCGAACGCTCGCTCGGCAAGACGGTCTCTTTCGGCAACCGGGATCTCAATGTCGAGAATCTTGCCGATTTTGATTTCTCGAAGGTCCAGATCGGGCTTTTTTCGGCGGGTGCGTCGGTCTCGGAAGAATATGCGCCGCAAGCCGCGGCCGCGGGCTGCGTCGTCATAGACAACACGTCCCGGTTTCGTTACGACGATGACATTCCGCTGGTGGTGCCCGAGGTTAATCCGGATGCGATCGCCGACTACACGACGCGCGGCATCATCGCGAATCCCAATTGCTCGACCATTCAGATGGTTGTTGCACTTAAGCCAATTTACGATGCCGCCGGTATCGAGCGCGTTAACGTGTGCACTTACCAGGCCGTATCGGGCGCTGGCCGCAGTGCAATCGAGGAACTCGTGCGCCAGACCACGACCCTGTTGAACGGACGACCACTGGAAATTGAGGGCGATGCCAAGCAGATCGCATTCAACGCTATTCCGCATATCGACGTGTTCCTGGAGAATCGCTATACCAAGGAAGAAATGAAGATGGTCTGGGAAACGCGCAAGATCCTCGATGACGAGGAAATTCTCGTCAATCCGACGGCCGTGCGCATCCCCGCTTTTTATGGGCATTCCGAAGCCGTTCACATCGAAACAAGAGACAAGATTTCGGCCGAAGATGTGTCGAAATTACTGGCTGGATCCCCGGGCATCGAGGTGCTTGACGGGGTGGGAACCGGGGAATATCCGACTGCGGTAACAGAAAGCTCCGGGACAGACCCTGTTTTCGTCGGGAGAATCCGCGAGGACATCTCTCATCCGCGTGGAATTAACCTCTGGGTGGTTGCGGATAACATACGTAAGGGCGCCGCTCTAAATAGCGTCCAAATTGCTGAAATATTGGCAAAAAACTATCTATAAGCTATAGTTCGCAGGCAAATATCGGCCCTGACTGGATGTCGTGAAGGGGCTTTGTAGGGTTTGGAGAAATACATTATGTCGCGATGTCTTACGCGTATCTCGCTTGCACTTGTTCTTTTGCTGTCGAGCGAGGTCTGGGCCATCGGCCTGGGTGACATCAACCTGGACTCGGCGCTCAATGAGCCTCTGCGTGCAGAAATCGAATTACTGTCGGCTACGCCGGAAGAACTGGCGAACCTGACAGTTTCGCTCGCGTCGGCTGAAACCTTTGCCCGCTATGGAATCGATCGGCCGTTTTTCCTGCAGGAAATCGAGTTTAATGTCCAGCCGACCGGCCCCAGCGGGGCAGTCGTTCAGATTCGTTCGCGGTCCCCGATTACCGAACCCTTCGTAACATTCCTGGTTGAGGCAACCTGGTCAAGCGGCCGCCTGCTGCGTGAGTACACGGTACTTCTGGATCCGCCGACCTACGCACCACCTGCAGTCCAGCAGGCTCCTGTTGTCGAGGCGCCCAGGCGCGCACCGACAACCGATACGGCTCGAATCGAGCGGCAGCAACCTGCGCCGCAACCGGTACAACGCGAAGAGCCGCAACCGGCCCAGCCGCGCGTAACGCCGCCGACCGCGGCGCGTGACGAGACTGAAGCGCCGCCTCCGGCTCCTGCCGCCGAGTCGTCGTACTCAAGGGCGCCTTCCGGCGATTACTACGTGGAGCGTGGCGACACGCTGTGGGGCATTGCGAGTCGCATGCGTCCGGATAGCCGCCTGTCGATGAACCAGACAATGCTGGCAATCTTCGAAGCGAACCCCGGCGCATTCTCCAACAATATCAACAGGCTGAGTGCGGGTGCATCGCTGCGTATTCCAAGCGCCGATGAAGTATTTCAGATCAGTCGCGGCGACGCGTTTTCCGAGGTGAAACGCCAGAATGCGGTCTGGAGTGAGAGCGCGGGAGTCCCGTCGCCTGACGCTGCCTACCCAGATACAACTCCAGACACCGACTACACGGCTCCGGATACCGATTATTCAGCTCCGGACGAGACGACGGACACGCGTCCCAACCTGCAGCTGGTGCCGCCCGACGAAGAGCCGGTGGGCATTGATTATGACGAGGACATTGCGACATCCGAGCCGCCGACGCGCGAGCAGGAAATTGAGGATCGTATTGCCGACCTCGAGGCAGCCGATGTTCCCGACCAACAGTCTCTGATCGAGATTCGCGACAACGAACTTGCGACACTGCGGCAGGAACTGGCGGAAATTCGGGGTGAGACCTACGAAGCGCCGGTGGATGACACGGCGAGCGACGAGGTCGCAGACGAAGATCTGTACGGTGATGACGAGCTGATCGCCGACACCGACGACGACGTTGCTGGCGATGACCTGGCAGTGGACGACGAAACAACGGCGGCCGACGACGAGGTGACCGAGCCTGTGCCAGCCCCGACCGACGTTATTCGCACGCCGCGTGCGAGCAGCGATCCGAGCATTATGGATCGCGTCATGGCGATCCTCGGCAGTTTCTGGACGAAGATCGTTGCGGCATTGATCCTGGTGGCCGGTGTGCTGCTCTGGTTCGTACGTCGAGGCCGGGATGAAGATGACGACTCGAGTCCGTGGGAAACCCTGGACAAGGATGAGCTGGCCGCAGGCGCCATGTCTGCGACCGAGACGCTGCGCGCCCCGGTTCATGATGACGAGTCAATCGTGGTAGTCGAACAAGAATCGGGTATGCGCCCGACGGACGACGACACGATTGAAGCCCCGACACCGGAACCTGCTTCGCTAGAGGAACCCACTGGCGATACGGGTGAGTTCGGTTCGCTGGAAGACACATTCAGCAGCGAAACGGCCGTCAACCTCGATCAGTCCGATCCGCTGGCCGAAGCCGACTTCCACATGGCGTACGGTTTGTACGATCAGGCGGCCGACCTGGTCAATGGTGCGCTCGAGGCGGACCCGACCGACCAGGCATTGATGTCGAAGTTGTGTGAAATCTACTTCGTATGGGGCAATCAGGACGCGTTTATCGACGCTGCCACGCGGTTGAATACGGCGCTTGCCGGTTCGGAATCGCCCGAGTGGGACAAGATTGTGATCATGGGGCAGCAGATCGCGGCTGACCATGCATTGTTTGCCGGTGCGGGTGTCGCTGGTGCGACCAAAGCCGTGGATCTGTCCTTCGAAGCGGAAATGGATGATGCGGCTGAGCTTGATATGGACTTTGGCGGTGACAGTGGCGCCGATTCGGACATTATCGATCTCGGCGGCGACCTGGATGCCGATGCGACCGCTGCGGACGACGGCGCTGTCGACTTCCTGTTCGATGCAGCCGACGATGAGTCCGTTGACCTGAATCTTGAAGATACGGCCGAAAGCCCGACCGTAGAATCTCCCGCCGACATTGATGTGACCGCCGAAATGCCGGCCCCGGTCGAGCCCACGGTCGAGACGCCGACCATTGAGCAACAGTTTGAGGGCCTTGGCAGTACCTCTGAATTGCCGTCTCTCGATGAGGACCTGTTGGACAGTGGTCAGGAAACAGATGCAACCGCCGAGATCAATCTCGACGAACTCGATCTCGATATCACTGGCACGAACGAAGCGCTGGAAGATACAGGCATCAATGAGGCACTGGCGGATCTGGACGATGTCTCAGTCGCTGGCTCCGACGATGATTCGGGTGCAACCAGTATCAGCGAAACACTAAATCTGGATGATATCCAAGATCTGGACTCCATCGATTCTACGGGTATGCGGCTGGCTCCCGACGAGACCGGCGCGAGCCCGATGCTGCGGGCGGAGGAAGAAACCGACGCGTCTCTTGATATTGACCTGCTGGAGGCGACAGGGCGCACACAGATTCTCAGCGAAGACTTTGCGGTTGACACGCAGTCGGACGTCGATGCTGGTCTTGGCGACGACGAGGCAACGATGCTTGCACCGGGCTACGGTGACGAGGATGCGGAAATCGCCATGGATGAGGACACCGCGATTGCCAGCGATGCCGAAACGATGCTGGCGCCGATGGATGAGGACGAAGACGACTACGATTTCGCCAAGACGGAAGCGCTGCCTCCCGAAGCATTCACCGGCAACACGAGCCTTGATGAAACGGGAGAAATGCCCGCTGTCGCCGGAACCGATGTGGACCTCGATCTCGACGACTTGACGGCTGCCCTGGCGGTTAGCGAGATAGGCGACACTGTCGAACAGCCTCGTGATGACGCGACAGTGGAGCAACCACGTCCAGTCATAGCCGAAGAGACAGCGGAAGTGCCGACGATGTCAATCGCTCCGGAGGACATGAGTGACGACCTGCAAGATGCTCGCACGATGACCGAGGTTGGCACCAAGCTCGACCTGGCACGCGCGTACGTCGATATGGGTGATCCGGCGGGCGCACGCAGCATTCTCGAGGAAGTGCTCGACGAGGGCGACGAAGGCCAGAAGCAACAGGCTCAACAGTTGCTCGACTCGCTGCCAAGCTAGACGCCAGCCAAGACCGACCGTTTATGCGCACAGCGCTCGGCATCGAATACGACGGCACGTCGTACAACGGTTGGCAGCGTCAGAAGACCGGGCTCGGAGTTCAGCAGCGCGTCGAAGAGGCGCTCGCGATTGTGGCGAACGAGAATGTGGAGGTCGTCTGCGCGGGGCGTACCGACACGGGTGTACACGCCTCCGGCCAGGTGGTGCATTTCGATTCCCAAAGCGAGCGCAGTAATCGGGGCTGGTTGTTGGGCGCGAACACCAATCTGCCAGCCGATATTGCGGTCACCTGGGCACAACCTGTTGACGACGAATTCCATGCGCGCTTTTCGGCAACCGCGCGCCGTTATCGCTATCTCATCCTCAATCGCCTGCAACGTTCCGCGCTGCACCGTGACCGCGCATGGTGGGTCTACGAACCGCTCGACGCCGAGCGCATGCATGAAGCCGCACAACACCTGGTTGGGAAGCATGATTTTTCAGCATTTCGCGCGGCCGGTTGCCAGGCCAGGACGGCGGTAAGGGAGATCAGCCAAATTGCGGTCACTCGCTGCGACGACTGGCTGACGCTGGAGGTGACGGCAAATGCATTTCTGCAGCACATGGTTCGTAACATCACCGGCACACTCGCGGCGGTTGGGCAGGGTGAGCAGGATATTGACTGGATCGGCACAGTGCTGGCATCCAGGGACCGCAAAGCAGGAGGCATTGCTGCACCGCCCCACGGCCTGACGCTCGTGGGAGTCGATTACCCCGAGTCTTTTGGTCTGCCCGCGGCTGGCTGTTGTTAGGCGATACGGATATCATTCCCCAATGAGCTGGTTCGAAAAACTAATGCCCTCGCGCATCAGCACCGAAAAGCGAACGAAATCGGTGCCCGAGGGCGTGTGGATCAAGTGCCCGACCTGCGATGCGCAGCTGTATCGCAACGAACTCGAGCGCAACCTGCATGTGTGCCCGAAGTGCACTTACCACATGCGTATCGGTGCGCGTAAGCGTCTCGACTTCTTCCTGGATCCCGAGTCACAGACGGAACTGTCCAGCCAGCTGGAGCCGGAAGATCCGCTCAAGTTCAAGGACAGCAAGCGCTACCGCGATCGTATAGTCCAGGCGCAGAAGAAGACCGGCGAAAAAGACGCGCTTGTCTCGGCAACAGGCACACTGATGGGTCGGCCCGTCGTTGCCTGCGCATTTGAGTTCTCTTTCATGGGTGGGTCGATGGGTTCCGTAGTCGGAGAACGGTTTGCGCGTGCTGCAAACCACGCGGCCGAGAACAACATGCCGCTGATCTCGTTTGCGAGCAGTGGTGGAGCGCGTATGCAGGAAGCGCTGTTTTCCCTGCTGCAGATGGCGAAGACGTCGGCTGCATTGGCAAACCTGGGCGCCAAGGGTGTTCCCTATGTTTCAGTCTTGACCGACCCGACCACCGGTGGCGTATCGGCAAGTCTCGCCATGCTGGGTGATGTCAATATTGGTGAGCCGGGCGCGCTGATCGGGTTTGCTGGTCCGCGCGTCATCGAACAAACCGTGCGCGAGCGTCTGCCTGAAGGCTTCCAGCGAAGCGAGTTTCTGCTCGATCACGGCGCGATCGACATGATCGTTGATCGCCGCAAGATGCGGGATGAGATTGGCGACCTGCTTGCTAAATTCGAAAACCGGCCAAGCCCCGTTCCCGTCTCCTGATCGGCTACTGATGCTGCCCGCCGGTTCGCCACTTCCTGATTGGCTGACTTGGCTCGAGACGTTGTCCCCAAAGGAGATCGACCTCGGGCTGGAGCGGGTACAGGCCGTGTTGGAGCGCCTTGCTCTACCGCTCCCCAAGCATGTACTGCTTGTCGCCGGGACGAACGGCAAGGGGTCAAGCGTCGCAATGGCAGACGCACTGCTTCGTGCCGCGGGTTTCAGTGTCGGCGCCTATACTTCGCCGCATATCATCGACTACCGCGAGCGTATCTCAGTGCGGGGTCGTCACGCGGACGATGCGGAGATTGTCGCGGCATTCGAGAAGATCGAGGCCGTGCGTGATGGCGTGCCTCTCACGTACTTCGAATACGGTACGGTGGCGGCATTGCTGTTATTTGCAGAGGCTGCGCTCGACGTCTGGATTCTCGAGGTCGGAATGGGTGGTCGGCTGGATGCGACCAATGCTATCGAACCCACGGGAGTATTGATCACCAACGTATCCCTGGATCATTGCGACTGGCTTGGCGAGGATATCGAGACGATTGCCGTGGAAAAGGCCGGGGTGATGCGTAGTGACAAGCCGGCAGTGTTCGGCGCCGAGACAGTACCGCAAGCGATCGTCGATCATGCAGCGAAGATCGGCGCACATCTTCTGCTTCGCGGTCGGGACTATTCGCTCGACGGCGTGCCTCAGCCAGGTCTTGGTGGAGAATTTCAGGTCGGCAATGCGGCGGCTGTCATCGCTCTCCTTAAAGCGGCTGGGCTGGAAGCCGCGGCGAGCGACGATCTGGTCGCGGCGGTCCTGCCAACTGTCCTGGTGACCGGACGGGGGCAGAGCATCCATCAGGACGGCGTGGAGTGGCTGCTGGACGTCGCCCATAACCCGGCGGCGGCTGGAGCACTGGCCGGGACCCTGGCGGCGCAGCGAGGCTCGGGCGCGACGCGCGTGATTGTTGGCATGCTGGACGACAAGGACATCGAGGGCAGCGTACTGGCGCTGGATGAACACGTCGATCAATGGATCGCGGTGACCGCACAAAGTCACCGAGCTGTTCCTGCAGAGGAGCTCGCGAGGCGAATCGCCAATGCCTGCGGGCGACCCTGCATGATCGCGGATTCGCTGTCAGAGGCGATGGAATCAGCGCAACGCGAAGCGTCGATAAATGACAGAATAGTCATCACGGGATCGTTCTACCTGGTTGGTCCCGTGTTGGAACAGCTATACTCGCGACCCAAATCATGATGGAACGTGCATTGAAAGAGCGAATTATCGGCGCAGTCGTACTCGTACTGGTCGTCGTGCTTGTGGTACCGATCTTCCTCGACGGCCCACCCGACGATGATGAAATCGTCTCGGAGCGTGTGCTTTTGCCGGGGCAGGAAGAGCAGAGGACCCAAACGGTCGTGCTCGATCGTGACCGCGAGGATCCGGTTCCCGCTGCGAGTTCGCCCGCGCCCGCGAGGCAGGAACCCGTGCGCGAAGAACCGCAGCCGGCGCCCGTGCAAACCAGGCAGGCGGAACCAGAAACCACGCCTCCTGAACAGGCACCCGAGCCGGTCAGGGAACCGGTCGTTGAATCGGCGACAGCGTCCACGACGGGAATGTGGGCCGTTCAGCTCGGCAGCTTCTCGAACAAGGACAATGCCGAAAAACTGGCGGCCGATCTGCGCAAGCAGGGCTATGCGGCATTCCTGAGCCAGCTCACGACGGACGGAGGTCAGCTTCACCGTGTGCGCATCGGACCACAAAAGGATCGCCAGAGTGCTGAGGCAATGGCCAGCCGCCTTGCAAAGGTCGGCCACGAGGGCCAGGTTGTGCCGCACCCGTGATATTATCCTGTCCCAATCCAGCCCTAAGCCTTCCGACCTGAGACGACATCTCTGATGCCGATCATCGACATTCTCATCGCCGTCGCCCTTATTATTTCCATCGGTATCGGAATCTGGCGTGGCCTGATCAAAGAAGCTATCTCGATCGCAGCACTGCTGTTTGCGATCTGGGCGGCATTGTATTTCGGTCCATCGGTTGGGGACGTCTCGCGGAGCTGGATTAGCTCCGACGAATTGCAGATGTGGTTTGGGCGCATTCTCGTTTTCGCTGTGATCCTGTCGATTGGCGGATTACTGAGCTGGGGCATTTCAAAACTCGTGCGTCTGTCGGTTCTGAGCGGGATGGACCGCCTGCTCGGCGGACTGTTCGGTGTTGTGCGCGGGATCATTTTAGTCTCACTACTTATTATTGGTGGCCAGTTTGCGGGCTTTGACAATGATGACTGGTGGGAGGATTCGAAGTTGATTCCGCATCTCCAGGTCGTTTCTGACTGGATCAAGGTAATGGCCCCGGTGGGGCTCGAAATTATTACGCCGGACGAAGCTGCGGACTCGTTGCCGGTCGATATCCCGATTGAGATCTGAGAGAAGCTGAATTATGTGTGGCGTTGTAGGAATTGTAAGTGCACAGCCCGTTGCCCAGGGCTTGTACAACGCATTGACTGTATTGCAGCATCGTGGCCAGGACGCCGCGGGCATCGTGACCTGGAGCGAGGAATCCGGGCTCAAGCAACGCAAGAGCAATGGACTTGTGCGGGACGTGTTCCGGCAGCGGCACATGGAAAGGCTGAAGGGCCACGTTGGCATAGGGCATGTCCGCTATCCCACGGCGGGTGGCGCAAAGTCGTCCGAAGCGCAGCCCTTCTACGTGAATTCACCCTACGGAATCTGCCTCGCGCACAATGGCAACCTGACCAATTACGATGAACTGGCTGAATTGCTGATCCGCGAAGATCGTCGCCATCTCGCGACCAATTCCGATTCCGAGGTGCTGCTCAATGTATTCGCGCATGAGCTGCAGACGCGCGTGAACGGGAATCCGACGCCGGAGAACGTGTTCGACGCAGTCGAGGCCGTGCACCGGCGCTGCAAAGGTGGCTACGCGATTGTCGCGATGATCATCGGCTTCGGCATCGTGGCGTTTCGTGATCCGCACGGTATTCGTCCGCTCGTCCTCGGGGAAAGAGAGTCGGGCGGCTCAAGAGACTACATGGTCGCCTCGGAAAGTGTTGCGCTCGATGCATTGCAGTTTGAGCGAGTGCGCGACCTCAAGCCCGGTGAGTGCATTTATGTCGAGAATGACGGTGTCCTGAATTCGCGCGACTACCCGGGCGAAACGCGGCACACACCGTGTATTTTCGAGTATGTCTACTTCGCGCGGCCGGATTCGATTCTCGACGATCTCTCTGTCTACAAGACACGTCTGCGTATGGGCGAACAACTCGCCGGCAAGATCGTCCGCGATTTCCCCGATCATGACATCGACGTCGTGATCCCGATCCCGGATACGAGCAGTACCTCTGCGTTGCAGGTGGCTTACCACCTGGGCGTCAAGTATCGCGAAGGTTTTATCAAGAATCGCTACATAGGCCGTACGTTCATCATGCCGGGCCAGGCGGAGCGCATGCAATCTGTGCGCCGCAAGCTGAATGCGATTCCACTTGAGTTTCGCAACAAGAATGTGCTCTTGGTTGACGATTCGATTGTGCGAGGCACAACGTCGAAACAAATTATCAAGCTGGCTCGCGATGCCGGGGCCAGGAAGGTGTATTTCGCATCAGCGGCGCCACCCGTTCGTTACCCGAATGTTTATGGCATCGATATGCCGGCCGCGTCCGAGTTGATTGCCAACGGGCGCACGATGGACGAGATCGAAACGCTCATCGGGGCAGACCGGCTTATCTACCAGGACCTGAACGGCCTGATTCGATCTGTCCGCCACGATAATTCGGCCATTGCCGAATTCGACACGTCGTGCTTCTCCGGCGAGTACGTGACCGGCGATGTCACGGAAGAGTACCTGGATGAACTCGAGGCGCGCCGCAACGATGCCGCCAAACAGGCTCGCGAGAAAGAGCGCAAACCCGACGCCAAGGTCGTTTCCCTGTAACGAGCGCTTGTAGGACCGGGCATTCTTCAAAGACAGCTTGAAGGACCGGTCCGGGCCCGCGACAATTGGTCCTATGAGTATCAAGGTCATGATTATCGATGAGCAGGCGGAATTCCGCAGCCTGCTCATGCACCATGTGACGACTCACTGGCCCGATGCAATTATCTCTGCTTATGACCCCACTGCGGCAGGGCATCTGCCAGATGAGTTTTCGGGCGCGGGTAACGATATCGTGCTGCTTGGCAGCCGGCACGGTGAAGAACGTGATGGCGTCGACGTGCTACGACGCTTCGTCGAGCGGGAGAATTTTCCGCCGCTCGTATACTTCGGCACCGAGGAAGATCAGGAAGAAGCGCACCGCCTGGGACCGGATGCACACTTCATCCGCGATCACATCAGTCACGATTCACTGATCGTTGGTCTGAGCGATGTGCTGGTTTCCAGGTCGCGTGTGGCGTCGACCGGGTCCCTGTTCCTCGGGGACATGCGCACCGGCATTCATCCGCTGATCAAGGGCTACCGGTTCGTGCGCAGGCTCGGCTCGACTGAGCACTCCGGCGTCTATCTCGCCGAACGGGAATCGACGCATCTCAAGGTCGTTCTCAAAGTGCTGCGGCAAATGCCCGGCAACGACGACGGCATCGGCGCGTTCGATCGTTTTCTCCAGGAGTACGAGACGATCGCCGACATGGACCACCCGAACATCGTGCGGATCTACGATCTCGGTGTCGCCGACAACCATGCGCATATCGCGATGGAGTACCTTGGTGGAGGCGACCTGCGTCTGAAGATCGACAAGGGCATCCAGAAACGTGCCGCAAGGCAGTACCTGCGGCAGATTGCCAGCGCCCTGTTCGCGGTGCACCAGAAGGGCGTACTGCACCGAGACCTGAAGCCCGGCAATATTATGCTGCGCAAGGATGGCTCGATCGCCCTGATCGATTTCGGCCTGGCAAAGAAAACCAGGCTGGAAAGCGAGATCACGGATAAGGGTGAGATATTTGGCACGCCTTACTACATGAGCCCCGAGCAGGGTCACGGAACCAATGTCGATGAGCGCAGCGATATCTACAGCCTGGGCGTCATTTTCTACGAGATGTTGACTGGCGAGAAACCGTTCCGGGCAGACACCGCAATGGGCATTATCTATCTGCACGGCAATGCACCAATACCGCTACTACCGACACGCTTTGCCGAGTACCAGGCACTATTGAACATGATGCTCGCCAAGTCGCCGGATGACCGCCTGCAGTCGGCGGCGGAGATCGAAGAGTGGCTGTAAGTGTTCGGGTACCCGAGAATATCGCGGCGTTTCTGAGCACGCCGACACCCGAGGCGTGGCTGGTCGAAGCCAGGGAACGACTGCCCGAGATGCTCCTTGACCAACCGCTATCCCGAGCGCACAGCGCTCGCGCAGCGCATGTCGCGACTGGCACGCGAAGAGCTACGACATTTTGAGCAGGTTCGCTCGATCATGGACGACATGGATATTCCGTTCGAGCGATTGACCGCGTCCCGATATGCCGGCGGTCTGCGCAAGGCGATGCGGCAAGAGGAACCGTACAAGCTCCTGGACATGCTCCTGATCGGTGCGTTGATCGAAGCTCGATCCTGTGAACGCTTTGCCAGGATCGCGCCGCGTCTCCCGGAGAAGCTGGGCCGATTTTACGGTGGCCTGCTCGCCTCGGAAGCGCGCCACTTCGAGCACTACGTCGCTTTCGCGAAATCGGAATGTGGGGTCGATGAAGCCGAGATCAATGCTCGCCTCGAGGAACTCAAGGCGATAGAAGCCTCATTGATTTCCGATCCGGACGATGAATTCCGGTTCCATTCGGGGGCTCCCGCCCTGTAGGAGCTCGCTTTGCGAGCGACCCTTCCTCACCTTGTACGAGCGGCCAGGGCCGCGACCTACCGCGGCAGAGTCTCCAGCCTCGGACCATCCTCATCCCACTGGACCATGCTGCCCTGGTCGTACCAGTCGCCGAG
>JAACFG010000190.1 GCA_009937605.1 Gammaproteobacteria bacterium | reverse complement strand
GCCTTGCGCCAGTCGTCCAAGTAACGGAACACGATTGATCGGCACGCCGATTGTGCCGCCCCACGCATAATCGATGCGAACGTTCGCGAGCTGGGGATAGAGCCGCGTCAGCTTTTGCCGGTGGCGTTTCTGAATGTAGTCAGGGTCGTCACCAAAGTAGTTGAAACGTCCACCGAATAGCAGGCGCTTGTCGGCGCTGAGGCGAAAATACTCGAGCACAAAATTCGGATCGCAGACCGCCAGATCCTCACGGTTGATCGTCTGGACGACGTCGTCACTGAGCGGCTCCGTCGCCACGATAAAACTGTTGACCGGGAACATGATCCCGCGCAGCTTGGGATCGAGGTGATGATAGGCGTTGCCGGCCAGAACGACAGCGTCCGCGGTGACCGACCCCTGTTCTGTGACTACCTTGGGCTTGCCACCCTTGCGGATATCAATGACCGGTGATTGCTCGTAAATCACGGCTCCGAGTGATGCGGCTGCGCCGGCTTCGCCGATGCAGAGATTCAAAGGGTGCAGGTGCCCGTTACCGCGATTCAGCAGCGCACCGATGTACACGTCGGTACCGATCAGGTCGCTGGTTTCATCGCCCGAGAGTATCCGGACTTCGTGCGGAAAGTTGGCAGCGGTGAGGCGCTCGTAGTCATCCCCGATGTCACGCATGTGCCGCTTCTTGATTGCGACGTCAAGATAACCCCACTTAAGGTCACACTGAATATTGTATTTCCGGACGCGCTCTCGAACGATGTCGTGACCGGCCCAGCGGAGTTCACCAAACACCTCTTCGACATCCCGGCCGTAGTGTTTCGCGATGTGATTTTCGCCGGCGATACCGCCGATGATCTGGCCGCCGTTGCGCCCCGATGCGCCCCAGCCGACTCGGTTGGCTTCCACGACACAGACCTTGTAGCCGCGCTCGGCAAGGTGCAGGGCAGTCGAAATGCCGGTAAACCCGGCGCCAATGACACAAACGTCCGCAGACTGGTCACCCTGTAGCGTCGGGTAGTCGGTTTCCTGGTTAACAGTGGCGGCGTAGTAGGAGCCGGTATGCGCTTCTGGTTCCATCGATAGCACTCCTTGTGCAAGCGCTTTTCGCGAAATCCTGCTGGCGATGCATCTTGCCCTATAGGCAATGGTCCGTTACGCGCATTCCGTCATTCGCATTTTGCGGTACTGGGCCGGTGTCATACCGACGTGTTTCTTGAACGCGGCGTAGAAAGCGGAGTTCGAATTGAAGCCAACGGTAAAGGCGATCTTGAGGATAGCGCCGCTGCTTCCGTCAATTTCGGACAATAGTCCGCGCGCGTAATCGATTCTGTGACTATTAAGATAGTCAAAGAAGCTCATGTCGAAGCCGGCGTTGATGACCTGCGACAGGTGATTGACTGAACAACCGACCGCCTGCGCCAGTGCTGGCAACGTGAGATTGGGCTGCAGGTAAACCTGTTGCGAGACCATGATTTCTTCGAGTTGCTGTTTGTATTCCTGCATTTGCCGTCGTCGCAGACCCGATTTCGCGTACTTGTCCTTTTGTACTTTCATTGGGAAATCGTAGTAGTCGGTAATGGTGACGGCCGCGTCGCCATCGAGCGTCATGAATTCCGCGCCGCGATAAGACGACAATTCTTTGTTCCTCGAGCCGTTGGCCGGACAGACCCGGTACTGCAGAGCGATGGTGTTGCCGTTCGAAAGAATGTCGCCAATCACTTCGTAACGGTGTGGGAAGCTGGCAAAAAAGTCGTTGAGTGTGACGATGAGTTCGTCGTGGGTTCGCCGGATATTGAGCGGCACGTCTGTATAGACGCCATCGGCTGCCAGGTGGCTGGCCACGCCTTCGGGGTCACTGTCGTTCCAGGCATCGAAGTAACTTTCGACGAATTTCTCCGCGCGCATAGACATTCCCAAAAAATAGACGGGTCAGTATACACTACGCCCTGCGAAGTCAGCCTAAGAGAAAATGCATGAACATAGACAGGCCATTACGCGAGTTGGGAGAGGTGGATAGCTCGGCATTGGCCGAGGCCATCCTCACACAGGACGACGCGGCGTGGCACGAGGATGCGTTCCGGCAGAAGACGTTCGACGTCCACTACGACACTCAGTCAATCCTTATGTTGTTCGTCGATCTCGACCGATGGCCGGACATTGTGATCAGCCGGGAAGCAGGATGGGATCGGCTGGCGGATGTCGCGTTGCCATTGATGAACGACATAATTTCCCGGCACTATCCCCCGGGTGGCACGGTAATCCGTGCGATGGCAGCCAAATTATTGTCGGGCAAGAACATTACGCCGCATGTCGATAAACACGAGTCCTTTCATCGCGGCCACCGGATTCACATTCCGATAACGACGAATCCCAGGGTTCGCTTCATGATCGATGGTCGTCCTTACCAGTTTAAGGTGGGCCAGGCCTACGAAATCAACAACCAGTTGCGACACTCGGTAGCCAACAAAGGTGCCGAGGACCGCATCACGTTCATTTTCGACTACGTGCCGCCGGAGTTGGTACAGTCGACTGCCTGACTGCGACTACGCAGCAGGTTGTTCATTCGGCAATTCCCATCAATAAGCTCTGACAGCCACACACGAAGACGGGCAGGAACAGGTAGCCGAACACGCCTCGCGTGCTCCGTCTTCACCACGTATTTTCATCTGAATGCCAGCTCGGCTATGGATTCGGCTACCTGTTCCTGCCCGTCTTGTCCACAGCGCTCCGTGTGAGGAGTGTCAGCTGTTTTGCGCTTTGTGCGAACAACCTGCTCGGAGGTTGCCTCTATTCATCAATCACAGGTGCGAGGATTTCCTGGATCTCGGCGAGTTGCGATTCGTAGTGCTTCCAGTATCCGACAGAATCCGCGTAAATCGGCTGCCGTACCTGCTCGGAGCTCGCGGTGTTGACGGGCCGTTCATTGCGGTGGAAATCCAGGCACGCGTCTTCCCAGGGAAGTCCACAGTAGTCGAGGAGGCGCCGTGTCTGGCCCTCCAGGTCTGCCACCACGTCTTCGTAGAAGACCCGCAACACGCGGCCGGGCAACACTGAATCCCAGTGCGCCATGACCCGGTCGTACTCCAGGTAGTACTCGGCGAGTTCGTACAGGTCGTAAGCCATATTCTTGCCCTGCGCATACAACTGCCGATAATTGGCGATGCAGGTATCCAGCGGGTGCCTGCGGGCATTGATAATGCGCGCGTGAGGCAAGGCCATGTGAATCAATCCAACATGCGCGAAGTTGGTCGGCATCTTGTCCGTAAAGAAGGGCAGCGTCCCTTCGCGGTGCGAGCGGGTGTGGTAGAGGTAGCTCTCACCTACGGCATGCAGCTGCTCAGCCGTCATATCTGCGAGCACTTCAGGATATCCGGACGTGTCCTGGCCACCGAGATTGGACGAGAGCATGACGATGTAAGGTAGTTCCCCGGCGCCCTCGACCATGCTGTGGCTTGCCAGGATCTGCTCGACGAGCGTCGAGCCCGAGCGGGGCAACCCAAGAATGAAAATGGGTCCGGGTTCGCTGAAGTCGGCACCTTTCGATCGCTCGAGCAACTCCGGGTCGCAGGCCTGGATCATCGCGTTATGGGTCATTTCGGTCGTGACCGGATCGTACTGCACCTGCGCACGCTTCAGGCTGTTGCCACGGTCATACCAGGTCCACGCTTCGTCGTAATTGTTCTGCTGCTCGGCGGCCCTGGCCAGCGCGAAGGCTGCGTGAATACGCGTGTCGTCATTGCCGCCTTCCTCGTCCAGCTGTTGCCGCATCGCGGTCAACTGGTCCTCGGAGAAGGTATACCCGCGCATCGTCGCGAGATTCCACCAGGCGTCGCCAATTTCCGGGTTTTGCGTCGTACATTGCTCGTAGGCCTCGATTGCTTCGGCAGAACGACCCAGTATGCGGAGTGTATGCCCGCGAGCAGCAATTACCGTTGCATTAGCGGGTTCGAGTCGCAGCGCTTCGTCATAGGCGGCAAGGGCTTCTCCGTTGTTTCCGACGGTCGACAGGAGATCGCCGAGCACGCGTTGGTTGTTCGCGACATCAGGACCCAGTTCGACCGCGAGCCGCAGTTCTTCTATAGCCTCGGGTATTCGACCGCGATCGCCGAAAAATCGGCCGAGCTCGTTGTGCGCGAGATAGTGATTGGGCGCGAGTCTCACAAGGCGTTTCAGCAAGCCTTCGGCGATTACGAAACGCTCATCTTTAATGGCAATACTCGCGAGCAGGCGCAAGGCATCCGTATTGCCTGGCTCTGTCTTCAGGACTTCCTCGCAGAGTTCTTCTGCCCGCGCGGTGTCGCCTGCGTCCCAGCAACGGCTTGCCTCGGAAATAGTTCGCCCCGATGGCGACAACTCCTGGAAACGGCGGCGAGCAATCTGCGCACGCTCCCGGTCGCCATGATGCATCAATGCGTCCGCGAGTCCCGACCAGGCGCCGGGCTGCTCGGCGTCCAGGCGTATGGCCTCTTCGAAACATTGAATGGCCTGTGCCGGGTCGCCGCTGCGCAAGTGCAAAAAGCCGAGGTCTTCGTGTGGCTTCGCGAACTCAGGCTCGAGCCGGATGGTCTTTTCCAGGACGGGCTGCGCGTCCTCTGGTCGTTCGAGCTTGAGCAGGATTGCACCCAGCAAGCCGAGAACGTTGATGTCATCGGGAGCTTGTTCGAGATAGGACCGGCAGTATTCTTCTGCGGGCCCGAATTGACCGGTGCTGATCAGCCGAAAAATGCCATCAAGAGTTAATTGTGTTTCGTTCGTCTGGGTCATGCGGAGGGGTCCGTGTTACAGGCCGGCCGAGCGGACCACATTCGGGATCTGCCCGAGGTCAGTGGTCGCCATGATGTTGACACCCGCGATTCCGGGAATTTCCCGCAGCTCCTGAATCTGCTCAATGCAGATAGCCATTCCCTCGTGAACCGGGTCAGGGGCCGAATCGATTCGTTTAACGATGCTATCCGGCATAGAGACATTGGGCCGGCTGTCACGCAGCCACCTCGCGTCATTGGCGGATGTGAGAATCGCCAGTGTGACAATGATTGAAAAGCGGTGCGTCAGCTTGTTGCCGACCAGGTGTTTCATGTAACCGCGCAGCAAGGCCATGTCCATGCACGGGTAAGTGAGCATAAATCCTGCACCCGCATCAGCTTTCGCAATGAGCTTGTGAGGAGTCCAATCGGCTTGCGGGCTGTGTGGCGTGACCAG
>JAACFG010000048.1 GCA_009937605.1 Gammaproteobacteria bacterium | reverse complement strand
CATATAAGAGGGAAACAGGACCAGCCGCCCCGCACGTGGTTCTTCGTAATGCGCCGGCTTCAATATGCTTGTCGTGATGCGGAGTCTTGGAACCCATATAAATAACCAGTCAGTCGGACGTTCAGAAAACAAAAAAAGGGCGGCAGCCGAAAACGGCTGCCGCCCCTCTGTCCTTGGTTACCTGAGAGATCAATGACGCGGTGGTCACGTTCCCCTTCGGTGGGCCTGCCAGGCCGCTCTCCAGAGCTGATCAGAGTGCGCAGTCCTTCTGCCTGAGCGTTTCCGAGCGAGTTGCGCCTTCGGCGCCCCGAGTCAACGGGGTCTCTTCTGCACACGCTATAGATCAGTGGCCCCAATCATAGCCAATGCGCTCGCCGGTTGCCACAAGACGATCGTCCAGTAACAATGCCCGCCACGGCAAATCGGGGACCGGCATGACGAAACTGAGAATATTCCTAACCAGCATACTGCTCGCCAGCTCGGGTACGGCGTTCGCCGACGCGACAGAGGATTTCGGCGCTTTGCTCGACGAACACTGGGAGTGGACCCTCGTCAACTCGCCCGTCCGAGCCTCAATGATGGGCGATCGGCGCTTCAATCAGGACTGGAGCGATCGCAGCATCAGCGCCATTGAGAAGCGTCACACCGAGACTCGCGGCTTCCTGCGGCGCGTCTACGCGATTGATAAGAAGGCATTATCAAATGATGATCAGCTGAACTATGAGTTGTTCCGGCGACAGCTGCAGGACGAGGTTGATGAACACCAGTTCAATGACTTCCTGATCCCGTTCCAGCACCAGGGCGGCATACAGAACATTGATACGCTCACCAACCGGCTGCGGTTCGTCACGGTGCAGGACTACGAGGACTGGATTGCGCGCCTTGGCAAAATCGACGTATTGATCGATCAGATCATTGACCTGGCCGAAGCGGGTCGCAAGGCGGAAGTGATGCCGCCTGCGATACTCATGCAAAGAATGCCGGAGCAGATCTCGACCCAGGTCGTGGAGTTTCCTGCCGACAGCCCGTTCTTCAGGCTATTTGCCGCCCTGCCCGAGTCATTCGCCGCTGCCGATCGAGAGCGACTGCGCGCCGAGGCCACCGACGTCATAGAAGACACCGTTATCCCTGCTTACCGGAAACTGGACGATTACTTCAATGAAACCTACTTGCCAGCCGCGACTGAGAGCATTGGCTTGTCGCAGTTGCCAAACGGCAGCGCATGGTACGAACACCAGGCCCGTTCCTATACAACGACGCGCCTGACGCCAGACGAGATTCATCGTATTGGCCTGGACGAAGTCAAACGCATCCGCGACGAGATGATGGCCATTATTCGCGAGGTCGAATTCGAGGGCAGTTTCCAGGATTTCCTGGAACATCTCAGGACCGACCCACAGTTCTATTTTGACACTCCGGAAGAGCTTTACCAGGAGTACCTCGCGACGTCGAAACGCATTGACCCGGAACTCGTAAACCTATTCGGCAAGCTACCGCGCATGCCTTACGGCGTAAAACCGATTCCTGATTCGATCGCGCCGAACACGACGACTGCCTACTACAACCGGCCCGCCGCCGACGGCAGCCGGGCAGGCATCTACTACGTCAATCTCTACAAGCCGGAAGTGCGGCCGAAGTACGAGATCGAGGTCCTCAGCGTGCATGAGGCGATGCCCGGGCACCATTTGCAGATCGCCCTGCAGCAGGAACTCGGTGACGTTCCGATGTTCCGTCGCTTCATGGGCTTCACGGCTTTTGTCGAGGGCTGGGGCTTGTACAGCGAGCGTCTCGGCTACGATCTCGGCCTTTATAAGGACCCGTACTCGCGTTTCGGTCAATTGACCTACGACATGTGGCGCGCCGTGCGGCTCGTTGTCGATACGGGTATGCATTACAAGGGCTGGACGCGACAGCAGGCGATCGACTTCTTTAAGGACAATGCGGCCAAAACCGAGCACGATATTGTCAACGAAATCGACCGCTACATCGCCTGGCCGGGCCAGGCGCTGGCCTACAAGATCGGCCAGCTAAAAATACTGGCGTTGCGCGAAAGAGCTGAAGTCGAGCTCGGCGACAAGTTCGATATCCGGGCATTCCACGACGAGTTGCTTGGCGCGGGTGCCCTGCCGCTCGATCTGCTCGAACTACGCATGGATTCGTGGGCGGCAACGCAGTGAACTAGCTCGCTGTGAGCTAGTTCACTGCTGGCTGTTAGTCGCCCGACCAATCGGGAATGCGTCCCGGCGTCCACGGTGCGCCCTTGATTTCCAGTGCGTCTTCGAGCGCGGAGAGATCTGCCTCAACCCTTCCCAGTGCCTGCAGCGCGGCTGTGAACTCAGTTGCCGCTACCGCGTAGGAGTCTTTGTAATTACCACCCGCGTCAGACTGCGAGAAGATCAGGTTGTAGTACAGATTCGATGCGCGCGATCCGATCGACATCGGCACCGGTTCGTTCCGTCCGCCAATTGTCGAATCACCATGAATGGCAACGCTGATATCCGCAAGCCGCGTCGTGATGTCCTGCAAAACACTCCGCTCAGCTTCACCCGCCGATGGTGTTTCCACGATGGCTGCGCGCACATGCGCAATGCGGTTCTCGATTTCCGCCATGGCGGCTCCGCTGCCGGCGACCGCTCGCTGCAAATCTGCCACAGTGATCTGGAACGCCTGCAATGCCCTGCGGTCGTTCGTGATTTCCTCGCTTGCTTCCAGCGGCTTCACAACAAACGACTGAGCTTCGCCGGTCTCCTGGAGAACACCATTCTGCTCGGTGGCCAGACGCGCGGTGTACTGACCCGGCAGTACCAGTGGGCCAACCGGATCCGGCGCCCAGGGGGATCTGCCTTCACCGGACAGGTTGATTGGATCCGGCGGCGGCAATCGCAGGTCCCACGCACTACGATGCACTCCCTTGCCTGATTCGGCGCTGACCTGGCGAACGATGTTACCGCCCGCGTCCCGAATCACGAGGTACATGTTCGGACCCAGTTCACGGTCCTCGGCGCGCACATCGTCCCACGCCGGGTAGGGTGTATCGCCGCCCTCTTCTTCGACTTCAATTTCGCGCTCGCGACGCACCGCTTTTTTCGATTTGAGGCCATCCTTCAGGTAATAAGTGAACACGGCGCCAAACGGCGGGTTCGGCGAGGTAAAAAAGGCATCACCGATCGATCCCTTTTCCCCTCCGCCCCACAAATCGCCTTCTATGTACAACCATGGGTCCCGTACGCCAAACAGCTCGAACTCACCTAGGTCTGCCGCGTTTGTGCGCAGCGGCGTGTAGTCGTCAAGGATGTAAATGCCACGGCCGAACGTGCCGACCACCAGGTCGTTTTCACGCGTCTGGATCTCGATGTCACGTACAGCGATAGTCGGGAAATTACCTTTCAGCTGGTGCCAGGATCCACCGCCGTCCTGTGTGACGAACAGACCAAACTCGGTGCCAACAAACAACAGGTCTGGATTGACGTGATCCTCAACGATCGTATGTGCATAGCCACGCTCCGGCAGGTTGCCGCTGATGGATTTCCAGCTGCGCCCACGATTGTCAGATCTCAGGACATACGGCTTGAAATCACCGCGCTTGTGGTTTTCCAGCACTGCGTAGACAACGTCCGCGTCGTGCGACGAAGCCAGTACATCGTCAATGTAGGTCATGTCCGGCACTTTGGCGAAATCGGTATACCGGCTCCAGGTTGCGCCACCATCGTCGGTAACATTCAGAACGCCATCATCAGTACCTACGTAGATCAGCCCTTCCTGCAACGAACTCTCGCTGATCATGATGGCGCTGCCGTATATGGACGTCGAATCGTTCTTGGCTATCGTATCGATACCCCAGACGCGTCCCATAACTTCGAGTTTGTTGCGATCCAGTTGCCGCGTCAGGTCGGGGCTGACTTTGCGCCAGCTATCACCACGATCGTCCGAACGGAACAGGTACTCCGCCGCGTAATACAGGCGCTTCGGGTCGTGCGGACTGACGATCAACGGCGTGTTCCAGTTCCACTTGTAGTCGTTCTCGCCGCTCTCAGGATGTGGCGCAATGAAGACGCGCTCCTGCGTGCTCCGGTCATAACGCGCAAGCCCGCCATACTGGTATTGCGTGTATATGATGTTGGAATCCGTCGGGTCAAACTGCGGCTCGTAACCGTCACCACCCAGGATCAGGTGCCAGTCAGAATTCGTAACACCGTGGACAACCGTAGTGCGCGAAGGGGCGCACAGCGAGTTATTGTCCTGCGTACCACCGCAAACATTGTAGAACGGCTCGTCATAGTCGGGCTGAATGCGATAAAACTGCGTGATGGACAAATTCCGGACGTGCCGCCATGTGTCGCCCATATCCCAGGACTCGTAGACGCCGCCGTCACCACCGATGTACAGGTGGTCCGTGTTCTCGGGATCGATCCAGAGCGCGTGGTCATCGACGTGGCGCGATTCTGCTGCCAGTGCGGTGAACGTCTCGCCACCGTCTTCAGACTTCATAGTGAACGTATTAAGCGAGTAAACGCGGTCTTCGTTCTTTGGGTCAACGACGATCTCGTTGTAGTACTGCGGACTCGTGGTCATGTAATCCGAACGCTTCTCCCAGTTGCTACCGAAATCGGTCGATCGATAAACACCCCGCTCCTCATCGTTCGCTTCAATGATCGCGTAGATCATGTCCGGGTTGCTTGGTGCGCCGGCAAGGCCGATGCGCCCCATGTGATCCGCAGGTAGCCCCGCCGAAACCTCACTCCAGGTTTTGCCACGATCGGTGCTCTTGTGGATGCCACTGCCGGGTCCGCCGTTGATCAGTACCCAGACATGGCGGCGGCGTTGATAACTTGACGCGACGATGACGTCCGGATTGCGGGGGTCAACCACGAATTCGTTAATGCCTGTGTGGGCGTCGATCTCGAGAAGTCGATCCCAGGTCGCACCGCCGTCCGTCGTCCTGTAGAGACCGCGATCGCCACCGTCATTCCAGAGTGGCCCCTGCGCTGCGACCAGTACTTCGTCGGAGTCATCCGGATTGATCCAGATCTGGCTGATGTGGCCCGAGTCCGCGAGTCCGACATTCGTCCAGCTTTTGCCACCATCGGTGGATTTGTAGACTCCGTCACCGTTGGGCACGGAGCGTTGCGCATTGTTCTCACCCGTTCCGACCCAGATCGTCTTTGTGTCGTTGGGGTCGAGTTCGACCACGCCAATTGAGTACGACCCTTCATTCTCAAAAATCGGCTCCCACGTAATGCCATTGTTATCCGTCCGAAACAGGTTTCCCGACGCAACGCCAACCAGGAACTCGTTACCACCGCCCGGGTAGAACGCAAAGTCGGAAATTCGACCTGATGTAATCGCAGGGCCAATGTGCCTCAGGGGCAAGCTCGCGAGCGGATTGCTTTCTTCTTCATCGTCTGCGGCATGGCTGTCAATAGCCAGGCCCAGGAATAAGAAAGCACTCAAAGCAAACAGACGTACGTATTGGATCATTGTATTCCCCGTTCAAGTTGGAATTCTCTGCGCGCAATCCTCGCGCGCTCAGCCGGCTCTGCCGACTTGTTATGAATCTCGTCAATTCGCGCAATGCGATTTCTAAGCCCCGCACAGTTCGCGATCTGGATGTTGAGCCCGGGCCTGGCGTTCATTTCCAGGATCAAGGGGCCCCGATCACGATCGATGACCATGTCAACGCCCAGGTAACCGAGCTCTGTCACTTCATATCCCTTTGCGGACGACTCGAGGATGAAATTCCAGTGCGGAATCTCGAGACCCTCGATTAGCGCGCCGGTATCCGGGTGCTCGTCCACAATCTCATCGTCCAGCACGCCATTTAGCGTGACGCCGATGCCCATATCAATCCCGGCGCCAACTGCACCCTGGTGCAAATTGGCTTTGCCATCTGAAGCACGCGTCGGCAGACGAACCATGGCCATCGCCGGGTAGCCTCGATACACCACAACGCGAATATCAGGCACCCCCTGGTAGCTGACATTGGCGAACACCGGGTCGAAGTGAACGCAGTATTCAATCAGCGCTTTGTCGGGATTGCCGCTGAGGCTGTACTGACCGCCAACAATGTTCGACAGGTGGTAGAGAATCTCTCCCTCCGAAATTATTTCGCCGCTGCTCAGGCGGAAGCAGTCACGCTTGCGCTCGCTACGGCCGGTCACGACGAGGATGCCGTCGCCGCCACTGCCCGCCGCCGGTTTGATTACAAAACTCTGCAGATTCTCGACAATGTCCGGAAAAGTCCTGACCTCGCCCTGGTTGGCGATGACCCCGTATAGATCCGGCACAGCCATGCCGGCCTTAAGTGCGAGTTCCTTGGTCAGGACCTTGTCATCCACGCGCGGATAGTAACGCCTCGGATTGAGTCGCATGATGTAGTCGGTGTTGCGTTCATTGAGCCCAAGAACGCCAGCGTCGCGCAGTCTTGCCGCCGTGCCCAGCATCAACCCAACCCCAGCGCTTTGAAACGCTGAAGCTCCGTAAGACGATAGCCCGTATAGCGGCCCACCAGCACTACCATTGCGAGTACGACAAGCAACAACTCGGGAAATGTGAATACCAGGTGTTCGAGCCACGACATGCCCATGAATACATAGGCAGCAACAGCAACGACAAGGCTGCCGAGACCCGCACGTATTGCGTCGGATGCGCCGCGCTCCTCCCATACGACGGACATGCGCTCAATGGTCATGGCGATGATGACCATTGGGAATAGCGCGACAGACAGCCCGGTCTCCAGTCCCAGTCGGTGTGAAGTCAGACTGATGAAGAGCATGAGTAGAACCACGACAATCAGAACGGCGCTCAGGCGCGGCACGAGTAACAATCGCAATCGTTCCAGCAAAAAGCGAATACTCAGGCCGAGTGCGACCAGCAGCGTGAACAGGATGACGCCCCAGAGCAATTTGGTCTCGCGAAACGCGAGCGCGATCAGTACCGGCATGAATGTGCCGAACGCGTCGATGCCAACAATATTCCGCATGATGACCATGACCAGCGCGCCGATTGGAATCATGAGCAATACGCCGTACACAGCCTGGGTTTGAATCGGCAAACTGTAAAGCGAAAAGTCCACTGAGCTCGCGCCCAGCTGCGCGGCTTGCGTTTCCGCGATCGTCACCGCGTCGAAATGATTCTCCTGGATCGCAAAGTCGACCTCGACGTTACTTCCCCCAGCAACGTTCACGAGAGCTTCGTTGCCGCGCCACCAAACGAGGTAGCGGTCCGGCAGCATCTCTTCCCCGGTTGCGGGGTTGAAGTACAACCACTGGTCGCCGTCGTGAACCTCCAGCCATGACACGAGCCTTGCCGACCTCTGCCGTCCGGACAGCGGAAAACCATGGATCACGCGCGATGGAATTCGGGCTGAGGCAAGAACCTTCGTAATGACGCCGACAAACTCCGCGTCACTCGACACTTCTGAAAGTAGCAATTCCACGTTTGCGTCGGGAGACGGGGCATTGACGCGACGCAACAATTCCGCGGTAAAAGAGGCGGTGTCCGCGGAATGATCACGTGCGTCTCTGACGAGCACGTCGACCGCCGTCTTTAGTGGTTCATTGATCACCGGCATGGGCGGGAACGGTGGAATCGTGTCGGACACGTCAACCGACTCATCTTCGTAGACAGAGATGCGGTAGTAGATTTTTTGATCGCCGTCCGCCCGCCGTATCGTCCATTGCGCAACGCGGCCGCCGCCACCGTAGTCGGTCCCGAATCCGTAGCCGCGAGACACCGAGTGCTCGTTCAGCATGCGGAAGCCGGGGGTCAATGCAGGTATTTGCAGCTGCGCGGTGATCGAACCGGGGCCACTTTCGAAGCCGACCGCGGCTTCAATGGTCCAGACGGGCCTTTCCTGGTCTTCGCCCAACGGAAATCCGAGCACCTGCCACTTGTACAAGAACACGGAGAGACCCATCACGGCCAGCAACGCGGCAAGCACATAGACATATCGCTGCTTCATTGTCTCCCCAATTGGGCGTTACCCGACGCCCAGCGCTACCTTGACGGCATGTTCTCTTATTGGGCCACTGCGGTTGAATGCCCGCATACCGGCCGTTCTCAGTTCCCCGAGTACGGCAGAGTCTGTCGTAAACAGGCGATTTAGGCCAGTCATGAAATGCAACATGGTCGCATTCGCGCCTTTGCGAGCCCGCTCATAGCGTCGCAATACCGGCCGGTCGCCCGGATGCAGCCCCTGCCCAACCGCGCCTGTTATCTGGGCTGCAAGCTCTGCAGCGTCCTGCAGGCCCAGGTTGGCGCCCTGCCCCGCCAACGGGTGGATGGCATGGGCAGCGTCGCCGATCAGTGCGAGGTTTGGCAGTACATAACTTGTCGCGTGGCGCGCGCACAGCGGAAACGCGCCTTTCGGGCCCGCTACTTCGAGACTGCCAAGGACGTAGTCAGACGCTTCGCTCAGCATGTGTCCCGTTGCAGCATCACCAGCCGCCATTGCCGCTTCCGCCTGCTCGGGTGTTGTCGACCACACGATCGATACACGACCGTCCTGGAGTGGCAGAATGCCCAGCGGGCCATCGCGCAGAAATCGCTGCAGTGCTGTCTGACCATGCGGTTTCTCTGGTCGAAGATGCGTTACGAACGCCGTCTGTTCATAGGGCCACTCGTTGGCCTCGATGCCGACGGCTGATCGGACAAACGAACGCGCACCGTCGGCGCCAACAACCAGGTCGGCCGTGAGCGTCTCGCCAGACTCAAGATCCAGTTCATAGTGTCTCGCTGCCCTTCGCAATTTCCCGATCGGGCTTGCGAATCTCAGCGTCGCATTGCTGCGGTCCAACTGGTACAGCAGAACGTCCTGTAGCAACACGTTCTCAACGATGAATCCCAGTTGCTGAATCGCGAACTCGTCGGCATTGAAACGCAATGCCGCCGCACTTTCGGGCGTGTCGCTTTCATCCCAGATACGCATTCCCGTGTAGGGTCCGACGCGGGTTGCCGCGGTGTACTCCCAGGCCCCTACGGAAGCGAACATCTCTGCAGTGCCGGTAGCGATCGCCGATACGCGCAGCGCAACGTCGTCGTCGGGAGAAAACACGGGCCGCGGCGCCGCATCAACCAGCGTAATATTCAGGGCGTCGCGCTGCGGGCCCTTGGCAAGAAGCGTAGCTGCCATCAGGCCGGTTACGCCGCCGCCAACCACAACAATGTTGTAGCAGCGACTCATTCGAGTGGCACTCCCCTCGAGAGACGAGGCAACCTGCCTGCAAGCCCCATGGTGTGTTTTGCGAACGCGGACCGGACACCCGGTACGAGATCGAAGCCGAGCATGCCGATATTGCGCAAGGTGCGCAGCGGTCCTCGCTCACTCCCGAAGAGCTTTACGAGACTGTCCGTGAAACGGACGAGCTTCTGCTGGTCGGCACGTCGCCAGTTCGCATACTGCTCAAGCATATTATCGGTACCTGGATCGAAATTACCTGGCAAGGCCTTAGCCTCAGCGATGCAGTCTGCAATCGCCGCCACGTCGCGCATGCCAAGGTTAAACCCTTGTGCTGAGACCGGGTGCAGGCCGTGTGCAGAGTTGCCAATGAGTACGCTCCGCGTAGCCGTCAAGCGCAATGCCCTACTAAGCACCAATGGATACGACGCGCGCTTGCCGACCCGCGAAAAAACGCCAAGCCGATATCCGAATTCCTGTTGCAGTTCGGCGAGAAACTGCTCGTCGTCAAGCGTCATGACGCGCTCGGCATCGTCCTCAGACACCGTCCACACGAAGCCGGCGCGCCGATCAGCCACGGGCAGGACTGCCAGCGGTCCCTGCTGCGTAAAACGTTCGTACGCGATGTTGTCGATGTCTCTTTCAGGCAGCAGATTGCCAATGACGGCACGCTGCTCATAGAGGCTCTTCTGAGCCGTGATACCCATCATTTCGCGCACCGCCGAATTCGCACCGTCTGCCGCGACGAGCAAGCTGCAGTTCAGTTCGTCCTGCTCGCCGTCTACATGCGCAACGACAGCCGTCGCCATATCCGGGGCGAGTTCGATGTCGACGATACGCGCCGGGCATAAAACGTCGATGGCTTGGAGATTATCGAGTGCTTCCTGCAACACTCCTCCAAGCACACGATTGATGACGACGTACCCGAGCGCCTCAACACCTTGTTCTTCGGCGTCTATATGGGAGAAACCAAAGCGCCCCTTATCAGACACATGAATTCCTCGAATAGGCGTCGATGCGGCGACAATATCGGCCCACAAACCCATAGCCTCGAACATGCGTTGCGTGCTGCGCGACAGCGCAGTGGACCTGTCGTCAAAACTCGGTTGTGTGGCTGCCTTGCGAGCGACCGCTTCAACAACAGCGACACGAATTCCCAGCGGCGCCAGCGCAAGCGCGAGGCTTGTGCCGATCATGCCACCGCCGGCTATGACGATATCGTAGTTCTTCGAATTGCCGCTCATGTGCTTCGCATCAGGGATTCGATTTCATCGGGGTCCTTGGCCAGCCCTTTGCTGAGAACATCCGGACCCTTCGCAGTAACCGCCACATCATCTTCAATACGAATGCCAATATTGCGGAAGCGTTTGGGTACGCTGCGTTTGTCGGGCAGGTAAATTCCAGGCTCTACCGTCGTCACCATGCCAGTCTCGAGAACACGCCATTCATCGCCGACTTTGTAGTCGCCGACGTCATGCACATCCATACCAATCCAGTGGCCTGTCCGATGCATGTAGAACTGCCGGTAGGCACCATCCTTGATCAGCTTCGGCAGCGAGCCATCCAGCAAGCCGAGTTTCTTCAAACCCTTTGTTATCACGCGCACCGCCGCATCATGAGGATCGTTCCAGTGATTTCCCTTGACGGTCTTGTCGATCGCCGCGAGCTGTGCCTCTAGTACGATTTCATAAACAGCGCGCTGCTCTGAACTGAAGCGGCCATTCACGGGAAATGTCCGTGTAATGTCCGACGCGTAATAATCGAGTTCGCAGCCTGCATCGATAAGCAACAGATCGCCGTCCCGCAACTCATCACCGTTTTCGACGTAATGCAGTGTGCAGGCATTGGCTCCACCGCCTACAATCGGGCTGTACGATGACCAGGCACCGTTCCGCCGAAACTCATGCCTGAATTCGGCTTCAACTTCGTACTCAAAGAGCCCCGGTTGTGCCATTCGCATCGCCCGCTTGTGCGCTTCGACCGCAACCCTGGCCGATTTGCGCATCGCGGAGATTTCGCCACGACTCTTGTACAGGCGCATGTCGTGCAGAAGGTGGTCGAGCGCGACGAATTCCTGCGGTGTATGCACTCCGCGCGACGTGCCAGAGCGCAGCGAGTTCACCCAGTCGGCAATTCGCGTATCAAAATCCGAGTACATGCCCATTGTGTAGTAGACACGACTGCAGCCCTCGATAAGGCCCGGAATGATGTCGTCGATGTCGTCAACAGGAAACGCATCATCGGCGCCAAAATCCGCAACGACGCCGTCTTGCCCCGAGCGCGAGCCATCCCAAAGTTCCTTGTTCGGGTCCTTCTCGCGACAAAACATCAGGTATGCGCCTTGCGAACGTCCGGGCACCAGAACTGCAACCGCCTCCGGCTCATCGAATCCGGTCAGGTAGTAGAAGTCACTATCCTGACGATAGCGGTATTCAACATCGCGACTGCGCATCCGCACAGGCGCGGCGGGCAGAATTGCGATTCCTCCAGAACCAACCATGCGCATCAACTGCTTGCGCCGGCGTTCAAATTCGGTCTGTTTCATTTCTCTTCCGCGTGCCGGATGTCGGCCAGTTCCTCGTAAGCCAGCTGGGCAGCGACCCGGATGTACTCGACTATCTCGGCGTACGCAGCCTCATTGTCCTCCACATCGGATTCCTCGTCGATAGCTGCGCGCGTAATCTGCAGCATGTCCCGGATGATGTCCGAGAGCGGTTCGGCGGCAAGTCGATCCTTGAGAGCCTGCTCATGCTTTGAGGACACCAGGCCGTGCAGAAACGCTTCACACCAGTGAGCCATGGCCTGAGTACGCTGCTCGGTATCCGCATCGTCATCGGGAAGCAGTGGAAAGAACTCGGAGAGTCTCTCCGTCAGTTGCCAGTAGGTTCCCTGGTACAAGGAATCCAGCGTTTTCTGGCACTCGGTGCGCAGTGCATCTGTCTCGTCAGTGCCTTCGAGTACCTGCAGTAGCCACTCAGGACCCGCCGCAACACCCGCAATGGCCAGTCGCCCCGTCAGAAGACCGTGTGTCTGCGCAGCATCCCAGGTCGACCCGCATCGCCGCAGGGCACTATCCAGTTCGTCGTAGCTGACTTTTTCATCCATTTAGATGCCAACCTTTTCAATTACGCCAATCCCTTATGATCCCACGGACCGTCGCGTGAGACCATGTTCAGACACGCGACGAAACGGAGATGATTGATTCTGCCGATACGCGTGACTATATTGACCGTATGGCTGAGAACATGAATTCGACCTTTGAGCACGAACTCAAGCGACTGGAGAAACGCGTGGACGCGCTCGTCCGGGTGTGCGATCAGTTGCAAGACGAGAATCGCTCACTGAAACAACGCCAGGATGTTCTGACATCGGAGCGAGCCAACCTGCTGCAAAAGAATGAGCAGGTTCGCGCGCGCGTTGAAGCTATGATCGGTCGCCTGAAAGCGATGGAGCAAGGCTCCTGAATCACAACGACACAATGCAGTAACAGGCATATGGAGTACGCCGAATGACCCAAAAAACCGCGCAGGTAACTGTTCGAATTCTCGATAAGGAGTACCAGGTTGCCTGCCCAGCTGAAGAGCGCACAGATTTGCTCGATTCAGCCGAGATCCTGAACAACAAGATGCGCGAGATTCGCGACAGCGGTCGCATCGTTGGATTGGACCGGATCGCCGTGATGGCAGCATTGAATATGGCTAACGACCTGATCCACGCTAAAGCGCGAGACCAGGAACTGGAAGGCGGCATCAGTGACCGCCTCAAATTAATTTCGGACCGAGTAGACAACGTCCTGGGCGATTCACAACAGCTCGACTTGTAATACTCGGTACCGGCACGATAATAGAATTGGCGCTTCCTGCGGTGTTCGATACCGACCTGGAAACCTCCCGACCCTAAATCTTTACCTCGGGGTCGCTGCCTGTCGGCTGCATATGTGCAGAACCGTTTCGACGGTGAGCCTGTTACAGCCACGGTTGACCCCACCTGTTGCTCCGGTT
Organism: Gammaproteobacteria bacterium; assembly: GCA_009937605.1. Classification (GTDB taxonomy): domain Bacteria; phylum Pseudomonadota; class Gammaproteobacteria; order Steroidobacterales; family Woeseiaceae; genus UBA1847. The sequence goes on along the minus strand of JAACFG010000048.1, from coordinate 5,574 downwards.
CGAGAGCGAAGGTTTGTGACGGCACAGGCGGGAAGCGCCTCCTTTTTCGCCGCCTCTCGAGATGCCTGGTCCAATTCACACGCTTCGAAAAAAAGGACTGCATGCCCGCCGCGGCATGACAGAAGATGCACGTGCGAACGCCTCGCAAATCATTTGCCGCCGCGTTTGCGAATCACGAGAGTTCTACTCAGCCAAGTCGGTCGCGTGCTATTTGCCGATGGACGACGAAGTGGATACACGCGAAATCATCGAACGTGCGTGGCGCGCAAACAAGCGCGTATTCGTGCCAATTTTGCGCAGCAATGCGGAAATGCTGTTTTGTCGGATTGATCCGGAATCGGAACTCGAGAAAAACAGTTTCGATTTGTGGGAGCCAACTCGTGGCTTTCTGATCGAACCTCGACAACTGGATCTTGTTGTAACACCTACTGTCGCTTTCGATGAATTCGGAAATCGAATTGGCATGGGCGGCGGCTATTACGATCGTTGCTTTTCGTTTCTTCGATATCGCAAGAACTGGATTCGCCCGAAACTTGTTGGCGTGGCGTTTCAATGTCAGGAAATCGAGGAAATTACGCCAAATCCTTGGGATATACGGCTTTATCGGATTATCACCGATAAGAAATAGGCGTTTTCTTCCGCAGAAAAATGGCAATAGCGATTACAGCTGCACGAGCAAGGCGGAAGCGTGAATCATTTTTTCTGCTCCGTCATTCCTGTTCGTAAACATCCCGTAACTCGCAAACAGGCCACCTTGAATTGACGCTCTTTCTGATCGCGAATTTGTTTCGCGAGGTAACACGATCATCTTCAATTTCAGAACTGCGCAATTGTCTTTTACGGATCGTTCTTGCGCGCGTTTTTTCGATGCTCTAAGTCGCTGGATTTTTTGGGGTTGTTGAGTATACTCAAGCGCGGGTACCCGACACGGAGAAAACAATGGCTACCAAGAAGAAGACTCGTAAGAAGGCTTCGAAGCGAAAAGTCGCTAAGAAGCGAATTGCAAGTAGAAAGAAAGCGGTGAGGAAGAAAGTTTCTGCCGCACGTAGGAAAGTGAAGAAGAGAGTCGCCAAGAAGAAGGCGAAGAAGAAGACAAAGAAGAAAGCTGCCAAGAAGAAGGTAGCGAAACGCAAGACCAAGAAGAAAGCTACAAAGAAGAAGGCTAAGAAGAAGGTAGCCAAGCGCAAGACGAAGAAAAAAGCTACAAAGAAAAAGGCTAAGAAGAAGGTAGCCAAGCGCAAGACGAAGAAAAAAGCTACAAAGAAAAAGGCCAAGAAGAAGGCTAAGAAGAAGGTAGCCAAGCGCAAGACGAAGAAGAAAGCTACAAAGAAGAAGGCGAAGAAGAAAGCCGCCAAACGGAAAACGAAGAAGAAGGCAACAAAACGCAAGGCTAAGAAGAAAGTAGCCAAGCGTAAGACCAAGAAAAAGGCAACAAAGCGCAAAGCGAAGAAAAAAGTAGCCAAGCGCAAGACCAAGAAAAAAGCTACCAAACGGAAAGCCAAGAAGAAAAAGGCGACTCGTAGAAAGAAACGGTAGTTAGCAAGTAGCTTGGGAAGAGGCCTTCTTCCAGAGCAAGCAAAAGAGCCCGCCTAGGCGGGCTCTTTTCTTTTTACGCAGCCCAAACTGTGCACGGTCGCACGTGCATTTCGCAATAATTTGACTATAGTACGCAGCTATGGACGCAACCGAGAAGAAACGAGCGGCCGCCAGGGCTGCAATGGAGTTCATCCAGCCTGGCACGGTGCTGGGCGTCGGTACTGGCTCGACCGTGAACTGCCTGATCGAAATGTTGCCCGAGGCTCGTGATCTGATTGACCGTGTCGTCTCAAGTTCGAAGGCCTCGACAGAATTGCTCGAAGGACACGGTTTTGAAGTTTCGACGCTCAACGAGTCAGGGGATCTGGACCTCTATATTGACGGCGCGGATGAGAGCAACAAGCATTTACAGCTCATCAAGGGCGGCGGCGGCGCATTAACCCGCGAAAAAGTCCTGGCAGCAGCAGCACGTCGTTTTGTTTGTATCGTCGACGACACAAAACTCGTCGGCATGCTCGGCAGTTTCCCTCTGCCAATCGAAGTATTGCCCATGGCACAGGAGTTCGTCGCCAGGCGGATGCTCAAGATGCGGGGTCAGCCGATCTGGCGTGAGGGTTTCGTGACTGACAACGGCAATCACATTCTTGATGTTCACAATCTGCAGATCGTCAACCCAATCGACATGGAAGCAAGAATCAATCGGATTCCCGGTGTTGTGACGGTCGGACTGTTTGCAGACCGCCCGGCGGACATCCTGCTGATCGCCGATGACAACGGCGTGCGTGAGATGCGTACTTGAAGATCAGTCCCCTGTCCATTGCCGCAATCCTCGCGGCTATCGCAACCCTTTGTTCCTGCTCTTCCGACTCTGAAGATACGCCGAAATACGGCGACCTGGCGCTGGTCGGCGCGAAAGCCTACACGCTTGACGAAAATATGCAGTGGGCAGAGGCTGTCGTCGTACGCGATGACAGGATCATCTACGTTGGGGACAGGGAAGGCGCCTCGCCGCATATCGGTGAATCAACGGACGTTCGAGACCTGGGCGGACAGCTCCTATTACCCGGATTTATCGACACTCACGCGCATCCGGTCGCAGGCGGTGCCTACGCCACGGCGCTGTCGCTCGAAACCTGGGGAACGGTGGATGATTGGGTAGAGGCGATCGCCGAGTATGCTGCAGAAAACAAGGATGCCGAGTTGCTCTTTGGCTACGGGTTCCTTGCCACGACATTCGGGCCGACTGGCCCTACGAGACAGCAAATCGACGCTGTCGTGCCGGACACGCCAGTGTTGATCATGGACGAGGGCTTCCACGCGGCCTGGGCAAATACCGCAGCTTTGAAAGCACTCAATATCACCCAGGATACGGCCGATCCGGTCCCCGGCTACAGCTATTACAAGCGCGACGAAAATGGCGATGCGACCGGCTACCTGCTGGAGGGAACTGCAGGCATGGCGATGGATGCGCTGAGCGCAATCACCGCCGACACAGTAGTGGAAGGAACAGGCATCATCATCGATATCATGAACAGCTACGGGGTCACAGCGGCCTTCGATGCGGGAATTATAGAGAGTGATGACGTTGAGGTTGTGAAGCAGATTCTCGATCGCGTGGAAGAGTCCGGCCACCTCACTATTCGGCTGATCGGGTCGTCGCGCCCGGAAATCCAGGAACAATACCTGACGGCAGTAGACACCGCGGATTTGTGGCGAAAGGAACTGCGTGGCGAACGCTACCACTACAACACGCTCAAGATCCCTGATGACGGCACGGTCGAGGGCAGGACTGCGGCAATGTTCGAGGACTACCAGGGCGAACCCGGCAACTCCGGTGAGACGGTATTTACTGAAGAGCAGATGACCCACATGATCACGGATGCAGCGTCACGCAATATGGATGTCCACGTGCATGCCCTCGGTGAACGGGCTATTCACGAATCTCTCAATGCCATCGAGAGCGCCCAGGATTCGCATCCGGATAGCAATACGCGCTATACGATCTGTCACATCCAGGTCATTACGGACCAGGATGTGCCGAGGTTCGGGGAACTGGGTGTAATCGCCCAAAGCACGCCGCTGTGGTCGTCTTACGATACCTATGGAAAACAGTTCGTCAGTGAAGATCAGTTCAATCGGTTCTGGCGTTACAAGAGTCTCGAAGACACCGGTGCGATGTTGACGTTTGGCAGCGATTTTCCGGCGAGCGGCGCGGGCACGCTTGGCCTCTCGCCAATCGTTCAAATTGAAATGGGGCACACGCGGCAGGAATTTGGTGAGCCCGACGCGCCGATTCAACCCCGCGAGTCGGAGCGTCTCAGTGTCGAATCGCTGGTCAGGGGGTTTACGATCGACGCGGCCTATCAGTTGCATCTCGAGGACGAGATCGGTTCCATCGAGGTTGGCAAGAAGGCCGACCTCGTTGTCCTGGACCAGGATATCTTCTCAATCGACGCTTACGAAATTCACAAGACCGAAGTCCAATTAACGGTTATGGATGGTGAGATTGTCTACGAACCGTAGTCCCGGGAAACGGTCGCTGGCAGAGGTCTGCACTCAGGCCTTCTTGCCGTAGTCCTCCATGCTGTAGCACTCGAAAATGAGGTGAATCCTGTCCTCGTCGCCCCGGTTGTAAACAGCGTGACTGCGCTTGTTATTCACTTCAACAATTCCACCTTTTTGCAGGTGTTCCGATTTCGTACCCACGTGAAATATTGTTCTCGGGTTGGTAATGAGCGGAACGTGAATCTTGTGAACATAGTGACTGGCCATCGTGTCCTTATGAGGTGATATTTCCCCTCCTGCCGGAAGCCTCGCAAACATCACACGAGGAAACCGATAGTCTTCGTAGCCGAGAGCGTTCGCCGCTGTTTCCATGATGGGTAACAGGTCCTCTTTCCACTCTTCCCACAAGGGAAGGTCGTAGTAGTCGAATGACTTGCCGAATCCTTCAACGAAACGAAAAACTACGTGGCGCGTATCATTGAGTCTGTTTAGCTTATTGGGCTTTTCCTCGTTCTCCGATTTCCACAATTCCTCGGGAATTTCCTTTACACGCTCGATCAGCGCATCCACGTTTGCAGATCCCAACCGCCGGAAGAAATCCGCTTTCGGATACTTCTCAGCACCAGAAAATTCGTAGTCGTAGTGATCAACCAGGTACTTGTCTTTCTCCGCAACCAGCTGTTGCAGTTCGGGCGTGTACCCCTCTGCATAGTAGATCGGACGCTTGCTCTCGTTGAGTGACTGGGCGTCTTCCAGATAATTGCTAATCCCGTTCGTTATCGGTGTGCCGGTCTCTTCAAACAATCGCATTGCTTCTTCGCGCAGATTCTCGAATCGGCCAATATGGATGCGATCGGGCGCGTGCGACTCGAACATGAGTCGAAACAACCAGGAGTAATAGCCGTGGTCTTCAGGAAAGTTCGCGAAATGCTCTGCTCGCAAGCCTGGTTTACGGCGACGCGGCGGAGTCCTGTCGTCTATTACTGCCGGAGCTTCCGCCTGCAGCTTCGCAAGAAGTTTTTGACTCTGCGGACTCTTGTCTCCAAGCCTTAGGAACCTGGCGGCAGTATCCGCGAACCCCAGCGACCCACTGTCGGACAGGATCTGGAAGACGTACTGCTGCTTGCGACGATAGTCGAAGAACATTGAAACGTACCAATCCCACGGGTTGCGGACGAAACCGATGACCGGAAGATGCGAATACGCCTGCGGCAGGTCCCTCAAATGACCGTGGTACTGCAACATCTGCGCACCAGGTACGTTCTCGAGGATGAGCTTGTTCAGAAACGTGCCCGCCGTCCTCGACGTGTGGATATATACAAAATGATCTGTAACTAGCATGTTGGCTTGGCCCTCCGACCCGCACCAGCTTAGTCAATTCGCGGAGGGATCACCAAGAGGGATTCTCGCACTGCGTGCGAGCCAGTCGCTGCGCGAAGGGATCACCAGGAGGGATTGTCGCTGCGCGAAGGGATCACCAGGAGGGATTGTCGCTGCGCGAAGGGATCACCAGGAGGGATTGTCGCTGCGCGA
>JAACFG010000189.1 GCA_009937605.1 Gammaproteobacteria bacterium | reverse complement strand
GCGTATGTGCTTACTTTCAATCGTACTGCCAGGTTGGGGTTGTTTGACCTGCTGGATAGTGAAGCCGCCACGGTGCCGAGTCGTTGGTTGGCGCGGTTGGCTCCCCTGCGGCGTGCTGAGGGCATGTATAGCGGTCCGGGGAGGTCCTAAGCGGATGAAAAGTTTCCAGGTATTTGGCGTCACCCAAATCAGCGATTCCTATCCCAACATCAAATACAAACTGACCGCGCTTCAACGAATGCTGGGTGACAAGTATTCTGAATACGTAATGCTATCGAACAGGTCTGCAGCAGCGAAGGGGTTTTTCGCCGCACTTAGCGCCGGTTCACTCTCGTTTACCTGGCGCTTTCTAACTGGACACGTCAAAGTCTTCTTCTACAGTATTCGACACCGCGCAGAGTCCGTATATATCTGCTATCCGGGCATCGTTATCACCGTATGGCTTGGCTTACCATTCATCCGAAAACGCTACCCAGTGGTTCTCCTGGACGCCTTCATTTCTTTGTATGACACGGTCGTTATAGATCGCAAGATCCTAAAAGAAAATGGCGTCCTGGCGAAAACTCTATATCTCCTGGAAAAAAAGGCATTTGAAGCAGCAGCGGTGGTCATCGTGGACACGTCGGAGAACGCTTCTTATTACAGCAGACTCTTTGGAATATCGTCGGATAAATTTCATGCGGTGCCGCTAAGTATTCCTCCATTTTCGGCCGAAATCGCAAAGCCAAAGGAGCATGCGTCGCGAAGCGTGCGCTGCGTTTTCGTCGGGACCCTGGTCCCGTTGCAGGGAATTCGCACGATCGTAGACGCGGCAAGCTTGCTGGAAGGAGACCCGGAGATCGAATTCGTATGCATTGGGGACGGTCAGGACTCAGACTACTTGGACGGTTACTTGGCCAGCGCCTCGAACGCCAGGCTCACTTGGCACCGCGGCCATCATTCGACCGATTTCATCGTTCAGCAGATTCGAGACGCAGATATCTGCCTGGGAATTTTTGGTGATGGCCCAAAGGCGCAACGAGTCTTGCCATACAAGATCTACTATTACCTGGCTTTGGGGATGCCGGTCGTCACAGCCATGACGGATACAGCAACCAGGATCCTGGCGGAATGCCAGGGCATAGGGGTTGATCGGCCATTCGTGCTTGTACCGGCAGGCGATGCACAGGCGCTGGCGAATACGATCAGAGAGCTACGCGACAACCCGGATGAACGTACAAGAACAGGCGCTTCCGGCGCCGAATATTTTCGGAGTGCGCTTTCGGATTCTGCGATTGACCAATCCCTGCAAGAGTTGATTGAGCCCGTATGAGTACTCGTCTGCCCGCAGCCGAGGTCGCGAATACCGCAGCCGTAATTGTCAGTTTCCATCCCGATGAAGATTTCGGCGAGCGTCTAACTAAACTGAGAAGGCAGTTTGCGGCCGTGTATTGGGTTGACAACACTCCTGGTGCGGCCGTCGGATCAAAACATCTTAGCGATCTGGACGTTGATTACATTTCCCAAGGCGTTAATTCGGGACTTGGTACAGCTCTCAATATGGGCTGTACGGCTGCTCTAAAGAATGGTTTTGAGTGGGTTGTCACTTTCGATCAGGACTCGGATATTTCGGCTGATTTTCTCGGTCAACAGTTAGCCGCATGGCAAGAGTCCGATTCAGCTGCGTTCATGCTGGGGTGTAATTACTCCGCAGGAGACAAAGTCGACGAACCTCGATTCAAGGTAGGCGATTACGTGGTTGTATGTAAAACCGTAATTACTTCGGGCTGCCTGATGTGTCTGCCGGTCTGGGATGATCTGGGGAAATTCCGTGACGATTACTTCATCGACGGAATTGACCATGAAATTTGTCTGCGCGGACGTTCCAGAGGACTAGTGGTTTCACGTCATGGCCGTGTGCTCATGAAGCATCGTATTGGCGAGCGATCCGCAAATTATCGAATTCTTCCTTTCTTACATACACCGGTTCGCAAGTACTACAGCATGCGTAACGGTACACAGAATATTCTTCGATATGCCACGAGTGAACCGTTATGGGCGGTTCGAAAGTCAGCGACGCTTGCTTGGGAAGTTGTAATAGCACTGCTTTTCGAGCCGGACCGACGCAAGAAAGCGAGAGCTATGTTCCGCGGGTTGCGTGATGGATTGACATCCAGAATGGGCGCTGCGCCTGACGACTTGGCCAATTAATGGAATTACGCGCGACGGAAACCGGGCGTTGAGTTTTGACCCAGAGACTAGCGTTCGAAATGATCCTCAAGCACCTGCGCAACACAGCAGGTCAATCGCTTGCCCGTTTCGATATGCAGGAACTCATTGGGACCATGTGCGTTCGACTTCGGTCCAAGCAAGCCTGTGATCAGGAACTGTGCCTCCGGGAAGCGCTCACCCAGCATGCCCATGAACGGGATCGTGCCTCCTGTCCCCATGTACATCGATGGCTTGCCAAAGAACGCATCGGACGCCTTTTGCATCGATGCTTCGAGCCACTCGGCAATTGCGGGAGCGTTCCACCCAGCCATGCTTGAATCAGCATCGAACTCGACCTTGACCAACGGCGGTGTGTTGGCTTCGAGCACTTCTTTTACCGCCATCGCAGCGTCTTCGGCGTTGACGGTGGGCGGCAGGCGGAACGACAGTTTCAACACCGTGTAAGGTAACAAGACATTGCCGGCATTGACGAGATCCGGCATGCCATCCTGGCCGGTGACAGCAAGCGTGGGTCGCCAGGTATTGTTGAGCAGGAGCTCGACATGCGGCTCACTGGGCTGAGGGTTTTCGACGGCCCACGGGAACTTCTCGTAAACAAGATCCTGCAGGGTCTCAGCGGCGAGCTTCGCCTGCTCAAGACGCTGTTCCGGGATGTCCGCATGCAGCGCCTCTGTCTTGATCTGGCCGCTTGCTTCGTCTTCGACGCGACTTATCAGATGGCGTGCCGTGCGGAAACTCGATGGCACGACGCCACTGGCGCTGCCCGAGTGTACGCCCTCGGAAAGAACGTCGACACGCAATGTGCCGGTCAGGTTGCCCCGCAAAGACGTCGTGCACCAGAGTTGGTCATAGTTGCCGCACTCGGCGTCCAGGCAGACAACGAGGTCCGGTGAACCGATCCGGTCTTCAAGGAGGTCGATGTAGTAGGGCAGGTCAAAGCTGCCGCTTTCCTCGCAGCCTTCCACGAGCACCACGCAATGTGCGTGTGGAATACCCTGTTCCTGCAATGCACGAATCGCCGTCAGCGAGCCAAATGTCGCGTAACCGTCGTCGGCGCCACCCCGGCCATAGAGCTTGCCGTCCTTGATGACAGGCGTCCAGGGATCGAGGTCCTCGTCCCAGCCACTGAACTCGGGCTGCTTGTCGTAATGTCCGTAAAGCAAAACAACTTCATCGGACTGCCCCGGTATATCGATGAACAGCAACGGCGTCCGACCTTCAATACGGACGACTTCGATCGTCATGTCCTTGATAGGCTGTGTTTTGCACCAGGCCTCAAGCATCTCGACCGCCGTTTCCATATGGCCGTGAGCTTCCCAGTCGGGGTCGAAGTGTGGCGACTTGTTCGGGACTTTAATGTATTCGGCGATCTCGGGAATGATCGAGTCATCCCACATGTTGTTGACGAATTCAGCAGCTTTCTTGTTATCCATGTTGTCTTCTTTTGCTCTTTTTATGTCTGGGTCAGGGAACGAATGAGCGTGCGCGTCATTCTCTCGGTAGTGATGAACTGCCAGTTGTACTGGTCGTGATATATGGACAGTGGGTCGGAGGCGACAATCTGTTCCGCATCCATGCCTTTGTCTATAAGTGCTTTCACCCGGGCTTCTGCGTCGACGAGCATTGCCAGGTCCTCGACTAGCCCGGCGCGAGTGGCCAGTGGCCCGTGACCTGAAATGAACTTCGTATCTTCATTTGCCATGTCGATAAGCGTCTGCATGGCGTCCTTGTATCCGGCAACCGAACCACCGTTATCGAGGTCGATGTACGGGAAGATTCCCCGGAAAACGATGTCGCCGGGGGCAATGACATTAGCCTCGACGAACAGGATCGCCGCGTCGCCGTCTGTATGAGCCGCGGGGAGATGAAAGACCCGCGCTTCCTGACCGTTCACATGAAACGTCACCTTGTCAGGGAACGTGATGACGGGCAGTGCACCGGGACCGGTGTTCAATTCTGGGTCGTCCTTCATACGCTTGCGAATATTTTCGTGTGCAACAATGATTGCCCCGGTTTCAGCCAGCGTTTGATTGGAACCAACATGGTCGCCGTGAACATGCGTGTTGATGACGAAATCGACAGGCCGGCCGGCAAGTTCTTCGGCCTTGGCGACGATCGCGTCGCCGGTCCGTGGAAGCGAATCGTCGATCATCACGACGTATTCGTCACCAACCAGCAAGCCGACGCCCCCAACTGCGTGCAGCATATAGATGCCTTCTGCGACTTCCGTATGTTCTATTGGCGCCGGCGCATCCTGGGCGAATGCCAGCGGCGCGAATAACGCCAGTACAGCGAGTTTGTTCATGGACGACTCCGGAGCGTGCGGAGGAGTGATTGTACCTGTCGCAGGCGGCAATATTAAGGCACTTGTCAGCTGTCCACTTTCGTCCAGGCAACAGACATCATCGCGACGGCAAGGATGATGAAAAGCACAGCGATAGCGCGGCGCATAGTATGCGGGGCGACTTTGCCTTGCAGCCGTGGGCCGATCTGTCCGCCGATGAGAACACCGGGAATATCGTAGATCAGCAGGTTCCAGGGAACGGCAGTCCAGCCGCCGGCCTTAATCAATTGCACAGCCAACGTCGTCGATGCGAACAGCACGGTCACGATCACAACGAGCACGGAGGTAGCAGCGGCTACCGCAATTGGTACTCCTTTCCTCGTCAACTTCGAGATCGTAACTTCACCTATGCCGACCGAGACCATGCCCGTGAGGAATGCGCCGAGTCCGGTGAGTGCATAACTCCGCACACCCAGTGCCGGAACGCGGTAGGTGTATTCTCGACCTCGGGAATCGGTGATCGTCATGAGGTCTTCGCCCGTGTGGTCAGACCGCTCGTGTACTGGCGGTTGGTTCCGCCACATCACTATCGCGAGTGCCGCGATCAACAAGGCGTAGCACGCAAGCAATACGCTGTCATGAACAAGACTGGCGACGAATGCGCCAACGACAGTAACCGGGACCGCAACCCGGAGGATGCGCCGCGCAAGGGTGTAGTCGATCAGGCGGCGGCGATA
>JAACFG010000047.1 GCA_009937605.1 Gammaproteobacteria bacterium | reverse complement strand
CCAAGCGCGGCCAGTCCTACGGCCAACATCCGTTGCTGTCTTGGTTTCATTCACGATCCTCTAGCGCCTTTAGACGCACTTCAATATCCCGGTACACCCGTTTTTGCCTGAGGCGACCACGCCAACTTAAGAACACCACGATTACAAAGGTCAGGCCGTAGCAACTCCATACGTACGCACCGTAACCACCCATCGCAAAACCACTGTCCATTACACGCCTCCTTCGGGTGAAAGGATCATCTCGCGGACCCAGCGTGTGCGGCGTTCACGATAAAGAACTTCAGTGCGTATGCGACGCAACAGCATCGAGCCGAAGACCATCGTGAAGCCTATCAACATGATGAAGAGCGGGATTCTCATGTCCGCGTCCATCGTGCCCTTCTTGAATACCGTCTGGCCCTGGTGCAGTGAGCTCCACCATTCGACCGAGAAATGTACGATGACGACATTGACAATGCCCACGAGAGCTAACACCGCGCTGGCCTTGTCGGCCTTGGTCGTGTCGTCAATCGAACTTCTGAGCGCCATGTAGCCAAAGTACAGGAATAACAGGATGAGCTCGGACATCATCCGCGGGTCACCCCATTCCCACCACGTGCCCCACATCGGCTTGCCCCAGATGGACCCGGTGCAAAGGGCCAGAAACGTAAAGCCGGCCCCGATGGGTGCAGCGGCAGCGCCAACGGCGTGGGCCAGCTTGATGCGCCAGATGAGCCCGATGGCCCCTGATGTCGCCATGATCATGTACGCCATCATCGACAGATAAGCGGACGGCACATGGACATAGATGATTCGGAACGCATCGCCCTGCTGGTAGTCCATCGGGACCACGAACAGGCCTTGCCAGGCCCCGTAGGCGATCAGGATCGTCCCCGGGATAGCCAACCAAGGCGCCAGGATGGCGGATATACGATAAAAGTGTGGCGGTGAAGCCAGCTGATGAAACCATTTCCACATAAGCTGAAGTTTACTCGTTGCTGATTCGGAGTGCGGCAGCCGTTGCGTACGGAGCAAGACTGAGTGAAGCGATAGCATAGGCGCCCAGCGCCCATATGCCCGTTGAATAAATGTCGTTACTGGCCGCCAGCGAGACGGCATTGGCGCCAAGAATCATGATGGGCATGGCCAACGGCAGAATCAGGAGACTCAGTAACGCCGTACCGCGATGCAACCCGACTGTCAGCGCGGCACCGATTGACCCGAGCAAGCTCAGGCTGATCGTACCGAGGGCCAGCGTCAGCATCATGACACCAACGACCGACAGCGGCATGCGATACGTGATGGCCAGAATTGGCGACACAAACACGAGCGGCAGCCCACTCGTGAGCCAGTGTGCCAGCGTCTTGCCCAAAACCAGGACCGGCAGCGGTTGGGGACTGACGAGAAACTGATCCAGGCTGCCATCCTCAAAATCGGAGATAAACAACGAGTTGAGCGACAACAAGGTTGCGAGCAACGCGGCAACCCACAAGACACCCGGGCCACTGAATTCGAGTTGCTCTGCACTGGGACCGACCGCCAACGGAAACAGGGTGCAAACCATGGCAAAAAAGAACAGGGGATTGAGAACGTCACCTGGCCGCTTCCACGCCAGTAACAGGTCACGTTTCGTGGTCGCGGCCAGGCCGGAAAAGATGCCGGGGTTTTCTCGCTGCGCTTCGATTGTGTGATTCTCGTTCACTGAATCTTCACCCTTGTCGTCGGCGCGGCAATCTCCACGTCCTGGTGCGCAGCCATGACGCACATGCCACCCTTGGCGCAGTGTTCCTCGACAAGCTCCATGACGAGCGCACGCCCCTCACGATCCAGGTTCGTAAACGGCTCGTCCATGAACCACAGCGGCACATCTGCAAGCAGCATACGCGCCAGCGAGACACGTCGTTGCTGCCCGGCTGACAGGGAACGCAAGACGAGCTTCTTGAGTCGCGCGATGCCGAGGCGCTCGTAAACTTCTTCGGGATCCCGGCTTGAATGTGCTCGCAGCGAACGTTCGAAGCCAAGGTTTTCGACCAGAGTGAGATCACCCTTGAGCCCGGTCCGGTGTGCCAGCCAAACGAGGTCACCGTGGAAGGTCTGCCGCTGGTCGTCAACCGGCACGTCATCCCAGAAGACCGTCCCTTCCTCGAGGGTCAACATCCCTGCGATCGCGCGAATCAGGCTGGTTTTGCCGCAGCCATTTCGCCCTTCCAGGATCAACAAGCCCCCGCTTTCCAGCGCAAACGACAGGCCCTGGAACAGGCAACGTTCGCCGCGGATCAAAGTGAGATTGTCGGCTGATAACTTGTGAGTCAATGCTTTACGCTCTGTCGCGGATAGGCGACGCTTTGATAACCACGGATAAACATCCTTGTTAATCAGTTAAATAGCGACTTTATATCAAGTCACTTCAAACAAACCTGTGTGGCTCCTTGATGTACAAGGAATCACCAAATACCCCGTTTACAAGAACCCGAAGCCAAGTAGACTGCTTGGCCCGGTCGAATAAAACCATTTAGAAACGACCGGAACCGGACAATACCATTTTCCGCGACTTTGCGATTGCGAGTTTATACCTATGGAACTAGGGGCTGCCGGCCTGCAGGAACAACCCTTCCCAACCCACGGGAAACCGCTGGCGATCATAACGTATCGTTCCCAGCGCGCCGCGCTTGAAGTACTCAAAGATACCCACGATCATCCGACCGGTATCGCGCTGCTGCAAGGCCCCCCGCTGTCCGGCAAATCCGTCCTGATCCGAAGCTTCGTCGATTCCATCGAGCAGGACTGCGCGATTGCGCTCGTCAATGGCAAGGGACTCAATACGACGAATTTATTGCTCGCTATCCTTCGGAAGTTCGGCTACGAAATCGACCTGAGCTCCCCCAACGAACTAATGGGACTCCTCCGTATATTTGCATTGCAGCAGGCCGCATCGAATGTTCCACCGCTTCTGATCATCGAGGATGCGCACGAATTGAACCCCAGCGCCCTGCGTGCCCTTAGCGAACTGGCGGAACTGCGATCACGATCGGGCAGCGCACTCAAGTTGGTGCTTGTCAGCGATAGGTCGCTCGGCTCAATTGTCAATGCGCCCGCCATGCAGGCAATCTCGAGGCGTCTCTTACACGATTTCCATCTGCGCCCGATGACACGCACTGAGGCGACGGAGTACCTGCATCAGAAGCTGCAAGTCGCCGGCGCCGATTTTCCTGCGTTCATCTTCCCGAACAGCGTTTGCGACGTGCTTTGGGAAGCGTCCGGCGGCTGGCCGGGCGTCATCGATCGTATTGCGCTCCTGGCCCTGGCTAAAGCGATGACCCTGCCGGTTCCAACCGAGGTCGTAGAATACCCGGCGCTGCCGGCGGGCACGTGGATCGACGAGGGCAGCGACGAACCGTTGGCGACAGCGGATATTCCGATGAAGCCCCCGCAGGTTGTGGTTTCGGCCAGCGGCAGCGTGATTCAGGAATTGACGATGCAGAAGCCAAGGCTCCTCATCGGCCGCTCGGAACACAACGACATCGCAATCGGCAGTCGTTTTATCAGCCGGCACCACGCGCTGCTCGTGCGCCATGGCAAGTCCACTTTCCTGATGGACCTGAACAGCACCAACGGCACGTTCGTTAACGCCAAGCGGGTTTCAAATCACGTCCTGGTACACGAAGACGTCATCACGGTCGGGCACCACAAGATCAAGTTCCATGATCCATTCGCCACAAAGCGCCATGCCCTGGAAGGCAAGGCGTTTGCGGATACTGCCATCATGAAGACGCTCGAGGATATGCGGAACCTGCTGGCCCAGGAAAATACCGAGCTGCTGCCGGCTGTCAGTGAAGAACTGCCCACCCTGCAGAGCTGACCCTACTTAGCTGAAATACGCTTCCTTGAAATGCCTGCGGCACATCGACACGTAGCGGTCGTTTCCGCCGATCTCGACTTGTGAGCCTTCGGTAACAGCGTTGCCGTCTTCATCCATCCGCAGCACCATCGTGGCCTTGGTACCGCAGTGGCAGATCGCCTTCAGTTCCTTGAGGTTGTCCGCCCATGACAGCAGGTACTTGCTGCCTTCGAACGGCTCACCCTGGAAATCCGTACGTAGTCCGTACGCGAGAACCGGAATATTCAATTCGTCTGTGACTTCGCTGAGTTGGAAGACCTGGTCGCGCGTCAGGAACTGAGCCTCATCGATCAGAACACAATGCAACGGTTGATCAGTGCGTGCCTCCTCAACAACTTTGAGCAGGTTCGCGTCCGTCCCAAATGTGGTCGCTTCGCTTTCGATACCGATGCGGGAAGTCACCCTGCCGGCTCCATAGCGGTCATCCAGCTGGGGCGCGAGAACGAGCGTGTTCATCCCGCGTTCCTTGTAGTTGTAACTGGACTGCAGCAGGTTCGTCGACTTGCCGGCGTTCATCGAGGAGTAATAGAAATAGAGCTTCGCCATGGGCGCGCATTGTCGCAAAGGCTCGCGACGGATGCACGATTCCTGGCGAATCTAGCGTTGCATTGTCAGCAGTTTGCCGAGCTTGCGGCGGTGTCCCTGCCGCTCAGGATTGGCCGCGCGGCAGTCGGCACATTCGTTTGTCAGCGAATGACGACCGGAAATGACCTGCGGGACCGGCGTAACGACGCCCGAACGCAGGCAACGACAGCAAATGACCAGGTTGCTGAGGCGATTCAGCAAACGGTAGCTCACATTGTCTTTTGCGGTGGCAGCCATAACAGCTCTCCGTAATCGAAGGCCTGTTTTGGCACTACACAGGGCGCGAATCCAGTGAATACAACAGAATTATGTCAAAACTGTTAACCAGTCGTGGTTTTGGGTGTGATCTGTGTCAGATGACCACAACGCCCTTCCTCGGTTGAGCAATTGGGCTAATATCCAAGAAGTTGGGGTACTTTCGAGACAATCACAGAAATGAGTCTATTTCGCGATCTCCGTCGCAGGCACGTATTCAGGCTGGCCGGCCTGTATATCGTCGGTGCCTGGGTCGTCATCGAAGTCTCATCGGTGTTCTTCCCGGCCTGGGGTATTCCGGACACGGCGCTTCGCTACCTGTTTGTCGCTGCAGCCCTGCTCTTTCCGGTCGCCCTCATTTTCAGCTGGATCTTCGATGTAACCAGCAACGGGATCGTACGCACCGAGGCCGCGGCACCCGGGGAAGAAGTCGATCTCAAGCTGCAGCGATCGGACTTCCTTATGCTGGCAGGACTCGCGATCGTCGGGTTTGCCGTGTTGGCTGGCAGTTTCCAGAAGATAGCCGAAGAGATAGAGATTGTGGATGCCATTGTGCAACGTGTCGAAAACTCGGTTGCGGTATTGCCGTTTTCAAATCTGGACACCAGCGCAGACACCGGCTATTTCTCGGACGGCGTTACGGAAGAAATATTGCATCGCCTGTCGGCGACACGCGCGTTGCATGTGTTTGGCAGTACTTCATCGTTTGCGTTTCGTAACAGCGAGGACAGCCCCGCTCGGATCAGCGAAGTGCTCGGCGTCGAGTATCTTCTTCACGGCAGCATCCGGCGGGATAATAATTTCGTGCGCGTAACGGCACGCTTGCTCGACCAGCAGGGACTCCAGGTATGGAGCCAATCTTTTGATAGAAAGCTCGAAGCGATATTCGTTATCCAGTCGGAGATCGCAAGCGCGGTCGCAGCACAGATCGTTAAGGAAATCGTATCGACGCATGGTGCCTCGCAGGCACGCGCAACGGACAACATGGACGCGTACAACGCGTATCTCGTCGGCCGGGCCTTTGCCAACGCAAGAGTCGATGACTGGCACTCGAAAAGTGAAGAAGCGTTTCGACAATCAATCGAACTGGACCCGGACTTCGCCCCTGCCCACGCAGGACTCGCATATTCCCTGTTTATCATGCGGAGTGTCGACGAAGCTCGCTGGGCAGAAGCGATTTCGTCGGCTCGCAGGGCGATCGAGCTCGATCCCAATCGCGCGGAAGGCTATGCAATTCTTGGCATTATTCTGGCCAGCGTCGGGCCCGACGAATATATGGAGGGTCTGCAGCACCTCAGGCGATCGATCGAGCTCGACCCGGCGTTGAGCATTGCTTACAACTGGTTAGCGCTCGCATTGCGAACGAGCGGTCGGCACGAGGAGTCCTATGCGATTATGGATCAGGGTCTGGCCATCGACCCACTAAACCCGCCGATCGTGGCCAATGTCGCTCAACGACTGAGTAATGAGGGAGACCTGGAAAACGCTGAACGCATGCTCCAGAGGCTCGCGCAATTGCCGGAGTTGCCGCGGCTCACGGACGGAGCCCTTTTCGAGATATATTTCGAGTGGGGACGCTACACCGACGCCCTTGAGTGGTACTCGGGGCCGTCCAGCGTTGTCGCCTACGAAGCACTGGGACTGACCGAGCGTGTCGATGAGATTCTCGATATCTATGCACAGGAAGACCCGATAGGTGTAATGGAACTTCAGCTTGTGCAACTCCAGTCCCGTGGACGGCACAAGGAAGCGTGGAAAACGCTCGACGCATTTATTAAGAAGTTCGTGACCGACTATGAGGAGGTCGACCCGGACTACCTTGGCCTCACGATGATCGCCCAGGTTCTCGCTGGGGAATACGAGCTAGCCGTTGGGATTTTTCGCTCGCTGGCGGATGAGAATCCGGCGGCTATGGTCGACGGGATGTTCCACAGGACGGCGCGGGATCTGCTAAATGCCCTGGGTTTTGCCTACATCCAGACCGGCAACCCCGACATGGCCTCGGAGATCCTCGGATTCCGAACCGACAGAATGATTCGTTTCGAGGGAACAACTCAACCCGAATACCTGGAGATACTGTCGCTAAACCAGTTGCTCAGTGGCGACGAGGATGCTGCCTACCGAATGTTCGAGACAGCCGTCGACAATGGCTGGGCGAATTACTACAAAGCAATGAATGACCCTCGTTGGGGCGACACGCTCGGGCAACCGCAATTCGTCAAGTTACTCGAAGGAGTGAAGGACAATATTGCGCAGCAACGGGAGACCGTCGTGGCGCGCGAATCTGGCAACAACTAGTCAGCGTGGACTACCTCTCATCCAAAACGACTTCTCTAACGCCACCCTGCCGATTTGTCAGGCATGTGGCCTTCGCAACCGGCCCTCTGGCCAGAGTGACCGACGCACGGACAGCATAGCCATCATCCCTTTTGCTTAGCTCGTACACGCTGATGCGTGACACATCATAGCGGCTACGAATCTCGTCGATGCAATCCCTCTCGGCGAAGTCGCCGATGTCATCATTTTCTGTCTCCAGGGGACCCCACTTCACAAACCCATAAACGCAGGCGCCCACAACAGCGACTTTGAATAGACTTCCAATGCTTTCGCGAATCGTCATATGCCCAGATGATGTTCTCTCGGCAATCTATTCGCAAGCGACGGGGACAAGCGTGGCTTGTGGTGCCCAGGGCCGGACTCGAACCGGCACGTCCTTTCGGACAGGAGATTTTAAGTCTCCAGTGTCTACCAATTCCACCACCCGGGCGCGGGAGAAAAAATGGAGGCTAGGGTCGGAATCGAACCGGCGTCCACGGCTTTGCAGGCCGCTGCATAACCACTCTGCCACCTAGCCTCGGTGATCAAATGGTGCAGCAAAAGATACTACACCGCTGAGCAGGCGTCGCAGTATACATACGTTACCTGCCTTTGCATAATGGCCTGATGCGCACTTATTTAATCCTGGCCACGGCCCTGCTGGCCGCCTTCATCCTCTCGTGCACGCCCGCTGAGAAAGACCATTTCGGCGATCCCGTAATGCTCTCGGTAACGGCGACTGGGAAGGTGACGGGGCCTCGCCTGTCGGAGCGGGACGGCGGCGACCTGATCCTCAGCTGGATGGAGTCCGCGGAGTCCGGAACCGATCTGAAGTACTCAATTTACGACGGCCGCGACTTTGGAGAGGCCATTACCGTGGTCACCGAACCTCGCATGTTCGTCAACTGGGCGGATTTGCCGTCAGTCAATCACGTCAGCGACAAGCACTGGATTGCACATTGGCTGCGATACAGCGCCGACATGACCTACTCCTACGATGTCGTCGTCTCCCAGTCGTTCGATGGTGGGAGATCATGGACAGAACCGGTTGCGGCGCATGCGGACGGGACGCCAACGGAGCACGGCTTCGTCTCCCTGCACCGGGACCCGGAGGGTGTCGCCCTGCTCTGGTTGGACGGACGCGACACGGTCGGTGAACCCGGTGAGAACGCTCTGGATACCAGCATGACATTGCGTTCGGCCGTCATTACTCCGGACGGCGAACGGGTACGGGAACAGCTGGTTGACGAATCCGTATGCGACTGTTGTCAAACCGATGTCGCTATTTCATCCAGCGGGCCGGTTGCCGTATACCGTGACCGCACGGCAGAAGAGATACGCGATATCTACGTCGCTCGCTTCGTGGATGGCGCGTGGCAGGCCGGTGTCCCGTTGCACGATGACAACTGGAAGATACCGGGTTGCCCTGTCAACGGCCCATCGATAGTGGCAAAGGACGATCGTGTTGCGGTCGCCTGGTTCACGGCGGCAAATAACACCCCCTCCGTGCGAGTCGCTTTCTCCAATGACGGCGCCGCAACCTTCGGAGAACCAGTTGAGATTGCGTCCGGACGAATTGCGGGCTGGGTAGGCCTCGCGATCATCGACGATAATTCCCTGGCCGCGAGCTGGGTCAGCAAGACTGAGGCAGGCGACAACGCCATCAACATCCGTCGTCTGACTAATGGTGGACGACTTGAGCCCGTCAGGACGATCGCGACGACCGGGCAACTCCGCGTATTTCCCCAGCTAGCCTTTTACGAGGACAACCTGGTCATGGCCTGGACTGACGAGATCGGCGACGAACGGCGGATGCGTATCGCGCAAGTGCCAGTGTTGTAGCGCCAGGCGATTCGACCTACGGAGTCCAGGCGTAACCGACTTTCATGAACCATGTCCGGTCCGTAACCGTCAGTTCATCGACGGAATCGTCGTCGATGTACTGATCGGCGTATCCAAGGAAGAACACAGTCTGCGGATTCAACTTGTACGAGTACAGCAGCTGTAAACCCAGGTCCTGGGACTGCTCGTCGATTTCCTCAATATACTGCGCCTGGTTGCGCTCAACATCCGTGTTCTGCACCGTCAGTCGCAGGAAGCTGCGGAGGTTAAATTGCCATGTCAGACGTGCGTCAAGAATCGTTGCGTCGAAGATCGCCTCACCGTCCGGGGTGTCGAGCTTCGAGGAAACGCCTTTCAGGCGCAGCAGTAGCTTCTGAGTCATATTCCAGATAACGGACGGCTCTATGCGTGTCCCTTGACCCAGTTGATTGTTCGAGTAATCGATTTGATCCCCGTACGTCGCAAGCATATTCAGAAACAGGCCACTTCTGGGCGTAATCTCAAAATAGAACCGCGCATCACTCACATCGTAGTTGACTCCCTCCCACAGCTCTTTCCCATCTTCGTAGGCAAACTGAAACCACGTCTGCAGATCGCCACCGAAGCCGACGCGCACGGTGTTCTCTTCCTCCAGCACGCGGCCATCTTCCGCAAACGTTCTATCTGCATGAATGCTCGCACGAACCTGGGTCCACCAGCTATCGTCGGCCCCGTACCAGCGTCGCCCGAATCTGCCACGATATTCATCTACGCCGACCTGTCTCACGAAACCGGAGTCCGCGCGGAATCCGGAACTGTAGCTCTCGAAATTCAAGCCACCGAACCAGTTTCGCGAGCTGTAGTTATAGCCAAGCAAACTCCCCTGTCCCGAAAAAGATCCCAGTGGTTGTTCAAACTCAACGGCCACTTCTTCCGGATATTCAGTTTCGGTCTGCAAAAACTGGAAAAAGATTCTGTGCTGGTCGTTTATTTTCCAGCGGCCGTCAAGGCCACCCACGACGTTCTGGTAGTCGTCGCCATCTCTCGCGGTTAGCAGCACACCGATCGAAGACGTGTCGGCAAAACCGTAGCTGTATCGGCCAACGAATGCGGTATTTTCCTGTTCCAGCGTCTCGGAATCCGACTCGAACAGGCCCGGAAATAACAGGTTCGTCTCAGCATCAAGAGCCGCAAACAAGCCAAAAGTGTTATCCCCGCGTTTGCCGGTGAGTTTTGCACCAAAGTCCGGATCCGCGACAGTCCGCGTAAATACGGCGTCGATGGGGGTGTCAAAGTAATCAGCACCTTCAAGAAAGAACGGTCTTCGTTCCGGAAAGAAGAGCGCAAATCGATTGTTGACGTCGAGCTGCAGGACGTCCGCTTCAATCTGCGAAAAATCCGGATTAATCGCGATGTTCGCCGTGAGATCGGGCGTTATTCCCCACCGCATTGTGAGACCGGCCTCCACATCGGCGTCGTCGGCCTCGAGGGGTACCACGCCTGGCTCGTCGGTCGTACTGACCCGGGACGCGGTGATCGTGGGAACAATTTCCAGGTCGCGGCTCGGCTTGGAACCCTCCAGTCCTTGCAGGTCGCCTATTTGGCAGAGATAACAGTTGAGATTGCGGTCGCGCGGATGGTTCGATAGGCGGTATGTCCGATCTCGGGGGTACACCCGCATCAGATCGTAGCCCCAGCTCTTTTGCCCGGTGACATCCGGGAAGCGCAGCTGGCTGAGCGGAATACGCATCTCCACAACATACCCATGATCATTGATCTTCCCGGCGGAATCCCAGATAGCGTCCCACGACGCATCGATGCCCTGGCCGCCCCCGCCCCTAAGATCGTTGTGCGTCTTGTCCATTTGCACGCCGAGCGGATTCGCAAAAAACTGGAAGGCCCGTCGCTCATCGTTAAACGTGTCCAGTGTAATGCCTACATGATCGTCCTCCCACGCCGTATCGCGGTCGCGGAGGAAGGCTCGAATCGCCAGGGGTTGGGGATCCCGGGCATCGAATGCGACGAACAGGTTCTGGCCATCCTCGACAACATAGACGGTGGTCTTGACCATCGCTGGCTGGTTCTCGGCCGGATTCGTCTCGATATCGAGCTCGATCTGAACAGCATTCGCCCACTCACCGTCGCCGAGAATCCCGTCGATCTCGATTTCCCCGTTTGACCTCGGCAGGTCCGTGACTGCCGCGCCGGCGACCAGCGGGGCCAAAATGGCGAAGCACGCGCCCTGGGTCAGGATTTGACGCATATGAAACAAAGACTTACTCAATAGAGTGGCAAACCGAAGTGGAGGCGAATCATACAGGGACAGACATTTGGGTGTCAGCAAAAAAAAAGGGCCGTTCGGTGAACGGCCCTTCGTAGCGCATGGAATATTGACGTCAGATCAGAATCTGTAACCCAAATTGATGCTATATACCAGGGGGCTGATATCCAGCGAGATTACCTCGGTGTCTACGCCATCAGACAGGTTTGCGTCTGCTTCAAGAGAAATCCAGCGAATATCGAAATTCAGCAACCACTTGTCACCCAGCGGAACGTCGGCAGCCAGTTGTATGGCGGCACCAAATGAGTCGTCAACGCTCAGGCTTAAACCCTGATCGGTCAGGTCCGATACGAGCTGCTCGTCAAAAAACGTCGTCCAGTTCAATCCCAGTCCAACATAGGGTCGAAAAGCCGCATCCGGCATGAAGTGATACTGGAACGTAAACGTCGGCGGCAACTGCGATACCTCGCCGATTTTCGCGGTCCCTGAATCTTGATCAGTTGACACACCAAGTTTTACGTCGTGCTTAAATGGTGTCGCGGCCAGAATTTCGAACGACCAGTTCGGAGAAAAGAAATACACGCCTTCGAGCGTAAGCGCCGAGCCGCTGTCGACGTCGATAAATACCGAACCCAGGTCTTCGTCAGTGAATGTCGCGGCTGTGCCCTGCGGATCAACCACTCCGTAGCCCGCGCGGAAAATCCAGTCGCCTTTTTCATAGGCCTGGGCTGGCAACGCGACGAGCGCCAGTCCCAAGAAAACAACCAGTAGTTTATAGAGTCTTGCCATGATCTTGCCCTCAAGCTGTCGATAGGAATACAGGCAGCATCTGAGCACTACGCCCCGTCAAAGCAAATGCGGGTTGTTGGCAATATCTTGTTGTTTGTACGAATTGTCGGCCCAAACGAAAAAGGCCATCCTTTCGGACAGCCTTTATCGAAATTGGAGCGGGTGATGAGGATTGAACTCACGACCTTCTCGTTGGCAACGAGATGCTCTACCGCTGAGCTACACCCGCAATTAATGCTTTCTCCGCCAGGACAGGTTGGCCTATTCCCGCGAAGGGGCGAGATTGTATCCGCTTGCTGCCCTCTGTCAAGGCATTAAAGGCTTTTTTCGCCTCACTCCGGCTGATCGGCCATGATGAACGGCCAGGCCGCCCTCAGGTAGATGATCATTGACCAAATTGTCATGACGGCAGCCATTACCAGCAATGCGAAGCCCAGCGTGTACATTGGAATGCCGAACAGGTCGTTCTTATAGACCATAAAGGCGATACCAAACATCTGTAACGCCGTTTTCACCTTGCCAGCCATCGTTACTTTCACGTTGGCCCGCTCGCCAATGGTGGCCATCCACTCGCGCAGCGCCGAGATCGTGATTTCCCGGCCAATAATGATCATCGCAATGATGTCCTCGAACCAGCCAGAGTCCGCCTGAACGAGCATGACCAGCACGATCGATACCATCAATTTATCCGCGACGGGATCCAGGAACTCGCCGAACCGTGACGTCTGCCCGAACTTGCGTGCGACCCACCCGTCGATCCAATCCGTGATGGCTGCGAGCCCAAACACGACTGCCGCAATTGGCCGCGCGTAGGGAATCGAGCTATAGAAGCAGATAACGACCACCGGAATGGCGGCGATACGCAGTAAGGTAAGAATGTTCGCCAGGTTCAGTTTCAAGGTATCACTCGTTCTTGTTATTCATGCTCGTGATGGAGCTCATTGTATATCGTTTCAGCGAGTGTGCGACTAATCCCCCGCACTTTTGCAAGATCATCGATGCCCGCGGCCACAATACCCTGCAATCCGCCAAACTGACGCAACAATTCGCGTCGCTTTTTCGGGCCAAGGCCCCGAATCCGTTCGAGTGGCGACGTCTTGCGCGCCTTCGCACGACGCTGACGGTGACCCGTAATCGCAAAGCGATGCGCCTCGTCACGAATCTGTTGTATCAGGAGTAACGCTGCCGAATCCGCTGGCAGTTGCAGAGCTTTGTCACTCCCTGGCCGGAAGAGACGCTCCGCGCCCGGTCGACGCGCCCTGCCCTTGGCAACGGCCACCACTGTCAGCCAGTCCAGTTCGAGCTCCTCGAGTACCGTGACTGCCTCTGCAAGTTGGCCTTTTCCACCATCGACGAACAACACGTCGGGCATCGGCACTTCGCCCTTTTTGACGCGCTCATAGCGTCGTCGCAGCGCCTCGGACATTGCCCCATAGTCATCCCCGGCGGACTCGGGACTCAGGTTGAAGCGCCGGTAATCACTTTTCATCGGACCGGCTGTATTGAAGACGACGCAAGATGCGACCGTTGCTTCGCCGGACGTATGACTAACATCGAAGCACTCGATTCGCTGGGGGGCTTCCTCCAGGCTAAGTGCCTCGCCCAATGCCGAAAATTGCCGCCGAATGGTCGCATTACTCGCGACCTTGAGACCCAGCCCCTGCTCGGCGTTAGTTCGAGCCATGTCGAGCCAGCGCGCCCGATCCCCGCGCACCCGGTCCCGAATGGCGACCTTGTGGCCGGCGCGCACAGACAGCTCCTGCTCCAGCACGGCCGCGTCCTCTATTCCGGTATCTAGAATGATCTCGGCCGGTGCCACACGACCCAAATAGTACTGCGACACGAAGCCATTCAGCAGTCGTGATTTGTCGGTCTCGCCGGGGAGCCTGGGGAAGTGGTCCCGGCTGCCAATAATGGACCCATTGCGGATGAACAACACGGTAACGCAGTGGATTGCGCCATTCGATGCGAATCCCAGGATGTCGAGGTCCTTGCGGTCCGAACGCTTGACCAGTTGCCGCGCCTCGATCTCCTTCAACCGGGATATCTGGTCGCGATAACGCGCGGCCTGCTCGTACTCCTGGGCCGCCGAAGCTTCGTCCATACGCTTTACGAAAGAGTTGACGACGCTCCGGTCCTTCCCTTCCAGGAACAGGATCGCTGCGTCGATGTCCTTTCGATACTGTTCGCCGTCGACAATCCCGACACACGGACCCGTACACCGCTTGATCTGGTATTGAAGGCAAGGCCGCGTCCGGTTGCTGAAGAAGCTGTCTTCGCAGTTGCGAATCAGGAATAATTTCTGGAGTTCGTTCAGCGTCTGTCGAACAGCGCGCGTACTCGGGTACGGCCCAAAATACCGGCCCTTGCCTTTGCGTGGCCCACGATGAAATTTAAGCCGCGGGTACGCATGGTCGGTCGACGCATAGATGTAGGGATAACTCTTGTCGTCCCGCAGCAGCACGTTGAACCGCGGCTTGTGCTGCTTGATCAAACTGTATTCGAGCAGCAGCGCCTCCGCCTCGGTGTTTGCGACCGTCACCTCGACTCGAGCCACCTTTTCCATCATGGCTGCGGTCTTGGGTGCTGCCTGGGAGCGATGGAAGTAGCTCGACACTCGCTTCTTCAGATCGCGCGCCTTCCCGACATAGATGACCTTGTGCTTCGCATCCAGCATGCGATACACGCCGGGTCGATGCGTCAGCGACCGCAGGAAAGTTTTGACTTCAAATGGGGCTTGCTCGTTCACCGGACTATTTATCCAGCAACTCCCTGGCCTCTGCAAATATCCCGTCGAACATCGCCTCAGTCAGGCGGCCCGTGTTCGTGTTGTAGCGGCTGCAATGGTAGGAATCGAGCATACGAAACCGACCCATATCGTGCAGCGCCGCATGTCCGAATTTGAATTCAACCTGGCGCAAGCCCATGGCTTTGACAATAGCTCGATGAGCGATGCCACCCAGCGCCATGACCACTGCATCTTGCGGCAAAGCCTTAAGTTCGTTCGCGAGATACGCGTTGCACGTATTGATCTCAGCGCCGACAGGTTTGTTGTCGGGCGGCAGGCATTTGACGGCATTCGTGATCCGGCAGTCGACGAGTGCGAGCCCATCGTCGACGGCCTCGGAGTGGTCGCGCGTGCTGAAACCGTACTTGTGCAGCATCTGGTACAACAGAATACCGGCGTGGTCTCCCGTGAATGGGCGGCCCGATCGATTGGCCCCGTGCATGCCCGGCGCCAGGCCGACAATCAGGAAGCGAGCATCCGCGGCGCCGAAGGGTGGAACCGGGCGGCAGTAGTAATCGGGATACCGGCCGTTGACCTCGTCAAGAAACTCCGCAAGGCGCGGACACGCACGACACGAACGGTCGAAAATTGCCTCGCTCTCGCTCATTGATCTCAGTCTGTCATATGGCGAATGATGGCACGGCCAAATCCGCGGGTCCCGACCAACCGTGCGCCCGGGATAAGCTCCTCGAGCTGCTCCTCGACTTCCTTCTTATCGTGCGTTTTCGCCTTGCGCTTCGGTTTGCGAATCGCGGAACGAAGGCGTGCAAGATCAAAGGTCAACTCGCCATTCTTGATCGTTCCTGCAACGCCTTTGATGATCAGGTCCGCCGCCTCGGTCCAGCCGAGATAGCGCAACATCATCTCCGCAGAGAGAATGATCGAACCAGGGTTGACGCGATTCTTCCCCGCAAATCCCGGCGCCGTTCCGTGCGTCGCCTCAAATACCGCCAGACCCTCACCGATGTTGCCTCCCGGGGCGATGCCGATACCGCCGACCTGTGCCGCGAGTGCATCCGAGATGTAGTCGCCATTAAGGTTCAGCGTGGCAATGATGTCGTAGTCTTCCGGACAAAGCAGGATCTGCTGCAGAAAATTGTCCGCAATCACATCCTTGATCGTAATATCTCGCCCCGTCACCGGGTTCTTGAACGACAGCCAGGGGCCACCGTCCACTTCCGTAGCGCCAAACTCCTCACGTGCAACTTCGTATCCCCACTGGCAAAAAGCCCCTTCGGTGTACTTCATGATGTTGCCCTTGTGCACGAGCGTCACAGAGCCCTGGTCACGCTCGATGCAGTGCTGGATTGCTTTACGAACCAGGCGTTCCGACCCTTCGCGCGAAACCGGCTTGATGCCAATTCCAGAGCTCGCCGGGAATCGAATCTCGGTCACCCCGAGTTCGGACTGCAGGAAGTGAATGAGCTTCTGCACTTCCTGGGAGCCCGTCGGGTACTCGATCCCGGCATAGATGTCTTCCGTGTTCTCACGGAAGATCGTCATATCGACCAGGTCTGAGTCCTTCATCGGCGTCTCGACACCGGGGAAGTAGCGAATCGGCCGGACGCATGCGTACAGGTCCAGCGTTTGGCGAATAGCCACGTTCAGGGACCGAATCCCCCCACCTGTCGGCGTGGCCAGCGGGCCTTTGATGGAAACGACATAGCGCCGCAATGCATCGAGGGTCTCGTCGGGCATCCAGACGTCATCGCCATAGACATCGGCCGCTCGCTGGCCCGCATGCACTGGCATCCAGCGAATCTGGCGTTCGTCGCCGTAAGCGATTTCGACCGCCGCTTCGACCACGTTGAGCATCACCGGAGTGACATCAGCACCGATGCCGTCGCCTTCGATGAACGGAATAATCGGAAAGTCTGGTACGTTTATCGTGTGGTCCGGATTAACCGTAATGGCCTCGCCGTCCGCGGGCACATTGATATGATCGTATTGCATGGGATTCTCGCATCGAGGGCGTGGGCGGCGCCCACAGGGCGCCGTTGAAAAGGCGTGCATTGTACAGACTGCCGGGTATGACAACAAAATGCTGATCTTGCTGAACAAGCCCTTCAGGGTGCTGAGCCAGTTCCGGGATCCGGACGGACGGCCCACGCTCGGCGACTATGTCGACGTTCCGGATGTATACCCGGCCGGCCGTCTCGATTACGACAGCGAAGGCCTGATCCTGCTGACAGACGACGGCAGGCTGCAGGCCCGCATCAGTCACCCCAAAGCGCGGACCCGCAAGACCTACTGGGCCCAAGTCGAGGGCGTGCCCTCCGCCGAGCAACTGGACCGGCTGGTTCAAGGCGTCAAACTGAAAGATGGCATGGCCATGGCGGTTTCGGCCCGCCACCTAGAGACGCCACCGGACCTGTGGGAACGTGACCCACCGATTCGCTACCGGGCCAGTATCCCGGATAGCTGGATCGAGATCGTTCTTACCGAAGGCAGGAATCGGCAGGTGCGTCGGATGACCGCGGCTGTCGGACTGCCGACGCTCAGGCTCATTCGTTATTCGATCGGCGACTGGACCGTTGACGGCCTGGCCCCGGGAGCGTGGCGCAAGAATTTGTAGGAGCCCGCCTTACGGACGAAACCTCGCGCGAAAGGCGCGCTCTCACAAACCCGCGATTCTCATAGCGATTTCCATCGCCTGCTCGTAATTGAGACGCGGATCAACGGTGGACTTGTAAGCGCGAGCAAGATCGCCATCCGTGAGTCCCCGGGCACCGCCTGTGCACTCGGTGACGTTCTCACCGGTCAACTCAAGGTGCACGCCACCGAGGTAGGTTCCCATCTTGTCGTGCACACGAAACGCTGCCTCCAATTCCGCAACGATATTGTCAAAGCGGCGTGTCTTGGTGCCGTCCGCGGTGCTCTCGGTATTGCCATGCATCGGATCGCAGACCCACAGTACCGGCGAGCCAACTTCCTTCACGGCGGATATCAGGTCCGGCAGCTGCTCTTCGATGCTCCTGGCACCGTAACGGTGAATCAGGGTCAGCCGGCCGGGTTCGTTGTTCGGGTTTAGAACCCGTACGAGATCCTGGATCCATTCGCGCGTCATGCCCGGGCCAACCTTCACACCAACCGGGTTGGTGATGCCCCGGAAGTACTCCACGTGTGCACCATCCAGTTGCGCGGTCCGCATCCCTATCCATGGGAAATGGGTCGTCAGGTTGTACCAGCGCTCTCGCCGATCCAGGTAACGCGTCTGGGCCTGCTCGTAGTGAAGATGTAACCCCTCGTGCGCGGCATACATGTCTGCCCGTTGCGTGCGATGGAACTGGCGCCCCGATACGGTTTCCAGGAAATCGAGCGAATTGGAGATCGACGCGACGATCTGGTGGTACTCGTCCGCCGCCTGCGAATGCCCTACCCATCCCAGGTCCCAATACTCCGGGTGATGAAGGTCGGCAAATCCACCATCGATGAGTGAACGCACAAAATTCAGGGTCAGCGCCGCACGTTCATAGCCCCGCAGGATCATCTGCGGATCAGGAATGCGTTCGTCCGGCGTGAATCCGCTACGATTTACCAGGTCACCGCGAAAACTCGGGAGCGTTTTGCCGTCCCGCGTCTCGGTGTCCGCCGAGCGTGGCTTTGCGTATTGGCCGGCCATACGGCCGACCCGAATAACAGGCTTTTTGAGTCCGTAGATCATCACGAGACTCATTTGCAGCAGGATCTTCAGCTTGGCGACGATATTCTCTGACGTGCACTCGTCGAAGGTCTCGGCGCAATCGCCGCCCTGCAACACGAATGCCTCACCACGCTGGGCCTTGGCGATCTGTTCTTTGAGGTCGTCAACCTCCCATGACGTCGTGATCGGCGGCAGCCGGCTCAGGTCGGCAACCGCGCGATCCAGCGCGGCCTTGTCCGGGTAGGACGCCTGCTGAGAGGCGGCAAAACCCTGCCAGCTTGCGGGATGCCAGTTGTTTTTGGGTACAGTTCTGCTCACGTTCGTCTCATTTCCAAAAAATCATCGGCCCGGGATATCCGGCGCTGAATCCGCGGACTATGCCACGCACCTGCTCCGGGCTCAAAAGTTTCTCATGCAATCAAAGATTTAGAAACATTTTCTACAGAAGCTTTCGCTCAGCGACCGCAGTCCGGCCGGCAACTCTGAATAGGAGCCATTGCTGGCACCACAGATTGCACGGCCGGGTCTGGAAAGGCGCT
>JAACFG010000046.1 GCA_009937605.1 Gammaproteobacteria bacterium | reverse complement strand
GGCGATCGCCATATCCAGTTGGTCACGTGTAACACCGGCCGACATCTGGGTGCGAATACGTGCCTGTCCCTTGGGGACGACCGGGAAGGAGAAGCCGATGACATAGACGCCTCGCTCAAGGAGTTTGTCAGCCATTGTCGTTGCGAGTTTTGCGTCGCCAAGCATCACCGGGATTATCGGGTGCTCACCGGGCTTCAGGTCAAAGCCGCGCTCGGTCATCTCGCTGCGGAAGTGGGCGGCATTCTCGTGCAGCTGCTGCTGCAACGAGTTATCGCGCTCCAGCAAATCGAGTACAGCGATTGATGTTGCGGCGATCATCGGCGCGACCGAGTTTGAAAACAGGTATGGGCGCGAACGCTGCCGCAGCCAGCCGACAATCTCCTTGCGGCCTGACGTATAACCGCCAGATGCGCCACCCAGCGCCTTGCCAAGCGTACCCGTAATGATGTCGATACGGCCCATGACTTCCCGATACTCGTGCGTGCCGCGGCCGCGTTTGCCCAGGAAACCTGCCGCGTGGCAGTCATCGATCATCGTGAGGGCATCAAATTCGTCGGCGAGCTTACAGATGCTCTGCAGATCGGCGATTGTGCCGTCCATCGAGAAGACGCCGTCTGTAACGATCAGGCTTACGTTGGCATCCCTGGTTGCTTCGAGTTGCTCACGCAGGTCGGCCATGTCGGAATTCGCGTAACGATGGCGGCGCGCTTTGCAGAGACGGATACCGTCAATGATGCTCGCGTGGTTCAGCGCGTCGCTGATAACCGCATCCTCCGGGCCGAGCAGGGTCTCGAAGAGTCCCCCGTTGGCATCGAAGCACGATGGGTAGAGAATGGTGTCCTCGGTGCCGAGGAACTCGCTGATACGCTCTTCGAGCGCTTTGTGAATCGTCTGCGTTCCGCAGATAAAGCGTACGGAAGCCATGCCGTAGCCGAAGTCATCCAGCGCCTTGTGCGCCGCCGCAATGACCTCGGGGTGGTTGGCAAGCCCCAGGTAGTTGTTGGCACAGAGATTCAGGACCTCGGTTGTACCTCCGTTTGACCGGACATCAATCGCAGCCTGCTGCGGTCCGGCTATCAGTCTCTCCTGTTTGAACAGGCCCTCGGATTTCAGTGCTTCGGTTTGAGCCGCTAGCGACTGGAGAAATGGTGCTGGCACGGGGATTCTCGTTATTTTTTTGGGGGGCAAATTATATCGCGAATCCGGGCGAATACCGATGCCTGTAGCGGTATTTATAGGCTATTATCGCCCGCCACGGACCCATCATCTGGGCGCTAATGCGAATCCACGATTAGTGGACGAATGGAGTTTGAGATGAGTTTCATTGATCAGCCCGCTGCCCGTGAAAGCAGCATTTCCTATATCAACGAAAACTACCTTGCGGACGAGCAGGAAATTGTCCGGCAGCTGGCCGCAGAGGCAGACCCTGGTGCATCGACCAGGGAGAAAATCCAGGAGACTGCAGCCCAGCTCGTGCGGGCTGTGCGAAAAAACTCGAAAAATGACGGCGGTATCGAAGCCTTTCTGCAGCAGTACGACCTGTCTTCAGATGAGGGTGTGCTGCTCATGTGCATCGCGGAAGCGCTCCTGCGAATTCCGGATGCGGATACCGCTGATCGGCTGATTGCAGACAAGATCACGACGGCCAAGTGGCAGGACCACGTGGGCACCAGTGATTCGCTGTTCGTTAATGCATCGACCTGGGGCCTCATGCTGACCGGCAAGATCCTGACGCTGGACGAGATCGGAAAAAGCAATCCGACCAAGATGCTCGGCAAGCTCGTCAGTCGCGCCGGCGAGCCCGTCGTGCGCACGGCCATGCGCCAGGCGATGAAGATCATGGGACACCAGTTCGTGATGGGGCGCAATATCGGCGAAGCGCTAAAGCGCGCAATGAAGAGCACTGATTTGCCGTATCGTTATTCGTTCGACATGCTCGGCGAGTCGGCGCTTACAGCCGCTGATGCACAGCGCTATCTCGACAGCTATCACGATGGCATCAAGAGCATCGGTGATGCGCATGTGGAATCGGCCGACGTCTTCTCGGCACCTGGTATCTCGGTGAAACTGTCCGCGTTGCATCCGCGATACGAGTTTTCCCATGAAGAGCGTGTCATGGCTGAGCTCGTACCGTCCGTGCTCGAGCTGGCGAAGCACGCGAAGGAAATTGGCATCGGCCTGACGATCGACTCGGAAGAAGCGCATCGCCTTGAGATGTGGCTCAATATTTTTGAACGCGTTTATCGCGACCCGGCATTGAATGGCTGGGACGGCTTTGGTGTCGCGCTACAGACGTACCAGCGCCGCGGACGTGACAGCCTGCGCTTCCTGATCGACCTGGCCGGTGACGTCGGCCGCCGCATCCCGGTGCGCCTGGTGAAAGGGGCCTATTGGGACAGCGAAGTGAAGTGGGCCCAGGAGCAGGGACTTGAAAGCTATCCGGTATTTACACGCAAGTCGCATTCTGATGTTTCTTACCTGGCGGCGGCACGGGCGGCGCTCAGTGCGGGCGACAAGATCTATGCGCAGTTCGCCACACACAACGCACACACGCTGGCGAGCGTTCTACACTATGCAGGCTCGCGGCGCGACTACGAGTTCCAGCGCCTGCACGGCATGGGAGAGGAGTTATACGCGGAAGTTGTCGACCCCGAGAAACACGATCGGCCGTGTCGCGTGTACGCACCTGTGGGCAATCACGAAGACCTGCTGCCGTACCTCGTGCGGCGCCTGCTCGAAAACGGCTCGAACACGTCATTCGTCAACAAGATCGCCGACGAGACGATCGATGTGCAGGACATCATCGCCGATCCTCTCGCAACCGCTGCAGCGCATGAATATGCGGCGCACGACCGTATTCCGCAGCCAGTCGACATATTCCAGCCCGAGCGGGACAACTCGCATGGCGTAAACCTGCCAAACCGTTCTGTCAGCAAGGAGCTTCTGGCGGATCTGGAGGCAGCGAGCAAGAAGGCAATCACGGCCAGGCCGATAATCGGTGGGAAAGAGGTGAGCGGTAAGGAAGAGCCGTCGGTCAATCCTGCGGACACGTCCCAGGTCGTTGGTATCTGTCACCAGGCATCCGCGGAACACGTGGACAAGGCTGTCGAACTTGCGATTGCCGCACAGCCATCCTGGGACCGCCTCGGCGCAGAAGAGCGCGCCCGCATCCTTAATCGCGCGGCAGACCTTTACGAGGAGCACCGTGACGAACTGATCGACCTTTGCGTCAGGGAAGGAGGTCGGACAATTCCAGACTGCATTTCCGAGCTTCGCGAGGCCGTCGACTTCATGCGCTACTACGGTGCGCAGGCGAAGAAGCATTTCGGCGAGCCCGTCGTGCTGCCAGGTCCGACTGGCGAACGCAACACGTACAGCATGCGCGGCAAGGGCGTGTTCATTGCGATCAGCCCCTGGAACTTCCCGTTGGCCATCTTCACCGGTCAGGTAACGGCGGCGCTGGCCGCAGGCAACGCTGTGCTGGCGAAACCGGCAGCGCCGACGCCAATAATTGCCTACCGGGCAATCCAGCTGTTGCACGAAGCAGGGGTCCCAGGCGATATCCTGCATTTCGTTCCTTGCGGTGGTCGGCTGATGGGTGAACGCGGCGTTGCGGACCCACGCATCGCCGGCGTAGTGTTTACCGGCTCGACCGAAGTGGCACAAACCATCAACCAGACCCTGGCTCACCGGGATGGTCCGATCGGTACGCTGATCGCTGAGACAGGCGGCCAAAACGCCATGTTTGTCGATAGCTCGGCGCTGCCAGAGCAGGTGGTGCACGATAGTGTCTACTCCGCATTCAACAGCGCTGGCCAACGTTGTTCGGCGCTGCGGTTGTTGTGCGTGCAGGAGGAAATCGAACCGCGAACGCTGGATCTTCTCAAGGGCTACATGGAAGAGCTTACGATTGGTGATCCGAGGCACCTGTCTACCGATGTCGGACCGGTGATCGACGACCCATCAAGGCAGATACTAACGAAACACGTCGAGCGCATGGGGAAGGAACAAAAGATCGTTCATCGTCGCGCACTGCCGGACGGGGCTGACGCAGGTACGTTCTTCTCGCCGACGCTCGTGGAGATCGACGACATAAGCGCGTTGACTGAGGAGCAGTTCGGCCCGGTGCTGCATGTGGTCAAGTTCAAGAGCCGGCACCTCGACAAGATGGTGGCAGCCGTGAACGGCACCGGCTTTGGACTGACGATGGGGCTGCACAGCCGCATCGACTCTCGCGTGGCGGGACTTGCTGCGGACTGCGGAGCCGGAAATCTCTATGTCAATCGCAACATGATTGGCGCGGTCGTTGGCGTGCAACCGTTTGGCGGCTGCGGCCTGTCGGGCACCGGTCCAAAAGCGGGCGGTCCGCATTACGTGCAGCGATTTGGCACGGAATTCACGCTGAGCAACAACATCTCCGCCGTCGGTGGCAACGCGAGCCTGCTTACTCTAGGCTCTGATTGATGGCTGCAGTCAGTGTCTTCGATATCTTCAAGATAGGAATCGGCCCCTCGAGTTCACACACGGTAGGGCCGATGAAGGCAGCGCGTGCATTCGTTGGCAGCCTGGACGGCCCGGAGGCCGCGAGGATTCGCGTAACGCTGTTCGGGTCACTGGCGTGGACCGGCAAGGGTCACGGCACCGACACGGCGATTCTGCTGGGCCTGGCAGGATATGAGCCGGAAACGATCGATCCGGATGCCGTCGACGACATCATCGCCGAGATTCGTGCCGCAGGTCGATTCGAGATCGATTTCAATTACGAGCGCGAGCTCGAGCGGCACACCAATGGAATGACGTTCGCCGCTGTCGATGCGAACGACGAGATCCTTCACGAGGAAGACTTTTTCTCCCTGGGCGGAGGCTTCATAGCCCGTGGTGACGAGCCGGAGCCGAGCTCGCAAGGTGAGGAGCCGCCGTTTCCGTTTACGACCAGCGAGTCACTGCTGGACGTCGCAGCATCGAACGGGCTTGGTATTGCGGAGTTGATATTCAGGAACGAACTGGCCTGGCGCAGCGAAGAGGACGTAGTTGCGGGCCTGAATGCTGTGCACGATGCGATGTTCGCCTGTATCGACCGCGGACTGCGAACAGACGGCGTTTTGCCAGGGCAGATCGCCGTGGCGCGCCGCGCGGCCAAGCTTGCAC
Source organism: Gammaproteobacteria bacterium (assembly GCA_009937605.1). Lineage (GTDB taxonomy): Bacteria > Pseudomonadota > Gammaproteobacteria > Steroidobacterales > Woeseiaceae > UBA1847. The sequence goes on along the minus strand of JAACFG010000046.1, from coordinate 13,918 downwards.
GCAGCCTGGAAAAGCGCGGCGAACCGCAAGCGCTCGACGCGATGGAATGGGTCAATGCCTACGCTATTGCCGTCAACGAAGAGAATGCGGCAGGAGGGCGAGTTGTGACGTCGCCGACCAATGGTGCGGCCGGGATAATCCCGGCGGTTCTCAAGTTCTACGAGGAATTTGTCCCGGATGCTGACAATGAAGGCGTACGGACTTTTCTCCTGACGGCCGGCGCAATCGGCGTCCTGTATAAGGTCAATGCGTCGATTTCCGGCGCCGAAATGGGTTGCCAGGGCGAAGTCGGCGTTGCCTGCTCGATGGCAGCCGGTGGCCTGGCCGCGGCGTTTGGCGGGTCGAACGATCATATCGAAGAAGCGGCCGAGATCGGCATGGAGCACAACCTGGGTCTCACCTGTGATCCAATTGGCGGGCTCGTGCAGATTCCCTGCATCGAGCGCAATGCAATGGGGGCTGTGAAAGCCATCAACGCAGCCAAGCTCGCGATGCATGGCGATGGCTCGCACAAGGTGACGCTCGATCAGGTCATCGAGACGATGCGTCAGACCGGCGAAGATATGTCATCGCACTACAAGGAAACGTCCAAGGGCGGTCTCGCCGTCAATGTTCCGGAGTGCTGACGTGGATGAACTGACAATACGGGTCAAAGGGTCATCAGCCGAACCCTACGAGACAACCTTCATCAAGGATGCTTCCAGTTTGACGGCGCTTTGTACCTGCCCGGCAGGCAGCTTCGGCAATTTCTGCAAACATCGAATTGCTATTCTCGACGGCGATGCGGGCGCGGTACTTGAAGAGGATCTCAGGAAGGTTCCAACCGTGGTCGAATGGATGGCGGGGACTGACGTCGGAGCAGCGCTGGCCGAGTTGCGCGAAGCCGAGTCACGCAAGAATAAGGATGACGTAACAACCGCAAAACGAAAACTCGCTCGAGCGATGAACTCATGAAGCGGTTGCCAGGTAACAGGAGAGGGTTGTGATGAAGAACGGGGTTAAAGCTGTACTCGGATTGTTATTGGCAGGGGCGATTGCCATCGCGATTGCTGCGGATCATGGCGAGGACGTGGTGCTGCCGGCAAAGATCAGTAAGGCGGATGCCATGGGCCAGATTTTCGAGCGCGAGGACATGACCGAAACAAAGCATGACAACGGCAATGTCACACTTGATGTCACATCCTTGCTGAGCAGTGACAAGAAATTTGCATCCGGGATGTATAAGTCCGGCAAGACCCGGGTTGAAATTGATGAGCCCTACGGTGTCGACGAGTTCATGTACTTCCTTGAGGGTGGGGTAACACTGACCTCAAGTGACGGTACGGTCACCGAAATCAGGGCAGGCGATGCGGTCACTATTCCGAAAGAGTGGACCGGCATCTGGGATACCGACGGCTACAGCAAGATCTGGGTGATCTACTCCGAAGACGGATCCGGACTGGAGTAAACGGACCGGTCATCGAGACGCGCTATTTCTTGGGCCAGTCGTGGACGAGCAACTCGGTCGATGGTTGTTCGTAGAGACTCCAGCTGTCCTGATCGACCTCGACCGAAACCACTCCGGCTGTTGGGAGGTTATGGGTGAGGCCAGGTTGCAGGAAATTAACGAGGTCCGTGAGGCCGGGATTGTGGCCAACCACCATCAGGTTATTAAAGTCGTCGTCCTGAGCCACGATAACATCGAGAATTCTTTCCAGGGAGGCAAGGTACAGAAGGTCCTCGCGCTGCAAGAACTCTTTAGGATAGTTGAGTTCTCGGGCAATAATCTTGGCCGTCGTCCATGCGCGCTTGGCGGGGCTCGTTACGATCAACGATGGCCTGATGCCGTGATCGTGAATGCGCTTGCCCATAACCGGGGCATCCCGCTCGCCGCGTTTATTCAGCGGCCGCTGGCGATCCGAGAGGCTGGTGTCTTTCCAGCTGGATTTGGCATGACGAACAATTGTTAGTGTTTTCATAAGCTTATCACCGAAATCTAAAGCTTACATTAATCCTGTTTGTAGCCTGGCTTCCTCGGTCATCATGCCGACGTTCCACGGAGGATCAAACACTAGCTCAACCAATACGTCCGAGACAGTAGGGATTATCGCTATCTTCTCACGGGCATCCTGCACGAGCACATCGCCCATGCCGCAGCCGGGAGCCGTCAATGTCATATCGACGCTGACGGAGCGTTCGCCGTTGCCAAGCGATGTAACCTCACAGCGGTAAATCAATCCAAGGTTAACGATATCGACGGGAATCTCCGGGTCGTAACAGGTCTTGAGCTGGTCCCAGATGACGCTCTCGATGTCTTCGTTCGTCGCATTCTCGGGTATTGCGGGTGGCGGAACGGGGTCTTTGCCCAGCGCGTCGGCGTCCGTTCCCGATATCCGAAACAGGTTGCCCTCGACGTACACCGTGAAGCTTCCACCCAGAGCCTGGGTGATAAAACCCTCGGTTCCTTCGCGCAAAGTCACGACCTCGCCAATCGGGATAATGACCGCGCTTACATCGCGAGCGAGATTAACGGGTTCGTTTGTGTGCCCAAACATCGTGCGTCCTATTCCGTAGTGGCCGGTGTTGTTTTGTTTTCGAGTGCAGAGTGCAGTGCGTGCCAGGCCAATGTTGCGCATTTCACACGCGCCGGGTAGGCACGCACACCATCGAGTGCCTGGAGCTTGTCGTAACTCGAGTCAGAGCTGACTTCGGTTCTGTCGCTCGTCAGGCGCTGCGTGACTTCTTCGAAGTAACTCTCGGCCTGGTCGATCCCGATCCCGGTGACCGTGACCGTCATCAGGGACGCGGATGCCACCGAGATGGCACATCCCGAACCCTCAAAACTCGAGGATTCGATGCGCCCTCGGTCGTCGACTCGCAGGTATAGCTTCAGTTTGTCACCGCAAAGCGGATTGATGCCGTCCGCGGTATGCGTCGCATCGCTCAGGCGACCGAAATGGCGCGGGTTACGCGAGTGATCGAGAATCAGCTCGCGGTAGAGGTCCTGCATGTCAGTCTGCGACTCGCTCATGCAAAGATCTCGCTGGCCTTGCCGAGCGCCGCAGTCAGGCGATCGACATCATCGCGGTTGTTATAGAACGCGAGCGACGCGCGTGCCGTCCCCGAGATTCCGAAGCGCTGCATCACGGGCATCGCACAATGATGGCCGGTGCGAATAGCGACGCCCTGATGGTCCAGGATCGTGCCCAGATCGTGCGAGTGAATGTCGGCGAGCAGAAATGACTGTACGCTCGCCTGGTCGCGAGCCTCGCCAAACAGGCGGATGCCATCGACCTTCTTCAGCTCACTGACCATATAGGTATGCAAGTCGTGTTCGTAGTCTGCGATGTTCTGCATCCCAATGGCCTGCAGATATTCGATTGCCGCGCCGAGGCCTACCACGCCCGCGATGTTTGGAGTTCCGGCCTCAAACTTGTAGGGCAGTTCGTTGTAAGTCGTCTTGTCGAAGCTGACCTCGAGAATCATGTCCCCGCCGCCTTGCCAGGGAGGCATGGCATCGAGTAATTCCTCTCGACCCCAGAGGACGCCCGTGCCGGTTGGGCCGAACATCTTGTGACCGGAGAACGCGTAAAAATCGCAGCCAAGCGCCTGCACGTCAACTTCCAGGTGTGGGACACCCTGGGCACCGTCGACAAGCACGGGAATTCCGCGGGCCCCGGCGTGCTCGACGATGCGGCTGATCGGGCAGACTGTACCGAGTGCGTTTGCGACGTGTGCAACAGCGATGAGAAAAGTCCTGTCATCGATCAACTCGAGCATTTGCTCGAGCTCGACCTCGCCGCGATCATTAATCGGCGCGACGACGAGTTCGGCGCCGGTCTGCTCGCAGACCAGTTGCCACGGCACGATGTTGGCGTGGTGTTCCAGGTGCGTAATCACGATCTTGTCGCCAGCCTGCAGGCGAGGGCGGCAAAAGCTCTGTGCGACCAGGTTTATCGACTCGGTGGTACCGCTCGTCAGCACGACTTCGCTACGCGAGCGCGCATTGATGAAGTCACGAATCCTGTCGCGCGAGCCCTCGTAGGCCTCGGTCGCACGGTGACTCAGCGTGTGGACACCTCGATGTACGTTGGCATGATCTTCGCGCTCGTACCTGGCGATGGCATCGATGACGCTGGCCGGTTGTTGGGCGGATGCTGCGCTATCGAGATACACGAGAGGCCGCCCGTGGACTTTTTGGTGCAGGGCTGGAAAGTCAGAGCGCCAGCTGGCGGATGCCGTGATGTGTGCGGGTGCGCTCATGACGAAAAATTGTCATCCGTTTGAATCATTCTTGCTAGCCTGGCTTCCATTAGCCGTGTGATTTCTTCCTTGGCCGCCTCGACGGGCGCGCGTGCCACGATGCCGGCCGCGAACGCATGCGTCAGGATCTGGGTGGCATGTTCTCTATCCAGGCCGCGCGAGCGCAGGTAGAAAAGCGACGTTTCATCGAGTTGGCCAACCGTCGTTCCGTGGCTGCACTTCACGTCGTCCGTGTAAATTTCCAGCTCCGGCTTAGCATCTATCTCTGCCTTGTCCGACAACAACAGGTTGTGATTCGCCTGATCGGCATCGGTGCCGTCAGCGCCCTCGTGAACGATAGCCTTGCCGTTCCAGATGCAGCGGCACTTGCCGTTCAGGATGCCGCGGTACTCTTGTTTGGATATCGCCGGCCCGACGCGATGGTCAACTCGCGTGTGGTTGTCGATGTGCTGGCCTTCGCCCGCCAGGTATAAGCCGTCGAACGATACATCGGCGCCGGCGTTCGAAATATTGATAACTATGTCGTTCCTGATCAAGCCGCCGCCCAGGTCAAAGCCCGCTGAGCGGAAGTTTGCGTCCTTGCCGACACTGATATCGGTTCTGCCGGTCTGCACATGATTACGTGCGCGATTCTGAACGCGAACGTGATTCGCGGTGGCGCCATCGCCGACGACCAGGGAGACGACGGTATTCGCATACTGATCCGCGTCGCCCAGTGATGCGTGGTATTCGATAACACTTGCCGTCGAGTGATTCGCGAGCGCAACTTCAATGTAGGCCTGGGACACGGAAGTGTCTTCAGTGCCATCGATAACGAGTATGCCTATCGGTTTGTCAATCGTGCCTTCGACAACAATGCGCAGACCTTCCTTGAGCAGAGCGGCATTGAGTTCGGCGAGCGCGTGATGTCCCGCCGGCGCTTCATCAAGCTTGTCGACGGTTACTCCCGACACGGTGGCCAGGTTGCGAATCTCGCCATTGGCGACGACAAGCCATGACGCCTCTACGCTTTCCGTAATACGCTGAATTTCTTCATCGAGCACGGATGACGGAGTGCCGTCGCCCATAGTTAACCAACGCGACGAGATGTCACGTGCGCGTGTGAGATCAGTGTATTTCCAATCCTCGTCGCGCGTCGTCGGCATTCTGCCGACGATTGCCTGAAGTTCGTCTGTCGTACAGCGTTTCATGCGCTGGCGGCCTCGCGCACCCAATCGTAGCCCTTCTCTTCGAGCTCAAGCGCAAGTGACTTGTCCCCGGACTTGATGATCTGCCCCTCCGACAATACGTGTACAAAATCCGGTTCGATGTAGTCGAGGAGACGCTGATAGTGCGTGACGAGCACAATCGCCCGATCGGGGTTACGCAATGAGTTCACCCCATTTGCGACAGCCTTGAGTGCATCGATATCGAGGCCGGAATCTGTCTCATCGAGGATTGCGAGCTCCGGTTCGAGCATTGCCATTTGCAGGATTTCATTGCGTTTCTTTTCTCCGCCGGAGAATCCTTCGTTGACGCCGCGGTTCAGGAATTTCGGATCCATATCCAGCGTCGCCATTTTCTCTCGCGCCGTCTTAAGGAACTCGAAAGCGTCGATTTCATCCAGCCCCGCATGTTTGCGCTTGGCATTGAGTGCGGCCTTCAGAAGATAGGCGTTGTTCACGCCCGGGATTTCTACCGGGTACTGGAATCCAAGGAAGATGCCTTCGCGGGCGCGTTCTTCCGGTTCGAGTTCCAGGAGATCCTGCCCCTTGTAAGTGACCGAACCGCCTGTGACCTCGTAGTCCTGATGTCCGGCCACAACTTGCGCGAGTGTGCTTTTGCCCGACCCGTTTGGTCCCATGATCGCGTGCACTTCACCCGGGTTGACCGACAGCGAGAGGCCGCGGAGGATTTCCGTGTCGCCGATGCGACTCTTGAGATTATTGATTTCTAACATTCTGTTTTCCATATCGCGGCGGATCGCCGCTCGTACAGTGTCCATTTCGCGGCGGGTCGCCGCTCGTATGAGCGGCCATGGCCGCGATTCCTCTATCCAACTGCGCCTTCGAGACTGACGTTGAGCAACGCCTGGGCCTCGACGGCAAATTCCATCGGAAGTTCCTTGAAGACTTCCTTGCAGAAGCCGTTGACGATCATGTTGACGGCATCTTCTTCCGAGATGCCGCGTTGGCGGCAGTAGAACAGTTGGTTCGCCGAGATCTTTGACGTGGTCGCCTCATGTTCGATTTTCGCCGACGGATTCTTGATCTCCATGTACGGGAAGGTGTGCGCACCGCAATCCTTGCCAATGAGCAGCGAATCGCACTGCGTGTGATTGCGAGCGCCGTGCGCCTGCGGCATCACGCGAACAAGGCCACGGTACGACTGCTGCGCCTTGCCGGCAGAGATGCCTTTCGAGACGATCGTGGAGCGAGTGTTCGGCCCGATATGAATCATCTTGGTGCCGGTATCGGCCTGTTGCATATTGTTCGTGACCGCGACCGAGTAGAACTCGCCGACCGAGTTCGCGCCGCGCAACAGGCAGCTTGGATATTTCCACGTAATTGCCGAGCCGGTCTCGACCTGGGTCCAGGAGATTTTCGAGTTTGCGCCGCGGCAGTCGCCGCGCTTGGTGACAAAGTTGTAGATACCCCCAACGCCGTTTTCATCGCCCGGGTACCAGTTCTGCACCGTCGAGTATTTAATCTCGGCATCGTCCAGTGCAATGAGTTCGACAATGGCCGCGTGCAGCTGGTTCTCGTCGCGCATTGGTGCCGTACAGCCTTCCAGGTAGCTGACGTGGCTACCTTCTTCCGCAATGATCAGGGTTCTCTCGAACTGGCCGGTATTGGCAGCGTTGATCCGGAAGTAGGTCGATAATTCCATCGGGCAGCGCACGCCCTTCGGGATGTAAACAAAGGACCCGTCACTGAAGACTGCAGAATTCAGAGCAGCGAAGTAGTTATCGCGGCGCGGCACGACCGTACCCAGGTATTTCCTCACAAGCTCCGGGTGCTCGATGACTGCTTCTGAGAAGGAGCAAAAGATTACGCCGGCATCGGAGAGCTTCTCCTTGAACGTTGTTGCTACAGAGACGCTGTCAAATACTGCATCGACGGCGACGCCCGCCAGGCGCGCGCGCTCATGCAGAGGGATGCCGAGCTTGTCATAGGTTTCCAGTAGCTTGGGGTCGACCTCGTCCAGACTCTTGGGCCGGTCATCATCTGATTTGGGCGCCGAAAAATACGAGATCTCGTCGTACTCGATCTTCGGGTAGTGCAGATGAGCCCACTCCGGCTCCTCCATTTCGAGCCATTGCCGATACGCCTGCAAGCGCCATTCGAGGAGCCACTCGGGTTCGTTCTTGCGTGCCGAGATTGCGCGCACGACACCTTCGTTGAGGCCAGGCGGCAACGTCTCGGTTTCGATTTCTGTCACGAAACCGTGTTCGTAGCGCCGATTGACAAGGCTCTCGAGGTTTTCTGATTCAGTCGCCATTATTCTCCACTGTTATAGGCAGGCCCGCGAACCGGAATGTTGGTACGGGGCCGTTGGATCGAATGAGGTCATTGAGTGTTACGTCCGTTAATGCTCGGCGAATCGCCAGATTGACACGTTGCCATGCGGTGCCGACGCTGCATACGCCCTCGTGTTCGCAATCGCCGTCCACGGCACTGCACTCGGTGATCGAAACCGGTCCTTCCAGCGCGTCGATAACGTCGGCCGCACTGATATGTTGCGGGCCACGAGAAAGCCGGTAGCCACCGTTCGAGCCGCGCGTCGACTTTACAAGGCCTGCACGCGCCAACGATTTGAATAACTTGCTGACGGTCGGCAGGCCGATACCGGTTGCCTGGGCGACGTCGGCTGCACTGCATACGGTCGCCTGGTTTGCTGCCAAATGGGCAAGCAAGACCGTTCCGTAGTCGGTGAGTTTGCTGATTCTAAGCACGAGAGGGCATAATCCGATAGATAAGGGACTATTTTAGTCCTATTTAGTCGCCCAGACCAGACTTTCGGGTAAATTCCTCAGGAGACCGGGGGGCTTTCTTTGTTATCCTACGGCGCGACCAACGGACTTGGTTACTGACACTTGGACGACTCCAGCGACAACCTGATCGAAATCCACGACCTCAAGTTTTCTCGAGGTCATCGACCGATTTTTGACGGTCTGAACCTGACGATAAAAAAGGGCGAAATCACCGCGCTCATGGGCCCCAGCGGTACCGGCAAGACAACCTTGTTGCGCCTGATCACACGCCAGTTGATTCCCGAGCACGGTGTTATTTACGTCGATGGCACCGATATTTCGACGTTGACGCTGACGGAGCTGTATGAGCTGCGCCAGCGTTTTGGCATGCTGTTCCAAAATGGCGCATTGCTCACGGACCTGACCGTTTTCGAGAACGTGGCGTTTCCCTTGCGCGAGCATACGAAACTGAGCAATCGCCTGATTCGCCATATTGTGCTCACGAAACTGCATGCGGTGGGTTTGCGCGGTGCTGCGGACCTGCTGCCCGCGGAATTATCCGGCGGCATGGCGCGGCGCGTTGCTCTGGCGCGTGCGATGGTCATGGATCCCGACATCCTGATTTACGACGAGCCTTTTGTCGGTCTGGATCCGATCTCGATGGGCGTTATCGTGCGGCTCGTGAGGCGCATGAATGACGCGCTGGGGATTACGAGCATTATCGTGAGCCACGATGTTGAAGAAGTTGCGACGGTCGCCGACCGCAGTTTCCTGATATCGGAAGGCAAAGTCGCAGCATCGGGTAGTCCCGATGAACTGAGAACGACGAATTCGGACCTTGTGCAGCAGTTCATGCACGGTATGGCGGACGGTCCGGTCGCGTTTCACTACGAAGCACCCGATTACGCGGAGCAGTTGCTTGGGCGGGATTCGGAGTGAGGCGAGTCGTCAACGATATTCGGAATAACACGCTTGAGTTTCTCAGGACATTCGGCGCGTTTCAGCTGTTCTTCCTTCGCATACTTCGTTACTCGCCGGCTGTACTGTTTGGGCGTTTCGACCTGGTCGTCAAGCAGGTGTACAACACGGGTGCCCTGTCTCTTGTCATTATCATGATCTGTGGTCTGTTCGTAGGCGCGGTCCTTGCCTTGCAGGCCTACGCGAACATGTCGAAGTTTAATGCCGAGGACTGGACCGGTGTTGCCGCGGCGTTTGCGCTGGTGAAGGAGCTTGGCCCGGTCATGACGGCTCTGCTTTTCGCAGGACGGGCAGGTACGGCGCTCACTTCCGAGATCGGTCTCATGAAGGCCACGGATCAGTTGTCGGCAATGGAGATGATGGCGGTAAACCCGGTACGCCGTGTACTGGTACCGCGGTTTCTCGGCGGTGTCATCGCGATGCCCTTTCTGGCTGCAGTTTTCAGCGCTATTGGCATGTTTGGGGCTCACCTGGTCGGCGTAGAATTGTTCCAGGTTGATGTCGGGTCGTTTTGGCAGCAGATTCAACTAACGGTTGAGATGTCCGACGTGAACGAAGGGATCCTGAAAAGCGTCGTTTTTGGCGTTGCGGCCAGTCTGATCGCAGTTTGGGAAGGATATAATACGGTTCCGACAGCAGAAGGCGTCGGGCGAGCAACTACGCGCACTGTCGTGATCACAGCAATAGCGATTCTCGTTTTTGACTTCATGATCACGGCGGCGCTGATTTGAGGAAATAGCATGCGGCAAACTCGTTCTGTGGAAATTGGCACCGGCTTGTTCGTTCTGCTCGGGATGACGTCGTTATTCTTTCTGACGACGCAGACCACGGGCGGCGACGATTTCAGGGCTGATTCAGTCTATTCAGTGGAGGCTCGCTTTGAGAACGTGGGCAGCCTGCGGGAAAGGGCGCCAGTGACAATGTCGGGGGTGACAATCGGACGCGTTACTGATGTGACGTTCGATCCGGTCGCCCTGGAAGCAATCGTGAGCTTCGTAATCGACGCGCAGTACGACCAGATACCGGACGACTCGGATGCCAGCATCCTGACGTCGGGAATTCTGGGCAGCCAATATGTGGGCTTGCAGGCGGGCGGTTCGCCCATGTACCTCGATGATGGCAGCGAGATCATGTTTACCCAGTCGGCCATCGTCCTGGAGAACCTGATCGGCAAATTCCTCGTAAACGCTGGCTCGGAAGATGAGGAGTAGCGCAGTATGGCTCGTTGGATAGTAGTTCTGCTGGTCGCTTTCGCGCTGTCGTGGAATGCAGTGGCGGCCGAGGATTCGCCCAATGCGGTCATCGAAACCGCGGTCGTGTTGTTCGCGGAACAACTGGAGGGGCGTCAAGAGGAGTTGGCGGAGAATCGCGAGGAACTCTACGAGGTCATTGACAGTATTCTGCTACCCAGATTCGACCAGCGGTTCGCTGCACAGGTCGTACTTGCCAAGCACTGGCGTACAGCAAGCGAGGAGCAACAGGCGCGCTTTATCCAGGCGTTCTATCGAGCGCTTCTACGGAAATATTCGGACGGTATCCTGGAGTTCGATCCCGACAGAATTAGCGTGTTGCCGTATCGGGGAGACACGACCAAGAAACGCACGAAAGTTCGCAGCACAGTTCTGCTCGATGATGGCAGCAAAGTCGCGGTCGACTACGACCTGGTCAAACGCGAGGCCGGATGGCTGGTCTTCAATGTGGTCATCGAGGGCGTTTCTTATATGGTCAATTATCGGGCTGAACTCGATTCTGAAATCCGAAGTTCCAGCCTGGAAGCGGTGATTGAGCGCCTGGAAGATGAGGCGGGTATTGCGGCCCCCGACGTTACGACCGATGAGTGAATTTACGATTGAAGAAATCGGCGACGGCCATTTCGCGGTCAGTGGGGAAATGACGTTTGAGACGGCGGAGAAGATGCTGCGAGCCAGCGAGCCTCTGTTTGATGATCACACGCAGATTGAAGTGGACCTCACTGAAATCACAGACAGTGACTCCGCAGGCCTCGCTCTCCTGCTCGAGTGGGTCACCTGGGCGAATCACAGTGTTCGTGAAATCCGATTCAACGGAATGCCCGAGAGGATCCTCGCGATAGCCAGGACGACGGAAGTTGAACCGTTACTTTCATTGGGCGAGCGGTGGTCCGGGTTTATCGACGCACCAGACGAAGCCTAGTAGTCCTCTTCTTCAAGGAATTCATCGAAGAACTCGTCGTCATCTTCGACCGGCGGGTTGCCATCGAATATCTCAAACTGCCGATTCTGCAAGAAGGACTCACGCACGGTCACGTAGGGGTCCGGCGAATCCTGCAGCATTCCTTCGAGCGGCAATAATCGTGCGCGCAGGTCAACGAACCGCAGCAACCACAAGGACCAGCGGACGACGTCGTCGTCGTAATAGCGCAGGGGGTCGGCGGCTATATCGAACGGTATCGCTACCGCATCCCGCACTGTCCGCGGTCCGAAGAATGGAAGCATAACGAATGGGCCGGACGGTATTCCCCAGACCGCCGCAGTCTGGCCGAAGTCCTCAGGGTGCGCTTCGATACCGCTTTGACTCGCGACGTCGACCAGGCCAACGATGCCGAACGTGCTATTCATGAGAAAGCGACCAAGCTCCTGGAGGCTGCGAACGGGCTTTCCCTGGAGCAAGTTGTTGATTGCGGAGCCAGGTGTTGAGAGGTTCCGACTGAAATTCGTTACGCCCCTGCGAACCGGGGAAGGAAAGACCTTCACGTAGCCCTTTGCCAGGGGCTTGAAGCTGATCTTGTCGACGCCCTCGTTAAACCCATACAGGCCGCGGTTCATGGACTCCCAGGGGTCGTGTTCCACCCGGTCACCTGGCGGCGTCGAAGCGCAGCCGCCGGCTGCCATCGCCAACAACAACAGCGAGCACAGTCGTTTCATTGAGTCGCGTCGTTGCGTGCGATGCCGGTGGGCCGTGTTGACTGCATGCGCTTAAGCTGCTCCTCACTCATGAACTCGCGAATGAAATCGATCCGGGCTTCAAACCGGGCGCGCTGAATTTCCTGCAATTCCGGCAACCTCAGGGCTTGCTGTAAATAGCTGATTCCGCCACCGAGATCGCCGATCATAAGCCGGTATTCCGCCAGGTAGTAATAGGCTTCCGCGCTCTCACCGGCCTGCGCCGCAGCGCGTGCGATCAGGCGGACCTGCTCCGGAGTTGGCGGCACGTTATTCAGCAGATCGAGCAGCAAGTCGTGCGCTTTCTCAGCCAGCCCCAGTTGGAGGAGGGCTTCGCCATACTCGATCACGAGGGGCACGTTGCGCGGAAATAGCTCAAGGGCTCGCTCAAATGCATCGATCGCAGCGCTGTAGTGGTCGAGAGCAACCAGCGTTTCCCCAAGGCCGATGTGATAGGCAATGACCGTTTTGTCTTTCTCCATCAACTCTTCAAAGATGTCGCGTGCGCCGTGGTAATCCTCGGCGCGTTGATACGCGACAGCGCGTCCGTAGCGCTCAATGTCATTCTGGTTTTCGTAATCACGAGCCTCGTAATACGCCACCCCTTCTGCGGGGGTGTCGAACTTCGCGACGATAACCCGGGTGCGGGCGATTCCGTAGCTGGTCGAATCATCGCTGCGAATTTGGGGGTATGTGCGCGCCCTGTTTCGTGCTTCGGCGATTCGAGCTGTTGTGACGGGGTGTGTGCGCAGGAATTCAGGTGCACGTGAATTCGGGTCGCTCGTCTGTTGCCTTGACATTACGTCGAAGAACGAGGCCATTCCGTAGGGGTCGAATCCGGCGTCCGCAAGTGCCGCAATACCCACGCGATCGGCTTCATACTCATTGGTACGAGTGAAATTGATTTGTTGCTGCATCGCCGTACCTTGCGCAACCGCCATAGCGCCCTGAACCGCATCGCCGCTGCCGCCAGCAGCAGCCATGATAATTGCGCCAAGCATTATGGCGGTGGTTAGCAGGCTCTGCCTGGAGTTGGCATGAATCGATCGGGCAATGTGGCGCTGCGTGACGTGCGCAACTTCATGCGCGAGTACACCGGCCACTTCATCCTCATTTCGGCTTGCCTCGAGCAAGCCCGTGTGGACGCCTATATACCCTCCGGGCAACGCGAACGCGTTGATGCGTGGGTCGTCAACGGCGAAAAAAGTGAATCGATGGTCTCCGTCATTGGTTTGCGCGGCAATGCGACTGCCGATGTCGTTCAGGTACTCGGTGACGAGTGGGTCCTCAACGACCATACCGCTGGCGCGAATGTCGCGCATGATCATGCGCCCGATCTGTGCCTCTTCGCTGGTGTTGAAGATGGTATCAGCGGGGCTCCCCATGTCCGGTAGCTTGATGTCATCCGCACCAGCGCCGGCCACGAAGACCAGCGAGCCGAGCAGGGTGGCAAGCAATACATGTTTGAGGGGGAGCGCATTCATATGATGTCCGATCGATGGAGCCTCACAGTTTCCGACTGGTCCTGTGGCTCGGTGTTCCCCGTAATTATAGGGCCTTTACGGCCTCGAGCACTTCCTCAGCATGCCCTTTGACCTTCACACCGCGCCACTCATGGCGAAGTTTGCCGGCGGCATCGATCAGGAATGTGCTGCGTACAACGCCCATGAATTTGCGTCCGTAGAGCGTCTTTTCATGTATGACGTCAAACTTCCTGCAGAGGACCTCATCCGGGTCGGACAGCAGGTCAAATTTGAAGCCCTGTTTTTCCCTGAATTTCTCGTGGGACGCGATGCTGTCCCGGGAGACCCCGAAGACCACCGTG
>JAACFG010000188.1 GCA_009937605.1 Gammaproteobacteria bacterium | reverse complement strand
TGATTCAGAGGATTAATGCTGCGAGAAAGCCTTAGATGAGCATGTTCGAATACCTGATGATGCTCGTCGGTCTGGCCTAGCCTCCCGGCGTTCGCGTGACCCAGCGCCGTGGGTTCTCGGGCTTCGTGCCGCGCCGTAATTCAAAATAGAGCCCTGCCTGAGGTTGGCCACCGCTGTCACCAACGGTTGCTATCGCATCGCCCGGCGCCACCCAGTCGCCCGTATTCGTCAGGATCGTTTCGTTGTAGCCGTACAGCGTCATATAGCCCTCGCCGTGGTCCACGATCACCAGGAGACCCATGCCGGCAAGCCAGTCAGCAAAAGCAACGCGTCCGTGGTACACGGCACGCACTTCGCGCCCGCGAGGTGCGCTCAGCACGACACCATTCCACTTGACCTTGCCGCCGACACGCGGCTGCCCAAAGTCGTGACGCAATGTCCCGGCCACAGGCCAGGTGAGGCGCCCCTTGTGTGTGCTGAATGGCTGCTCGGACGTGATCGGGTAATCGGAGAGAATGCTCGTGAGCTCCGCAATCAAGCGCGTCAGGTCATTCTCCTGGGCAGCGAGTCGATCTACTTCTTTCCCTTCATCGTCTATTTTTCTGCGCAACGACGCGAGAACTGTCTTGCGGCTTTCCTGCGACGTATTGAGCTTGCTGAGCTCCGCATAACGCGTGTCCGCAAGGCCCTTGAGCCGCGCTTCCTCGGCCGCTATTTGCGACCGCAGCTCGTCAAGTTTGCGAATCTCATCAATCACCGCCGCGATGTTCTCGGCCCGGTAGTCGTTGAGGTAGCGGTAGTACGCCATGAGTCGGCCGAGCGTCGCCGGGTCCCGCTGATTCAGCAGTAACTTGATTTTTTCCTCGCTGCCACTCATGTAGGCCATGCGCACTTGCGCAGCCAGCGCCCCGGATTCCTCGTCGAGGTGTTTCTGCCGTTCAGTAAGCTCGGCGTCGAGCTCCTTCTTCTTATTAGCCGTGTATTGCCGGTTGCGCTCAATTTCCTTCAGGCGCATGCGATGCTTGGAGATCTCTATTTCGAGGTCCTGCAGCTCGGCCGTCAGACGGTCCCGCTCCTCGGCGGCCGCGTCCATACTTTGTTTCAGGTCCGAAATGCGCTCTCGAACCTCTTCCAGCTCCTGCTCCTTTACCTTGGCCTGTTCGCCGTGAGAATCCTGGCCCGGCGAGGCCGCGGCTAGTCCCAGGAGCGGCAAGATCAGGAGGCTTCGATACGACATGGGCGCGAGTGTAGCGTCTGCGGGGTATTCCCTCTCGCCCAAACGCGTATAATCCCCGGTTTTAGGCTCTTCAGGGCGCAAACCCTTGCGCCGAAACTATTGATTCATGGACAAATTTCTCGAATTTGCCGGCAATAACACGTTGCTGGTGTCGGCCCTGATGGTCAGTTTTTTTGTGGTTATCTTCACGGAATTGCGCCGCAAGGCCACCGGGATGGTCAACATCGACGCCGTCGAAGCCGTCAAGCTGATCAACAATGACGCCGTTGTTGTCGATCTGCGCAGTAGCGATGCGCATGCTCGTGGACATATCGTCAACGCGCGTAGCGTCCCTTCGGACGAGCTCGAATCGAAGCTGTCGACACTCGACCAGTACAAGTCGAAGCCGGTCATAGCCGTCTGCGAATCCGGCGTTTCGTCAACCCGTGCTGTGAACACCATGCGTCAACAAGGCTTCGAGAGTGTCTATGGCCTGAAAGGCGGCATGACGGGTTGGTCGCAAGCCGGCTTACCGGTCGTCACCGGCAAGAAGACGAAGAGCAAATCGGGCAAGAGTAAAAAGCGGGCTTGAGCACGGCTCAAGCTATTATCATGGTCCGCTGTCGCGGGCACAAAATTTGAAATACAGGAACCATCATGGCAGAGCAGGAACAGGCCAATAGCAAACATCTGGCCATCAGCAAAATTTACGTCAAGGACTTCTCTTTTGAGTCGCCCCAGGCCCCACTCGTTTTCAAGACGGGCGAATGGACGCCGCAGACCAACTTGAATCTGCGCAGCGCGGCCACGCCTATCGAAGAGGGTATTCACGAAGTTGTCCTGACGATTACGGTCGAGGCGAAGGAAGAAGACAAAACACTGTTCCTCGTCGAGCTACAACAGGCGGGGCTGTTCGAACTGGCCGGTTACGGCGAAGAAGAGCTGGCAGCGATTGTTGGGGGCTTCTGCCCGAGCATTCTCTTCCCTTACGCGCGTGAGGCAATTGCTACCGTTATTCAGAAAGGCGGTTTCCCGGAGTTTGTCCTTCAACCGATTAACTTCGATGCGCTGTACATGCAGACACAACAGCAGAAAGCGGCAGCGGCAGCCGGCGAAGTGACGTCGGCAGAGGCGCACTAATCGGCAGCTCGGCACCAAAGACGATTGCTGTCGTCGGCGCGGGCTCCTGGGGTACCGCGCTGGCGCTGCAGTTTGCCCGGGTTGGCTGTGAGGTTCGCCTGGGCGGCGTCGTCGAACTCGACCTCCTTGAGGCGATGGTCGGCGATCGGGAAAACAAACAATATCTCCCGGGCATCGATTTCCCACCAAACCTCACCGCGTATCCGGACCTTGCGGAGTGTCTTCACGGTGCGCGCGACGTACTCGTGGTCGTACCCAGTCACGGTCTCCGCGACACGCTGACGCAAATCAAGCCGCTCCTGACCGCGGACTCTCGAATATGCTGGGCAACCAAAGGGTTTGAGCTTAGTACTGGCAAGCTGCCGCACCAGGTTGCTGCCGAGGTGCTCGGGCCCGAGTTCCCGGTTGCCGTGCTCTCTGGCCCAACCTTTGCCAAGGAGGTTGGCGCTGGTCTGCCGACTGCGATGACCATCGCGTCCAATGACGGCGAATTTGCGAAGGCTTTGGCTGAAGCGATCTCCAGTGACAATTTTCGCGCCTACACCTCCGACGACATCGTGGGTGTCGAGGTCGGCGGTGCTGTCAAGAATGCGCTGGCTATCGGCGCAGGCATGTCCGACGGCCTCGGGTTCGGCGCGAACACGCGCATCGCCCTGATCAATCGCGGCCTGGTTGAGCTCATGCGACTTGGTGTTGCATTGGGCGCCAGAAAAGAGACCTTCATGGGGCTGGCCGGTATGGGCGACCTGGTCCTGACCTGCACGGATGACCTGTCGAGGAACCGCCGCATGGGCCTCGCGCTTGCTGCGGGCAAGACCGTCGAGGAAGCGCAGGATGAAATACAGCAGGTCGTAGAAGGCGTTAAGGCGGCGAAGGCCGTGCACGACGTTGCTGAAGAGCTTGGCATCGAGATGCCCATCGCTAACCAGGTCTATCGAATTCTTTACGAAGGCGTCGCGCCCCGCGAGGCGGTCGAAACGCTCATGACGCGCGAACTCAAGCCCGAGTCCGAACAACACTAACAACCCCGGGGGGGACAAAGTATGGGTCGTTTACTGCTCATAATGGGGGCGTTGCTTCTCGTCGGCAGTGCCGTTGCACAGCGCTCCTACGACGTCGATATTCTCGCCGAGACGTTCGGGTTCGACGATACAACGAAGAAGTCCGTGCCGCTCGACAAGCTCATGCAGGGGTGCCCGGCGCGCGATTGCATTCCATCTATCGACAATCCTGAATATGTGACAGCAGGCGAAGCCGAACACATCGGCGACGACGATCTCGTCATCACGCTTGCTTACAAGGGTGAGCACTTCGCCTTTCCTACCAGGATCCTCGACCATCACGAAATCGTTAACGATACGTTTGCGGGCGACCCACTTGCGATCACCTGGTGCCCACTATGCGGCTCCGCCGTCGGCATCGAGCGTACTGTCGCCGATACGGTCACAACCTTCGGCGTTTCCGGTGTCTTGTACAACAGCGACCTGGTCCTTTACGACCGAACGACCGAAACGCTTTGGGACCAGATCGATGCAGAGGGCATTGTCGGCCCGTTAACCGGGGAGCGGCTCAAGCTTGTGCCGGTTTCCATGTCGAAGTGGGGCCGTTGGCGCGCGAAGCACCCCGACACGCGGGTACTAACCACGAATACCGGGTTCGACAAGGACTACACCGCCGATCGATTTGCCGAGTACCGCGAGTCGACGCGCCTGTTCATGCCGGTCAGCGCGACCAGCGACCTGCTGCACGCAAAGACGGTTGTCTACGGCTTCGACCTTGACGACGGTGAAGTCGCCTATCCGGAGGCGCTGCTTACGAAGCCGTATACGCACAACTTCGCCGACAAGGAGACCACGGTATCGCGGGATGAAGATGGCACGGTGACCATGCAGCGCGACGGCGAAACGTACTACCCGATTCGTCTTTTCTGGTTCGCCTGGTACACGTTCCACCCGGAGACCGCGTTGGCACAATAGTCCGAATCAACTGGCGAAAGTCGCTGGAGCTACTACCCTATAACTATTACAAGAATAATAAGGAGCGCTCAACATGGACCGACGTAAGTTTTGTAAGACCACGCTGGCTGCCGGCGTGGCGGCCACCTTCCCGGTAATTACGGCATGCGGCAAGAAGGCGCCGGTGGCGACCGAGGCAAACACGAGCATCAGGGCCGTATCGCTCGACGGTGCTGAAATAGAGCTCGAGAAAGCCGCAATCAAGGAGCTTGGCGACGCCATGAGTGGCCCGGTCATGCTTTCGGGACATCCTGATTACGACGGTGCGCGGACCATCTGGAACGGCATGCACGACAGGCGGCCGGCGCTGATCGCTCGCTGCTTGTCGAACGAGGATGTGTCACACGCGGTTACCTTCGCGCGCGAACGCGACCTCCTTACGGCCGTACGCGGCGGGGGCCATAGCTGGCCCGGCAAATCTGTTTGTGACGACGGACTCATGATTGACCTTTCGCAGCTGACCCAGGTTAGCGTGAACGCTGAGGCTCGCCGAGCGTCTGTCGGTGGTGGCGCGCTGCTCGGCCACCTCGACCAGGCTACTTTGCCTCATGGTTTGGTAACGACCGCGGGTGTGGTGTCGCACACAGGCGTGGGCGGCTTCACGCTGGGCGGCGGTTATGGCCGCCTGAACCGAAAATTCGGCCTGGCTGTGGACAACCTCCGTTCCGCGACGATCATTACGGCAGATGGTCTGGTGCGAAATGTCAGTGCGGACGAGAACGCCGATCTCTTCTGGGCAATTCGCGGTGGCGGTGGCAACTTCGGCGTTGTCACTGGGTTCGAGTTTGAGCTGTACCCATTTGACCGCAACGTCTTGTCGGGCACCCTGGTCTGGCCGATAGCGCAGGCTCGCGACGTCCTCGAGTTTTATGCCGAGTGGTCTCCCGGTCTCTCCGATGAGTTGTACACCGGACCTGCGATGGGAACGATGCCGGACGGCACC
>JAACFG010000187.1 GCA_009937605.1 Gammaproteobacteria bacterium | reverse complement strand
CATATAAGGTCTCGCGGCCAATGGCCGCTCCTACCGTACGAGCGGCCATTGGCCGCGATCCTACGGTCAGTTCAACTCACGTGTCGGTGCGT
The DNA here is from genome assembly GCA_009937605.1 of Gammaproteobacteria bacterium. GTDB lineage: Bacteria > Pseudomonadota > Gammaproteobacteria > Steroidobacterales > Woeseiaceae > UBA1847. The sequence goes on along the minus strand of JAACFG010000187.1, from coordinate 5,254 downwards.
ATAGTAGGCGAACATTATTGTTCCCAAGCAATTCCGTCAACTTGTCGCGCAACTCTCGGCTGGGCCGAACAGCCCAATCCGGGCCCAATGAGAGGCGAGCCGAGGCGCCCTCGCCTATGTAGCGCACCGACACATCGCAGCTGCCCTCGCGAAACGGCAGCAGCAAATCGTGCAGTTTGACGAGCAGCGATTCGCCCTGTCCATTGGGCGCGAGGCTCAGGACGAGAGTCCTCGCGCGGGACTCGATCACACGATCAATGTGCAGCACGTTCTTGGCGTTGACAGTCCAGCTGCCGATGAAGTCATCGTACCGGAGTGCGCCGGACACGACGACAATTTCGTCTTTCTGTAACAGGTGACGGAATTCCTGGAAGGCCTCGCTGAAGAAGCTGATCTCCATGCGACCAGTGTCGTCATCAAGCACAACGCTGACTCGGTTGCCGCGCTTGCGAACATCGACGATCAGGCCGGCGACCGTCGCCTCGCGACGCGACGCGTAGTCTCGTTCCCCTTTGTTCGTCTGTGGCGCAGGCTCGGCAGCGATCTCACCCAGCTTGCCATCCGCAAAGTAGCGCGCATCGTGGCGTACGGCGTCGAACGGGTGCCCTGTCAGGTACAGGCCCAGTGCTTCCTTTTCATTGCTCAGGAACAAGCGCTCCTGCCATTCAGCCAGCTGGACCGGTTGATGCGGTTCCTGCTCGTCCTCAACCGACTCGCCGAGGCCGAACATGTCGTTCTGCCCGGCCGCTTTGGCTTTCGCCTCCTGGTCCGCACTCCGCAAGGCTTCAGGTACCTGGTGCATCAGGCTGCGCCGCGTTTCCCCAAAGCAGTCCATGGCACCGGATTTAACCATCGCCTCGAGCGTGCGGCGGTTGACCTTCTCGTGATCCATTCGACGGCAGAAGTCGGCCAGGCTCTTGAAAGGTCCTCGGGCATCCCGATCGACGATGAGTGATTCGACGGCCCCTTTGCCAACGCCCTTGATCGCGCCGAGGCCATAAAGAATTGTGCGCTCAGCGGGCACGCTGAAATGATAGGACGACTCGTTGATATCAGGCGCGCGTAATTCGAGTCCCAGCTGCCGACAGTCATCCTTGAGCGTAACGAGGCGGTCGGTGTTCTGCAGATCGGCACTCATCACTGCCGCCATGAACTCGGCGGGGAAGTGTGCCTTGAGATAAGCAGTCTGGTAGGAGAGCACGGCATAGGCTGCCGAGTGCGACTTGTTAAAGCCGTAGCCTGCAAACTTCTCCATGAGGTCAAAGATGCGGCTGGCAGTGTTGGTAGCTACCCCTCGCTTAGTCGCGCCGGTCATGAAAATTTCGCGCTGCTTCGCCATCTCTTCGGGTTTCTTCTTACCCATAGCGCGACGCAACAGGTCGGCAGCACCGAGCGAGTAGCCGGCAAGAACCTGCGCGATCTGCATGACCTGTTCCTGGTAGAGGATGACGCCATAGGTCTCCTCCAGGACCGGTTTCAGGTCCGGATGCAGGTAGTCGATATCTGCCTTGTTCGATGCGTGCTTGCGGGTAATGAAGTCGTCGACCATGCCCGATTGCAGCGGGCCTGGCCGAAATAGCGCGACCAGGGCGACCAGGTCGTCAAACTGGTCCGGTCGCATACGCTTGATCAGGTCCCGCATGCCGCTGGACTCAAGCTGGAAGACAGCGGCCGTTTTGGTGCTGCGCAATAATTCGAAAGTCTTCGTGTCGTAGGTTGGTATCCGTGTGATGTCCAGATCGACATCCGGGTTCGTCTTGTTCGCAATACGAACCGCCCAGTCAATGATCGTCAGCGTCTTGAGACCCAGGAAGTCGAACTTGACCAGTCCGACGGCTTCGACATCGTCCTTGTCTAACTGGGTCACGACGTTGGTGCCGCCCTCCTCACAATAAAGCGGTGCGAAATCGGTGAGCGGCCCCGGGGAAATAACGACGCCACCCGCGTGTTTCCCCGCATTGCGGACAAGGCCTTCAAGTGACATCGCCAGGTCGATAATGGCGGTGACCTCCTCGTCGTCGCGGTACATCGATGCGAGCTCGTCGGACTGTTCGAGCGCCTTCTCAAGCGTCATGCCGATTTCGAACGGCACCTGTTTGGCGATGCGATCCACGAAACCGTACGGCTGGCTCAACACTCGACCCGTGTCGCGAATGACCGCTTTCGCCGCCATCGTGCCAAACGTGATGATCTGTGATACGCGATCCCGTCCGTAGCGCTCCGCAACATAGTCAATAACGTCATCGCGCCCTTCCATGCAGAAGTCGACGTCGAAGTCGGGCATCGACACGCGTTCGGGATTCAGAAAACGCTCGAACAGCAGGTCGTGTTCGAGTGGGTCCAGGTCGGTAATACCAAGGACCCACGCAACCAGTGATCCGGCGCCTGATCCTCGCCCTGGACCCACCGGCACGTCGTTCTCGCGCGCCCAGCGAATAAAGTCGGCAACGATCAGGAAGTAGCCCGGGAATCCCATCGACCGGATAACTCCCAGCTCGATATCGAGACGCTCGAAATACGGCGCATCGAATGCCGCCCGTTCTTTCTCGGGAATTTCCCGCGCTACATGGATACGCGCGAGCGCGGCCTCAAGACCACGCCTGGCTTCCTCTTCAAGAAACCTCTCCTCATCCTGCCCCTCCGGGACCGGGAATGCAGGTAGTACGCTCTCGCCCAGCTGCAAATCCAGGTTGCAGCGCCGGGCGATCTCCACAGTATTCTGCAGAGCCTCGGGCGCATCGGCGAATAACTCCGCCATCTCGGCAGGTGTACGCAAGTATTGCTGGGCACTGTACGTTCGTGGTCGATCCGCGTCGGCCAGGACCCGACTGTCGTGAATACATACTCGCGCTTCGTGCGCGTCGAAGTCGTCGCGACTCAGGAAACGCACATCGTTGCTTGCCACGACCGGAGTGTCCGTTGCGCTGGCAAGATCGAGGCTCGCGCGCACACAATCTTCCTCGCCGGCGCGACCTGTCCGGATCAATTCAAGGTAGAAACGATCAGGGAAGATCGCCCGCCAGCTTTCGAGATGTTCTTTCGCCTGGTCGTAGTGATGTGCGTGCAGAGCATGTCCAATGTCACTGTGCAGCCCTCCGGACAATGCGATCAGACCCGCACAGCTTTGCTCGGTCAGCCACTCGCGACGCGCCATCGGCTCGCCTCGAACCTGTCCTTCGATATAACTGCGAGTGACGAGTTCGGATAATTTTCGATAACCGTTGTTGTCCTGCACAAGCAGCAGCAACGTGTACGGGCGCTCGGGTTCGTCCTCGTTCAGGATTCGCAGGTCGAGGCCGATGACTGGCTTGATTCCAGCGGCAATTGCTTTGCGGTAGAACTTCACCAGGCCAAACAGGTTGTTCTGGTCTGTTAGCGCAACAGCGGGCATGCCATGTTCAGCACACGCGTCCATGAGTTTTGGAATCCGGACGGTACTGTCGACCAGCGAGTACTCGGTGTGGACGTGCAAGTGTACGAATTCAGGCGAACTCATGAAGCCTCTCTAACAGGCGCAAAGCTCTGCCGATGCTGCTCGCAGGGACCGTGTCTTCTCAAGCGCTCGCAATGGATTTCCGTGCCGTAGCCCTTGTGGCGTGCGAATTCGTATTCAGGATGGACTCGATCAAGGAACTCCATGATTCCATCACGCGTTGTTTTAGCAATTATCGACGCGGCACTGATCTCAGGTACCTTGCCATCGCCTCCCACTATTGCCTCGCCTTCGAGCACCACGTCATCGAACGACAGGTTGGGCAGGCGATTGCCGTCGACTCGCACACCGTTCGGCGTCACGGACAGGCCAGCAATCGCACGCCGCATGGCCAACATGGTTGCGGCCAGGATATTGATCGAGTCGATTTCCGATGGCCCGGCCCAGGCGACTGACCATGACAGTGAGCGGCTTCGTATTTCGTGTGCCAGCACCATACGTCGCGTCGCGGACAGCTTTTTGGAATCTGCAAGACCGTCGATCCTGTCGTCGGGTCGCAGAATCACGGCAGCCGCAACAACGGGCCCCGCGAGTGGCCCGCGTCCCGCCTCATCGACACCAGCGATGAGTCCGCCTAATTCGAACAACCCTGCCTGCTGCATGAATGGTGAGAATGCCTTGTTATTGCTGCGCGAGCCTCAAAACTGCATCGGCAGCATGCTGGTCTGCGTCCAGCGCCAGTTCGCTCCTGAGTCTACCAAATCTCTCACTAATGGATTGCCGTCTTTGCGGGTCTTCCAGCATGGCGACCACCGCATCAGCGATTGCGCCCGGCATGGCATCGTTTTGAATAAACTCAGGCACCAGGGGCTCTTCCGTCAACAGGTTCGGCAAGGTGTAGTGCTCGAGCTTGATGAGTCCAAGTACACGGACAATCCAGCCAGTCAGCGGAGCGACCCTGTAGACCGCGACTGCCGGCTTGCCGAGCATCGCTGCTTCGAGCACGGCGGTTCCAGACGCGAGCAACACAACGTCAGCGGCGCTCATTGCCGTCTTTGAATCTCCGTCGACCAGGCTAAAGTGCTCGGCGACGCCTGCTTCGTCCAACTGTTGCTCGATGACAGGCCGGAGTTTCGGTGTCGCAACCGGCGTCACAAATCGCACGCCAGGACGGGCCGCATGGATGGTCTTCGCAGCCATCGCCACGACGCCACCGATTCGCCCAACCTCGCCTCCCCGACTTCCGGGAAGCACGGCAACAACCTGCTGTGCATCCAGGCCAAGTTCTGCCCGCGCTGCCGCAGTATCGACATGTTCAGGTGCCGCGGTTGCACTAGGGTGTCCGACGAACACGGCGTTAACGCCATGCGCTTCATACAGAGCTGGCTCAAATGGAAGAATGCACAACACGGTGTCGGCCGCCTTAATTACCTTCTTCACGCGTCCGGGCCGCCACGCCCATATTGACGGACTCACATAGTGAGCTGTCCGTATACCGGACTTGCGAAGTTTTTTCTCAAGACCCAGGTTGAAGTCGGGGGCGTCGATCCCGACGAACACATCTGGCGGCGACGCGCGCCAGCGACGCACCAGGTCGCGCCGCAGCCGCAACAGGCGCGGAATATGCGCAAGCGGTTCGATGAGGCCCATTACTGCCAGGGAGTTGGCCGGCTCCCACTGTTCGCAACCGGCCGCGACCATTTCCGGCCCGGCGACACCTTCAAAAGTTGCGTCGGGAACCTGTGCTCGTATCGCACGAATCAGTCCGGCACCGAGAACGTCACCGGATGCCTCACCAGCAACGAGTCCAATCTTCACCAG
>JAACFG010000186.1 GCA_009937605.1 Gammaproteobacteria bacterium | reverse complement strand
CGGACTCGATTCGTGATCTCGTTTTGCGCCGCAGTGACGCAGGTGAAATTGCGCGTCTCGCCGGGGAGCAGGGCATGGTCACAATGCGCGACGACGGCCTGGCGAAGGCCGTTGCCGGCCTGACCACGATCGAAGAAGTTCTGCGGGTCACTCCCGCGGCACCGGAGAACGGTGACTAACGATGGCTGTGTTCGAATACAAAGCGGCAACCAGCTCGGGCGAGGTCGTCAATGGCGTGCTGTCCGGTTCGACGCGGCTGCAGGTCATCGAACAATTGCAGACGCTCGGTCATTTGCCGATACGAGTTGACGAATCCGTCGCACACGAAGGCGCCAGGCGCAAAAACCGGTTTCAATGGCGGCGCCAGCGCGTAACCGCCGATGACGTTGGCGACCTGACTCGTGAACTCAGTACGCTGTTGAAAGCAGGCCTGCCGCTGGACCGCGCGCTCGGAATTCTATGCTCGCTTGCCGACAACGAAGCGCTGGTGGAAATGCTTGGCAATGTACGCGAACGCGTTAAGGAAGGCTCTACTCTCGCTGACGCCATGGAAGAGCAGGGGCCGGTCTTCAGTCGTTTTTACATCAGCCTGTTGCGGGCAGGCGAGTCAGGTGGGGCACTCGAAATTGTTCTCGAGCGTCTTGCCGACCACATGGAAAGTGCCAAGGAAACGCGTAACGCGCTGACATCGGCGCTCATCTATCCCGCGATCCTCGTGGTCGTGGCTGTTGTGTCAATCTTCATCCTGCTCGGCTATGTCGTACCGCAATTTACCGAGATGTTTGATGGCATGGGACAGGCACTACCCATCTCCACGCGCATTACCATCGCAGTGGGCGAAGGCCTGCAGGCTTATGGTTGGGTGCTGGTTCTGCTGGTCGCTGCCGGATTGTGGTTCATGCGACAACAACTGGCCTCTCCGGCCAGTGCCTACAAATGGCATGCGCTGCTCCTGCGGCTCCCGATTGCGGGCGCCATCGTCGTCAAGATGGAGGTGGCACGCTTTGCTCATACCCTGAGCACGCTGTTGAACAACGGCCTGCCATTGCTCAAGGCGCTAACGATCGTCAAAGACACGATGGGCAACCGCGTATTGGCCAACGGGCTCGAGAAAGTGGCGGGCGGGCTCAAAGAGGGCCAGAGCCTTGCGGACCCGCTGTCGGAAGTACCTCATTTCTCGTCGTTTGCCGTACACATGATTCGCGTTGGCGAGGAATCCGGTGAACTCGAACAGATTCTTCACCAGGTCGCGGTCACGTTCGACCGCGATACGCAGACGACCATCAAGCGTGCGATGACACTGCTCGAACCCATGCTGATATTGGTGCTCGGTGTCGTCATTGCCGCGGTAATTATTTCAATACTTGTTGCGATTTTGAGCATTAATGAACTCGTGATATGAAGCGGAGGCATAGAAACGATGAACACAGGCAAGACATATGCGGTAACTAGACACCGCGGTTTTACACTGGTCGAGCTGTTGGTTGTCCTGTTGATCCTGGGACTGCTCGCTGGCCTCGTCGGGCCGAGAGTGCTCAAGTACCTGGGCGGCGCCAAGAGTGACACGGCGCAGTTACAGATTGGCGAGTTCGGTGCAGGGCTGGACCTGTTTCACCTGGAAGTGGGGCGCTATCCGACCACTGATGAGGGGCTGGCGGCGCTGTCGAATCAACCGGCCGGCATCGATCGCTGGAACGGACCGTACCTGAAAAAGAAAGACATCCCCGTTGATCCGTGGGGTAACGAGTACAACTACCGGTCTCCCGGCGAGAACGGCGACTACGATCTCTACTCGCTCGGTCGTGACAACACCGACGGCGGCGAGGGCGAAGACGCGGATGTTGTGAGTTGGTAGCAAGGACTAAAAAATCAGGCTGCTACGCTTCCGGCTTCACGTTGCTGGAGTTGCTGGTCGTACTCGCAATCGCAGGCGGCTTGATGGCGCTTGTGCCGGCGATGGTATCGGCCGTTGTACCGGGCACCAAGGCAAGGGTCGCCGCGTACGATCTCGCGTCGTCGTTGCGCGATGCACGAAACCGTGCGATCACGAGCAGTGCGCCTGTCGATGTCCGGTTCGACAGCATTGCGGATACATACTCGGTGGCAGGTGCGCCACCACAAGAATTACCTCGCGGCATGGCGCTCGTTCTTCTTGATTCGGGCGGCTACGTCAACAAGACACGCCGTGTCGCGAGGTTTTACACCGAACCGGAAAAATACACGCTGCGCTTCTATATCGACGGCAGTTCCAACGGTGTGAAAGCCCGGTTGGGCGCAGAGGACGGCGGTTATGTTGTCGCGGTCGACTGGCTATTGGGACGAGTGAGCATTACCGAGGCCGGGGACGATGTGTCCTAGGCAACGCAGCCGTGGTTATACGCTGGTAGAAGTACTGGTGGCGTTCATGATCATGGCGCTCGCCCTGACCGTATTGCTGCGGATTTTCTCGAACGGCGTGAGGAGTGTAGCGGTGTCTTCCGACTACGCACAGGCCGTGCTCATTGGCGAATCCCGCCTGGCAACGGCTGGCGTTGACGACATGCTGGCGCCCGGTGAAACCAGTGGAGTGGACGGTAGAGATTTTTCCTGGACACGCCGGGTAGTCGAGTACCAGCCAGCTGTCGACTATACCTGGCCCAACGGCGACAAGAAGCGGAGTATTGATCTCAGTACGGTCAAGCTGCTGCATGAGAAGCGCGGCTCATGAAGAGTCAATACAGCAATCGGAGCGGCGGCTTCACGCTTGTTGAACTCCTGGTAGCGATCATGATCCTGACGTTGTTCATGACGGCCTCGATGGGCGCCGTGCGTATCGCCAGCCGCAGCTGGGCGGCGGGTGAGACGAAGTCGGATGCAACTGAAGAAATGCGCGCCACAGCCGATTTTCTCAGGCGGCAGTTTGCCCAATTGCCGTTCCTGACATTCGGCGAAGGTGACGACCAACGACTCTTCTTTATCGCTGACCAAGAGCACGTGCGTTTTGTTGCTCCCGCGCCGCAGTACTCTCAGGGTGCCGGACTCATCACCTACATCCTCACGGCTGAAGCGATCGAAGAGGACAACGCGCTCACTTTGCGCTATGCGCCATTCGACCCGGGCAACGATGAGCTCAGCAATGACTACTTCGGTGAACCTGTCGTTCTTGCGACAGGCTTCGATGGCATCGATTTCCAGTTTTACGGTGCTCCGACAGAGGATGACGAAACTGCGTGGCGATCCTCCTGGGACCAGGACGCAGAGAATTACCCGAAAGCAATCCTTATCCGTACGCGCTCCCAGCCGGAGGGCGAGGGCTGGCCGGACCTCGTCTTCGAGTTGCGCAGCGGTGATCAGTCATGAAATCCCGGCAACAGGGCATGGCCCTGATCATCGTCCTTTGGTTGATCGTTTTATTGAGCGTCATGGCGGCGGGCCATGCTCGCAATGTGCACACTGACGTCACGCTGGCTTCGCGCCAGGTGGAAATTGCCAAGGCGCGGGGCCTGGCCGAAGCCGGAATCAATCACGTCATCCTCGAAATGCTCGCTGACGAATCGACGCTTGAGATCCCGATAGATGGCACGGTTTTTCCCGTCGGCGTCTACGATGATGTTGTTACGCTGGCGGTGCGCAATGCCACCGGTCTCGTTGACCTGAACTCCGCCGGTGCCGAATTACTTGACGACATGCTGCGTGCCTGCGGAGTGGAGGATGCCGACCGCCCGGCCCTCATTGATTCGATTCTTGATTGGCGCGACAGAGATGATCTTACGCACCTGAATGGCATCGAGGACAAAGACTATTTCGCCGCTGGTCTGCCCTGGTCCTCGCGCGACGACGCCTTCAAAACCATCGATGAATTGAAATACCTGCCAGGCGTGGACCAGGGCCTCTTTGAGCGGATGGCGCCACTTGTCACGGTTTACTCTGGTCGCAGCGGCATCGATATCGAAAACGCACCCCCTATCCTGGTCAGGATGCTGGCCGGCGAAGAAATCGTACCGGCAACGCAGCAGGGCGATGCAGATTCGGCACGCCGTCGTGGCCGGCAGAACGGCACTTTCCACATTTATGCCAGCGTTGCGGCAGGTGGCGGTACGATGGCAGCGGTCGAGGCGGTAGTGACGACATCGCGTTCCGCCAGCCAGCCGGTTAGGATTCGCGAGTGGCGCGAGCCACCCAGGCAGGTATTGCCCCCGCTGGAAGGGTTTTCGAGGTGAACGTGAACGTAAGACGATCTCTGCATCCACTGCGCATTCGATATGCGGCGCCGATGCTCAGTCGTGCACGCGCGTTCTGGGACTGGTGGAGTGGTGAGATCCTCGCAATTCTTCCGGAGAACCTGAGCGATGCAATATTGCAGCGGCGCCAGAAGCTGTTTATCGAAACCAACGGAGAGCAACTGCAATTGAGCCTGGGTTCCTGGGGAAATCAGCGGGAAATTCTCCAGACATCGTTGTCAGCGCCGGCGGACGAAAACGAAAAGCTGCCACACGACGCGCAACAGTCGATCCTCCTGATGCCGGAGGGCAAGGTGCTGACCCGGTCACTGAATCTGCCACTCGCAGCAGAAGAAAACCTGCGCGAGGTGCTGGGTTTTGAAATGGACCAGCACACGCCGTTTCAGGCAAACAACGTGTATTACGACTTTATCGTCACAGGCCGTGATGCCGAAAAACAGGAGTTGCGCGTCGATCTCGTCTACTCACCGCGGCGCGAGGTAGATGCGCTGCTTGAAGCGATCGGCAAGTTCGATCTCGAGGTCGATGTCGTAACGAGTCGCGATCCGGACGGCCGCAATCTCAGTGCGATCAATTTGTTGCCGCAGGAGTTACGACGCAGCCGTCGTGTCGGGATACACCGGCTCAATGTTGCACTGGCCGCGTTGTGCGCGGTGCTCCTGGTTGCGGCGATCGCTTTGCCGATCATGCAAAAGAACCAGGCGATCGTTCGTCTCGACGAACAAGTGCAAGTGGCGGCGGCGGAGGCGCGCGACGGGAACCAGCTACGACGAGACCTCGAGAAAATGGCTGGCGCATCACGCTTCTTGTACGAAAAGAAACGTTCCGAAATCATGGCAGTGGAATTACTGGATGAGGTGAGCAGGGTCCTGCCCGACAATACCTGGGTTTCGAGACTGGATCTTTCGACCACCGAGTTGCAGGTCCAGGGGCAGTCCGAGGCATCCTCTGCATTGATTGCCCTCATCGAAGCTTCTCCGCATTTTGAGAACGTCAGTTTCCGCTCCCCGGTGGTACAGGTTCCCGGCACAAACGAAGATCGCTTTCACTTGTCAGCAGACGTCGTCAGGAGCGAGCAGCCATGATCTCCGAACTCGACAGCAAACAGCAACGACAGCTCGCGATCGGCATCCTGGTCCTGGCCATGCTCGCGTTCCTGAGTCTGACTGCAGGTCCTGTCTGGTATGCAAACGCGTCGCGCCAGGCGGCGATGGACCAGGCGCAGGAACGCTTACTGCGTTACGAGCAGATCGCGGCGCGCGACAAGGAACTGCTGCCGCAGTACGAGGCTTTGAGGCAGTCCCAAAAATCGGCGGGCAATCAACTGCGCAGCGATACAGCGGCGGTTGCGGGTGCCGAATTGCAGCGTCGTGTGAAGGACATTACGGCGGTTCACCAGGCGCAGATCGTCAGCACGCAGATTCTGCCGATCGCGACCGAGGAGGGTTTCGTGCGAATTGCCCTCAGGGTACGCCTGCGAGGCGTTTTGCCTGCACTGCTGCAATCTGTCTACGACATCGAAACCAACGAAGTGCATATGTTTCTCGACAACCTGTCGTTCCGCAATAACGCCGCAGGCCTCCGGCAGCGGCAGATGTTGATTCGCCCCATGGAAGCCGAGTTCGACCTGATTGCCTACATGCCGGAGGAGTCGTGATGCGCATCGGCGCCCTCAATCGGCTAACCCGGGTGTTGCTGGCAAACAGCCTCCTGCTCGTTTTCATTATCGCAATGCAGATATTGTCCCCGGCGGCGCCGTCGGTTGATGGCTCCGTGTCATTGCCGGACGACGAGGCGTCGTTGCCGGATTTCGGCAGCGAAGCGCTCAGCCCGCCGATGCTCGCGGATCTGAACGAGATGCTGAACAGACCGCTGTTTTTTGATGATCGTCGCATGCCGGAACCGCCCAAGGAAGAGGTCGCGCCTCCACCGCCGCCGAAGCCGATTCGACTGAAGTTGATCGGTGTCGCGCTCGCGGGTGGTTCGCGCGTTGCTTTGTTGCGTAACCTGGTCAACAACCAACTGGTCCACCTGGCCGAGGGCGAGACGCATGATGGCTGGTCACTCGACACCGTCGGCGAACAGTCGGCGTCGTTCAGTCGAGGCTCGCAGGTGGCGGAGCTGCCGCTCGAACTTGAGGCGCAGGCACCCCGCCGTCGCTGACACGTCCGACCTGTCCTTTCGTCTAGTTCGAACTGGCTTCGCGGAGAGTGGATTCAGCCGGAAAATTCAATACACTGGATGTTCAGGAACTGCGGAATTGAGGTTTTCAAGTGGATTTCAGAAGGACTGCGTGGATCATCCTTACGGTTGGCGCGCTGCTGCTGACGCCGGTTTTCGACGCTTACGCGGCCATGACGGATGCCGAGCGCTTTGCAGCAGAGACCAAGGCGCGCGACTATTTCACCAATCTTGAGGTCATCGACCAGGACGGCAATCGCCTGCGCTTTTACGATGACGTGCTCAAGGGCAAGGTTGTTGCGATCAATTTCATTTTCACGAATTGCCAGGGCGCCTGTCCTCTCATGACGCAGAACATGAGCATGGTGCGCGACATGCTCGGTGTGGAGCTCGGCAAGGACATTCATTTTGTTTCGATCAGCATCGACCCGGTGCGTGATACTCCGGCCGCGATGAAAGAGTTTGCGGAGACGCATCGGGCCGACCAGGACGGTTGGCGTTTCGTGACGGGCGACCCCGAGAATCTTGAGTACATCGTCAAGAAACTCGGCCAGTACAACGATAACGTGGAGGCGCATTCCACGCTCCTGATCGCCGCGAACGTGCGCACGGCGCACTGGACGAAGATTGCCCCGAACGTGCCGCCCAACGGCGTCGTCGAGCGCTTGCGCCTACTGATCGAGGAAGACGTGGCCGACTGACACCGTCGAACGTTGCAGATAGATGACCGTATTCCGGCCTCTTAGCGCGCTTTTCCTGCTCCTTTCACTGGCGGTGCTTGCGCCGTCGGCCCGCGCAGAGTTGCCGCTATCTGATGCTGAAGCTCGCGGCAAGCATATCTACACCGAGGGGGAATCGACCAGTGGCCGCGTGATCACGGCCGCGATCAACTTGTCCGACCGACCGGCATCCGCATCGATCCTGCCGTGCGCCCAGTGTCACGGTGCGGGAGGGGAGGGTATCGGCATCGTTGCGCCCGATATTCGCTGGCAGGCACTGACGGATCCAGATGGACACGAGCACGAGCGGCGGCGGCACGAGCCGTTCGACGCCAATTCGCTCGCGCGCGCAATCCAGGAAGGCGTAGACCCCGCTGGCAACGAGCTTGACGCGACGATGCCACGCTACCGTATGACCGACGCGGACATGGCCGACCTCATCGCCTACCTGAACCGAGTCGGTCTCGAGCTCGATCCGGGGCTGAGCGCGTCGTCGATTCGCATTGGCACGGTGTTGCCGACGGAAGGACCGCTGGCCGAAGTAGGGGGTGCAGAGCTCGCCGTCATCGCAGCGATGTTCGCGGACGTTAATATGGCGGGAGGCATTCACGGCCGCAAGCTCGAACTCGTCGTCGGAGAGTACGGCGATGACGATACGCCCGTTTTCTGGCAAGCCCAGGATCTTGTCGCGCAGGAACCCGTGTTCGCCTTGCTCGCAAGCTACATGCCGGGCCATGAGACGGAGCTGTCGACGCTCGTCGCGGACGAGCAGATTCCGCACATTGGCCCGAACAGCCTCTTATCCAACGAAAGTGGCGGGCAATTCGAGTTCTATGTCCAGCCCACCGTCGTGGAGCAATCGAAGGCGCTGATCTCTTTCGCACTAACGGAGAGTGACGATCCGAGGCTCGCCATCGTGTATCCGCGCATCAAGGGATTCGACCAGCTCG
>JAACFG010000045.1 GCA_009937605.1 Gammaproteobacteria bacterium | reverse complement strand
ATTCGGCTCGCCCCAGTCGGCATTTTCGGGCTGGTTGCGGGCAACCTGGCCGAAGGTGGATTTGGTGTGCTTGGCAGTTACGCGCGCATCCTGACTGTGCTGCTTGGCTGCATGCTTGCGGTTGCACTCATCGCCAATCCGCTGATTGTCTGGATCAAGACGCGAAGGAATCCTTATCCGCTCGTATTCACCGCGCTGCGCGAGAGCGGCATGGTTGCATTCTTCACGCGCTCATCGGCCGCGAATATCCCGGTCAACCTGGCGCTGTGTGAGCGCCTCGATCTCGAGGAAGACACCTACGCTGTTTCGATTCCACTCGGTGCAACCATCAACATGGGTGGGGCCGCGATAACCATCACAGTCCTGACGCTTGCCGCTGTTCACACGCTTGGTATCAGCGTGGATGCGCCCACCGCATTACTGCTCAGCGTGGTCGCTGCACTGTCTGCGTGCGGCGCATCTGGCGTTCCTGGCGGTTCCTTGCTGCTGATTCCCCTGGCTTGTGGCCTGTTCGGAATTTCGAACGATGTCGCGATGCAGGTTGTCGCGGTCGGCTTCGTTATCAGTATTCTGCAGGATTCAGCCGAGACAGCGTTGAACAGCTCGACCGATGTGGTATTTACGGCCGCCGTCGCCTCTAAATCGAGTCCAGCCAGCTAGCTATTGCTGACGCAATTTCATCGGGCGAATCTTCCTGGATAAAGTGGCTGCCCGCCACCGTGACTTCAGCCTGGTTCCTGAACGTTCGGCAGAAGTCACGTTGCGCTCCCGTCAGGATCGCGCCCGGCTCTGCGTTGATGAACAACTTTGGCACGTCGGATTCCCTCAGCCACTTCCCGTATTCCGCGACAACGGTAGCGACGTCAGCGGGCTCGCCATCAAGCGGGATCTGGCGCGGCCAGGTCAGGGTAGGGCGACGGTCTTCGCCAGCGTTCTCAAACGGTCGCCGGTACACGGCCATTTCCTCGTCAGTCAGCCCACGCAACACGGAGCCCGGCAGTACTTTCTCGACGAACACGTTCTTCTCGAGCACCATCGTCTCGCCGGCAGCGGATCGGAATCCCTCGAACAGCGGCCGGATTACGTCAGGCCAGTCCTGCCAACTCATTGGACAGACAATGCCTTCCATGTAGGCGACACCCTTGACCTGTGCCGGGTGGTGGCTCGCCCAATCGAAACCGAGTGCAGAGCCCCAGTCGTGAATGACGAGGGTGACATTTTCCGTGACGCCCAGTTGTTCCCAGGCCCGGAACAGGTAATCGCGGTGTTCGACGTAACGGTAGCTGTCGGGCCCGGAGTCATCGAGCTTGTCCGAGTCACCCATGCCTATCAGGTCGACTGCGATGCAACGTCCCCTGGATGCGAGTGCCGGCATGATATTGCGCCAAAGATAGGACGATGTCGGGTTGCCGTGCTGGAATACGATCGGATCGCCTTCACCCATTTCCACGTAAGCGATCTGCTTTCCGTTGACTTCAATAAACTGCTTGTCGTGTTCCGCCGTTGAGATCATCGCCATCTCCCTGATACATTGAGCGACCTTATCAGGAACTGGCGGGATCATGCACAGGAACGCACTCAGTAAATTGCTCGGTTTGGCTTACCTCACATTTGCCCTGCCCGCGTGGGCGGGTCCGCTCGACGAAAACGAACAGCGCATGGTCGAGTGGATAGACGCGCACGCCGAGGATGCGATCTCGCTGGTCGAGGAGACCGTCAATATTTCGAGTGGCACGATGAATCACGACGGTGTTCGCGAGGTGCGCGACGTCATGCAACGCGAGATGAATTCGCTGGGCCTCGAAACCGAATGGATCGAGTTGCCGCCCGAGATGGAGCGAGCGGGCCACCTGTTCGGTCGCAAGTTAAGTGGGTCGGGGAAAAAATTCGTGCTGATAGGGCATCTCGATACCGTGTTCGAGGCGGACGATGCTTTCCAGGCATTCAGTCGCGATGGCGACATTGCCACCGGGCCGGGGGTCGAGGATATGAAAGGCGGTAATGCCGTCATCATCTATGCGTTGAAGGCACTGCAGGAAATTGGCGCGCTGGAGGACATTCCTGTTGTTGTCGCCTACACGGGTGAGGAAGAGAAGATGGGCCGGCCCTTATCCGTATCCCGGCGAGACCTGGTAGAAGCCGGTCAATGGGCGGACTACGGTCTCGGGTTCGAAGCCGCGATACATTATGACGACGCCGACTGGGGCACGATCGCGCGACGTAGCTCATCCGGCTGGATCTTGACTGTTGCAGGCAGGCAGGCACACTCGTCGGGAATTTTTGGTGACGATGTTGGTGCTGGCGCCATATTTGAGACCGCGCGTATTCTGAACGGTTTTTATGACGAGGTGCGAGGCGAAGAACACCTCACCTTCAACGTCGGAACGGTTCAGGGCGGCACGGACGTCGAATACTCGCCGGAACAGAATCGTGGGACGACGTTCGGCAAAACCAATGTTGTGCCCCGCATGACGGTCGTGCACGGCGGGATACGCACGATTTCGCAGGATCAGCTGGATCGCGCCCAGGCTAAAATGACGGAAATTGTTGCGGCCAACCTGCCGCATACGAGTGCAACGATTGAATTCTCCGAAGGTTATCCACCGATGTTCCCGAGCGAAGGTAATCGCGCCGTGCTGAATGTGCTGTCACGTATCAATGAGGACCTTGGCCGTGGCCCGATGAAGGAACTCGATCCGTCAAAACGGGGGGCTGCCGATATTTCATTCGTCTCGCCTTACACGGACGCGATTGCCGGGCTTGGTCCGCTCGGCGAGGGAGGGCATACGCCGCACGAAAAGATTTACCTGTTATCGATGCCGCTCGCGATCAAACGTGCTGCAATCCTGATCTACCGCTTGAGCCAGGATGAAGAGAACGACTAGTTATGGCGCACGCTCACGATCATCACGGACGCGACCACGACCATGACCACAGTCATGCGCACGTCCACGAGGCCAACGAGAGTAACCTGAAACGCGTCATGATCGCGCTGGTCCTGACGGGCACGTTCATGGTCGTCGAAATAGTCGGCGGTATTATCTCTGGCTCCCTGGCGCTGCTCGCCGATGCAGGCCACATGTTGACAGATACCATGGCGCTCGCGCTCGCCGCGGTCGCATTTCATGTCAGCAAACGGCCAGCAGATGGCAACCTGACTTACGGTTACCAGCGCTTCCAGATTCTCGCGGCATTCGTCAATGGGCTCAGCTTGCTGGTTATCGTCGGCTGGATTCTCTACGAAGCTGTTGAACGCTTCATGACACCGCGCGAGATCCTTGGTGAGACCATGCTCGTGGTTGCCGCGGCAGGTCTCGTAATCAATGTCATCTCGTTTGCGGTATTGCACACCGGCGATCAGGAGAATCTGAATATTCGCGGCGCGGCGTTACACGTTGCCGGTGACTTGCTTGGCTCCGTCGCCGCAATCGTCGCGGCGATAGTAATTATCTACACTGGCTGGACGCTAATCGATCCAATCCTGTCGCTGGCGGTTGCGGTCCTGATCCTGCGCAGTGCATGGGCACTTGTGAAGCGCAGCGCGCACGTACTGCTTGAAGGTGCACCCGACTGGCTAAACGTCGCCGACATGCAGGATCGAATTGTCGCAAACGTCCCGGGCGTACGGGAAATCCATCATGTGCACGTGTGGGGTCTTACGCCGCAGCAGTTGATGCTGACCATGCATGTAGCGATCCAGGATGATGTGGACAGCCAGTCGCGCGTGGTACGAGGCGTCAAAAACTACCTGGAAAGCGAGTTCGGTATCGGGCACTCGACGATAGAAATTGAAGTCGACGGCTGCGCGGACCACTAATCGTCGGGCGAGATTACGCCAATGTACGGCAACGTACGGTTCTGTTCCGCGTAGTCCAGGCCGTAACCCACAACCCATTCGTCGCCAATATCAAACCCCAGGTAGTCGACATCGACGTCGACTTCCGCTCGTTCGGCTTTGCGCACGAGAGCGCAGGTTTTTACTGACGCGGGCAAATGTGACTCCAGCATCCCGATCAGGTACTTCAGCGTATGGCCTGTATCGACGATATCCTCGACGATCAGCACATGCTTGCCTGCTATGTTGCCGCGAACGTCCATCACGAGGCGTACCGCGCCTGTGGATCGGCTGCCGCTGCCATAACTGGATACTGCGATAAACTCGATCGTTCTCGGGATCGTCAGCCGACGCGCCAGGTCTGCCAAGAAAATAAACGAACCTTTAAGCACGCCAACCATCACGAGATCGTCGCCGCTGTCGTAATCGTCCGAAATTTGCGTGGCAAGTTCCAGGACGCGGCTCTGGATTTCCTCTTCGCTAATCAGTACAACAGGCATAGTCATGGGAGTCGAGAATAGGGTATGAAACGCTCGATCGCAATCGCGGGGAACATGGGGACAGGAAAGTCGACGCTCGTCGAGTTTCTGCATCGTACCTATGGCGTGTCACCGTTTTACGAACCCAATGATGAAAATCCCTACCTCGCGGATTTCTACAAGGATATGAAGCGCTGGGCGTTTCAGTCGCAGCTCTATTTCCTGTCCAACAAGTTTCGCCTGCACCAGGAACTGGATCGACAGGACGGTGTGGTAGCTCTCGATCGTACAATCTTCGAGGATGCAGAAATCTTCGCGACGGCGTTACACCAGATGCGCAAGATATCGAAACGCGACTGGGATACGTATCGCGGCTTCTACAACGCTATTCTGGATGCTATCCGACCGCCGGATCTCATGATCTATCTCAGGTGCTCCATGCGGCCGCTGCGACAACGCATCAGGCTGCGGGGCCGCAAGATGGAAGAAGATGTGCCGCTCGCCTACCTGAAGCGCCTGGAGCGCCTGTACGAGGACTGGATCGAACGTTACGACATGAGTGAAGTCCTGGTACTCGAGACGGACGAACTCGACTACATCCATGACATTGTGCATCGGCTCGATGTCATGGAGCGTATCGAGTCCATGCTGCCGGACGAGATCGGGCGCCCCGTCTGCACGTGAGGCGAGCGGTTACCAGTTAGTCTATGCGAAATCCCGCGTTCCTGAGTTGACTCGCGCTGGTATCAAATTCAGTGCGATCAGCGTAGGTCATGACTACCTCAAACTCTCCGGTACCGCGACGGAACCAGTCGAGGTTCAGATCCGGTGCTTTCTTCTCGAGCTTCTCGATAAAAGCAGCGGCGCGGTAAGGTTCGCCGAACGTCAGCAGGGTCGACTGACCAATGTTCGAGTACAGCGTATCAGGCACTGGTTTTCGAGCTGTGCCTGAACCAAGCACGTAATTCAGGTGCCTGTATATGTAGCCCGAGTACCAGGTCGCACCGGATGGGATGTTGCTCCCGTCCCTGGCGATACGCCCGGGCCCATAGTTGTACGCAGCAAGGGCAAGGTGCATGTTGCCATCGTAGGTTCCCAGGAGTTCGCGCAGGTAACGGGCACCCGCATCGATATTCGTGCAGGGGTCGTAGAGATCACTAAGCCGGTTTATTCCCAGGTGGCGAGCGGTACCCGGCCAGAGAATTTGCATTACGCCGTGTGCGTTTGCGCGCGATCGCGCGGTAGCCTCGAAATCGCTCTCACCCCGCGCAACCGCGAGTAGCAGCGTTTCGGGCAGATCGTATTGCAGGGCAGCGGCCTTGAAGCACGTTGAATGAGGGAACGTGTACGCGGGCTCGGCTGTGATCTGGCTATGCGCGTAGGTTCTCCATTGTGCGTCCAGATCCTGGCGCACCACTGCGGCCGTCACCGTCGACGCCGCGAGCGCCGCAGCGCCCAGAACGATCACCACTGCTCTTAGCGGTTTGAACACCCTAGCTGTCCGTCATGTTGAGGCCAGTGGCGCTTGAGATTCGCGCCAGTTTTTCCTGGATGTCTGCGTCGTCGTCATAGGCGAATGCGACTTCATAGACACCTGTTTTGACCTTCACCACGCGGTAGTCGATGCCTGTCGTTTCCTGCAGTTTTGCGACGAATCCCCGTGCCGCGATTTCACTGCGGAACGGGCTCCAGAAGGCATACCAGTTCTCTTCGATAAGGTCCTCGGGCCCGGGGTTGAATATCTGTTCGATCAGGGCTTCTGTTTCCGGGTCAGGAGCTTGTTCGAGATCAGCCTGGGGTTCGGGCTCCTCAACCGGCGCTGGTTCCGGTTCTGGCTCTGGGACCGGCACGGGCAACAGGTCGGGAGCAGGCTCGGGCACGGCGGCTACGACCGGTTCCCGGGACATATCAGCAACAGCCTGTTGCTCGGGTTCCGGCGCCGAAAAATCAGGCACGCCGAGAGCCACAATAAGAAAAGCCACGGCGATGGCCGAGCCGGTCAGGATGCCTATCAGTCTTAGCATGTGTTTCTCCTACAGGACGTTGCGGACTTCGACGGCGCGCCAGTCAATATGCTCTGCCGCATTTGCCGTCAACATGGCAAAGCCGGTGAGCCAGCTCTGTAAGTCGGCGTCTTCAAGTCCGGGTCGAAGTGCATCGCTGCAGCGCACAGGCAACCGGTCCATATGATTGGCGATGCGTCGTGCAACTTTCGCGTCAGTGACGACCACGGCGTAGTAGGTATCGAGATCGGGTGCGAGATCCCATTCGAAGGTCTCCGTCCAGTTGCGGCTTGACGTGCTTGTACGAGCAATTGGGAAACGTAACGCTTCGCCACTGCGTGCGATCTTTGCAGAAGTGCGGTTGCGACACTCGGCATCGGCGAGACGAACCAGTCCATGATTTGCCTGGTGCTCGAGGAAGAAGACGATCGAGTCGACGCGCGCTTCTGTTTGCAGAATCGAGCAACTACTCATGCCACAGTCAGAACGCGACGAGGGCGCCGTGATTTGCAGTGCACTGATCAGCGGGTTCTTGCCCGCATTAGGGATAGAAACGGGCGGCGGTCTCATCGGTCTTGCCGCGGAAGTGGCGACAGCAACTGCCGGAGGGTTGGAGATCTGTCGGATGGGCACCTCCATTGATGCCGGCAACACGACATACGCGCTCGCGCTAAGCGCCGCGATTTCTTCCGTTTCACGACTTGGCGTAACCGTGACCCAGTATTGGTGAAGCAGACCGTCGATGCGATGTGCTTTGCCGCTCAGGATGGCATTCGTGGCGCTCTCCTCAGTGCTCAGCGTCAATGCTTGCCGGTTGGCAAGATTGTTGCTGATCAGTTCGACGGTCCCTTCAAGGCCATTGGCCGGCGCCTCGACCAGGTCGACGGACACGACGTAGTCGTCCTCTACTCGTTTTTTCAATGTGCACGACAGCTGGTGAGCCAGGTGCGATGCGAGCAGGTCAGTCTGCGCCAGCGTAAAGGGCAGGTCGCGCGATCCCACAAACGTCTCGTCGACGCGGTTCTGGCGCATCGCCTGCCGTTGGCTCGTACTGAGTTTGCCCTGCCAGCGTTTGCCGAAGCCGGTGACCCAGTTGCGGTCCTCGAGGTCCAGCGCTCGGACGTTCACGGCGTAGCTGCCATCCAGTTTTTGCTCCAGTTCGACACCAATGTAGTAGTGCACGTCGTCGTGCATGCAGTCCTGGGGAGTCGATTCGAGTGCGGCTCCGCTACGCCCCTGTTGCCAGCCAATCTCGACGCCTTGTGTGGCGACGGCGGCCGCAAGCAGACGGTCCCGTATCGAAAGCGCGAGGGCGTTCGTCGAGGACGCGGGCGCATTGTCATCAAGAATGACGAACATCACCGTTTCGTCCTTGAAACGGGGGTGAAGTATCAGTTGCTGGCGTACGTAGGGAATCAGGGCGCGATCAACCCATTTATCCAGGTCTTTCTCGCGTGACTCGGCCACGGCCGGAATCGCCTGCGCGAGTACCAGGGTCAGCAGAATCAGAATACGTTTCATTGCTCCTCCCAGTGAACCGTGCCGGCGGCATTGATGATCAGCGAGCCGCCGTCGTGGTCCTGCATTAGCGAGTTCATTTGTGTTGTTACTTTGCCGGGAAGCGTGACGCCCCAGCCAACACCATCGGTTTCGACGCCGGTGCGGGCGAGCGCTTCAATAACAGCAGCGGGAACCGTTGAGGCCTCCATCTCGTGAAAGGTATTCGGTGTGGATGCGTCCCAAAAACTGATGCGACTTTCGCTGACCGCCATGCGTTTTACCTGGCCGGTAGCCAGGGCATACAGGCCGACGTGATGCGCAGCGACCGCGCGAGTCAGGGCGGCGTCAGAGGCGAAGCGCAATGTAAACCCGACCTTCTCAGGTGCTGCCGGCGGCGGGGCCTTGGTAGCTTGCTCAGCTATTGGCGCGGGTTCGACCTCGGCAACCTCGACGATTTCTTCGACAACAGCGGGTTGGGTGCGAACCGGCCGGGTCGGCGTGTACTGCGGCTGCCAGGTCGGCCGAGTCAGTGTCACCGCTTTCTCGACAGGGGCGGGTTCCGGCTGCGGTAGTGGAACGGCAGCGGACTCAGGTGGCGGTTCCACTATCTCCTGCACTGTGGCTGTCGGGGCGGGAGGGGGTTCAGGTGGCGCGGGCTCGGCCGGCGTTAGCGGGATACTCTGAACCAGGGCGAATATCGCAACGAGACACAGTGACAGTATCGCCATGAAGCGCATGATATCGGTCTGTAAATCAGCGGCCCCTCCGATGTCCATGTCAGCGGAACGATTGAGGGGATAGGCCAGCGGCGAGCGAGTCATGCTGCATCCCCGCGCATGTGAGCTTCGATACGCTGCAGGCTCTCGCGCATTTCGGACGTGTCAGCGCGCGCTGCTCTATCGTATTGCCTCTGCAGTTCGGTGCCGAGTGTGACGGTTTTGTAGACGCGCATCAGGTAGCCACCAATGCCACCGAAGATCGTCGTCGACAGCGCGAGCAGAATACCGCCGTCAATCATGCGCTCGAGCATTGCGAAGGCCCCTTGGGCCAGGGCTGCATCACGGTCGCCCAGGGCGAAAATCAGCGCGCTGCGCATGCCGATTGCAGTCCAGATGACGCCTGTACCAAAAAACAGCGTCGTCCAGATGTCCGTCAGGTGATCAAGCTGCACTATCTGATCGATGGGGCGCGCATTGACCAGGGCGTCGCGCAGTTTGCCAAGCGTCACAAAGTAGGCAAGCAATAAACCGGCAAATACCGGGATTGACAGCCCAAGGTTGGTGTACGCCCAGTGCAACCATGCACCCGGGCTACTGATCGCGGTGTCGCTGAAGTGGATGAGGCCCGTGCGACTTAGAACGTAAAGGGTAGCCGCGCCGCCGATGAGCGTGCCAAGCGCCCCGGCGGCGAGTCCCTTGAGAAAGACCACTGTGCGGTTCACGGCCTTGTTCCTCGATTACCGGCCAGCGGCGCAGGCTGTGCAGGTCGCTTCCAGGACGAGTTCGACTTCCTGGTATAGCTGATCGGCACGGTAATAGCCGTCATTGTCGAGGCTGACTTTCATCAGGCCGCGCTCCTTGTCCGACAATTCGCGCTCCATGTTGAAGAGCACGCGCTGCTTGTTCGGGCAGGTGTGCGAGCAGTTGTTGTAGTCGCCTTTCATCGACATGAACTTCACATTGAAGTAGCGGTTGTAGTATTCCTGCGCCTGGCGATTGCTCAGTAAGCCCTGGTCGCTGGACCAGACGAGAAACTCGCTGAACGCGCGCTTGTTCTCGGGCTTCGGGTCGCCCTCGGCGATCGTCAGCAAGTCGTCGAAATAACGATCGAAATGTGCCTCGCAGCCGCCCGCCAGCGACGTCTGAGACGAATCAATCGCCTTGGTCAGGTTCTTCGACTGTGGTCCGGCGCAAGCGGGTTCGTTCGATGCACAGGCGGACAGTACAAGAGTGGTGACAAACAGGCCTGCGATCAGCAGGAACGGTTTCTTAACGGATTGAGTGATCATAGTGGGTTCCTTACTGTTCCAGCGGACTGCGGTAGGCCTGCTCGACACTGCCCGGAGGTGGGCCGGCGACCAGCGCGGTGCCGTCGGCATCGCCAAACAGGATGCTCTTCACGCCACCCACAACCTCGATCATCTCGGGGGTGATGATGCCGAACGACTGGTTGAGCTGTTCCATCAGCGTTGCGCGGGCAATTTCCTGTCGCGTTCGCTGGATCAGGATGCTGGTCTCCTCCATGTCGAGGTAAATGTCCGACGCCAGCACCGCAAGCGACTGGTCGCCTTTGGCGCCGGACGTAGCGACCAGTTTGTAATATTGATTGAAGCGTTCGGAAAGACGCATACCAGAGCGTCCGCGCAGAGTCGGAGCCGCCTTCGTTGCAGACTGGTCTGCTTTGCCGCCGATTAGCGTCTCTTGCAGGGTCCAGGGCGTCATCTTCTTACCGAGTTCATTGCGCAATCCTTTCTCGAGGCTCTGGCGCGTGTTGTTCACGGTGTGTTCCATGTCGGGCAGGCGCTCGTCCATTACCGTGAGCATTTCAAGATAGGTCTGGCCTATCTGCCGAGCCAGGCGCTGGCAGCCCGAGTCATCCTCGGCACCATCGCATTTACTCTCCTGGTAGAGTTCCTGCTGTTGGTCAAGGCGGCCGATAATCTCCTGCAGACCGGTTTCCATGTCGCGAGCGACATTGCCGGTCTGCTTGAGATCCTCGACAACCGTAGTCGGAAAGAGTCGTATCGTCGGGGTAGTCGCAAAAGCCTGCTGCGTCGCGACGCCGGCAGTACCGATGGCTAGTAGGGCAAGGCAAGCGCAATAGATTGCACGACGAGGCGTACGTTTCTGTGCGGCTTGCGAGTTGTAGGGGGCGTTTCTCATGACGCGGTCCTCGCGGTTGTTGTCGAGTACACGCTACGCCCGGGTCAATGAACGCAAACTGAACGCCGCAATTCTGACTATCCGTACAATTGCCTATTGCAGTTAGTAATGCGAATCATTATCATTTCTGCCACTATCCAGAAAGTGTCTAAATATCACGGATTTAGATTGAGTTATGGCAACTAATGGCAGCACACTGGCCACCCTGAAACGGGGCCAGAAAGGCATTATCCGGGCAGTCAATGCCGCGGACCCGCAGGTCCAGCGCCTGATGGTGCTTGGGCTCGTGGAGGGCACCGAAGTCGAGCACGCAAGTTCCGCGATCGGTGGCGATCCGATGGAATTCCGGCTTTTCGGTTGCGGTATCTCGCTGCGCCAGGAGCATGCTCAACACTTTCACGTTGCACCCGTAGCGGCTGGTGACTAAGTCCACAGAAACCCGCGTCCCCGTCAATGAGATAACCGTAGCCAAGCGCACCGACGCGAGCATTGCGGTTGTCGGTAATCCCAATTCCGGCAAGAGCACGCTCTTCAATCGGCTTACCGGGCTCAAACAACGCATCGGGAATTACCCGGGCGTGACGGTCGAGCGCCACATCGGAACTCTCAAAACCGAGACAGCAACGCTCGAACTCGTCGATCTGCCCGGCACACACTCCCTGAGCGCGCATTCCCTGGAGGAACACATCGCCGTCGATGTGATCTTCGGTCGCATGGAAGGAACCAGGGCCCCGGACGGGATTCTCGCGGTGCTTGATGCGACGAACCTCTACCAGGGACTGTTTCTTGTGCAGCAGCTCGTCGAACTTGAGCTGCCAATGATCGTCGCTCTCACGATGACCGATGCGGCGGAGAAGAGTGGCATCCAGATAGATACGGCTGAGCTCAGCGCCTTGCTGGGTGTTCCCGTGTACCCGGTTGTTGCAACAACGGGCACCGGTCTCAACCTGTTGAGGAGCGCGCTCGCGGACATCAAACAGGTAACACCGCCGCGGCGCATACGGGTCTGGCCCGCTTTGTCGGAAGCGGCAAGCCAGCTCGCAGAAAATGCGAGCGAGCCGCTGCGTTTTGCGGAGCTTGAGCGCTTGCTGATCGATGGTGCAACGGATTCCAACCAGGTCATCGTCGGCAAGCTGAGCGATGCGGCGCGATCAAAACTGGCCGGTGTGCGGTCGGAGTTATTCGAATCAGAGCCGCCGATCGCCCGGGATGCGCGCATTCGCTACGCATGGGTGCGTGGCGTATTGGACAAGGTTCAGAAGTCGGCGCCTGCGTACGTTTCGTGGCGCTCACGAATTACGGATTTCGTGAATCGTCCGGTGCCAGGAACAATTGGTTTGTTTCTCGTGATGGCCATCGTGTTTCAGGCCGTGTTTGCCTGGGCGACGCCAATGATGGATGCGATTGATGCGGGCTCGTCCGCGTTGGGGGCGGCAGTATTCGAGCGTCTCGGTGACACTGCATTTTCCAGCCTGATCGCGGACGGTGTCATTGCCGGTGTCGGCAGCGTCGTTATCTTCCTTCCGCAAATCATGATCCTGTTTCTGTTCATTATCCTGCTCGAGGATTCAGGATATCTCGCGCGTGCAGCCTACCTGATGGACCGAACGATGCGCTCTGTCGGATTGTCCGGCCAGTCGATAATCCCGATGATCTCGAGCTTCGCGTGTGCGGTGCCAGGGATCATGGCCACACGAGTAATACCCAATCGCCGTGATCGTATTTCGACAATCATGGCGGCACCTTTTATGACCTGTTCCGCAAGGCTGCCTATCTACGCCCTGTTAATCGCCGCATTTGTGCCGGCGACAAATGTAGGCATTCTGAACCTGCAGGGGCTGGTGCTATTCGGCTTGTATCTGTTCGGTATCGTCATGGGCATTCTCACGGCGCTACTCATGCGTAAGACGACGCTGCGTGGGCCAAAGCCGCCATTTGCGCTGATGTTGCCGGAATTCCGGCGTCCGAATCTGCAGACCGTTGGCATTCAGTTATTGGGACGCGCCAAAGTATTTCTGAAGCGCGCAGGTACCGTGATATTTGCCGTTGCTGTAATCATTTGGGCGCTTGCGTACTTTCCCCGCTCTGACGAGATTCCATCTGGACTCGATGCGAATTCGGCGGCGGCAGTGCAAATGGAACAGAGCTGGTTGGGCCGCGCAGGTAAGGTTATTGAACCGGTGTTTGAACCCCTGGGTTGGGACTGGCGCGTGTCGTCGGCCGTCATCGCAGGTTTTCCAGCGCGCGAAGTGGTCATTGCCGTTCTCGGAACGGTCTACGCTGTTGGCGATGATGCGGACGAGGGTACGCTGTCGACTCGATTGAAGTCTGCGACTCGGCCGGATGGCAGCAAGGTCTTTACGCTGCCCATGGTGATCGGCCTGCTGATCTTCTATGCGTGTTGCCTGCAGTGTGTCGCGACGCTGGCCATCATCCGACGGGAGACCAATACGTGGCGCTGGCCAATATTTGCGTGGACCTACATGACGGTGATTGGATACGTTGGCGCCTTGCTGGCGTTCCAGCTGGGTTCAGCCTGACAATACCGGCGGCTAGAGCTCGCAGAGTTTCTCCGCGGCCTGTTTCAGCGTCGCATCATCTTTGGCAAAGCAGAATCTCAGGCGTGTCCCCGTGAACGGCGTCTCACAGAAGACTGTGAGCGGAATCGAAGCGACGCCAACTTCATGCGTCCAGCGGATGGCGAGCGTTTCGTCCAGTTCGTCAGTGATCGCGCCGTAGTCGAGGAGCTGGAAGAACGTGCTCTTCGCGGGCCGCAGGCGAAACCGCGAGCCCTCCAACAGGTTGCAGAACAAATCGCGTTTTTGCTGGTAGAAAGCGGGCAACTCCTCGCAATAGTCGGGATTGCCCTTCAGGAAATCAGCTACCCCACATTGCATCGGTGTACTAACGGAAAACGTCGTGTATTGATGGACCTTGCGAAATTCGTTGGTCAGGTCGGCGGGCGCTGCGCAGTAGCCGAGTTTCCAGCCTGTCGCGTGGAGCGTCTTGCCGAAGGAACAGATCACCATCGAACGGGCCCAGAGTTCGTCGTGGCTGAGCAGGCTGCGATGCGGCTGATCATCGAACACAATGTGCTCGTAGACTTCATCGGAAAGCAGCAGGCAGTCAGTGTCCCGCACGATACCTGCGAGTGTGTCGAGATCGTCTTCCGATAAAGTGGCTCCGGTCGGGTTATGCGGGAAGTTCAATATGATCAGGCGCGTTCGTTCGTTAATCGTATCGCGCAATTGCTGCCAGTCCGGATGGAAGTCGAATCCGTTTTCGTCAATCAGCAGAGGCACATGCTTCGTGATGCCCCCGGCGAGCGTAATGGCAGGTTCGTAGGAGTCGTAGGCAGGATCGATGATAATTACTTCGTCGCCGGCCCGAACGATTGCCGTGATCGCGCTGAACAGGCCCTCTGTCGCACCGGTGCAGACGGTGATTTCGCGCTCGAGATCCAGCCTGCGGCCCTGTAAGCGCTGGGTCTTGTCGACAATTACCTCGCGCAATGAGCGAACACCGGGCATTGGCGCGTACTGGTTCGCGCTGTGCCGCATCCGCCAGTCGACACGCTTGAGTAGCGCATCCGGCGGATCGAAACTCGGGTAGCCTTGTGCAAGGTTAAGCGCGCCGGTTTCGGTCGCCAATTGGCTCATTACCGTGAAAATCGTAGTGCCTACATCAGGCAACTTGCTGGATATCGGGTTTCTCATAGGGGTCTAGTCTATGCGAAACAAGCGATGCGGCGCGAGGGACAGGGATTTTGTTGTATCCTCGGTGAACAAAAAAAAGAACTGGGGGTTCAAAATGGACAGACGAGCATTCCTGCAGTCCGCTGTTGCCGCCGGCGTATCCACCGCCGCCGTTCCTTCGCTCGCGGCACAATTTGCCGCACTTACCGAAATTAGTAGCAGCGTCAATGCCGTAACCGGCAATCGAGTAGCTGTCGAGATTGAGCAGGCGGCGATCCAGGAGTTGGCAGACAGTCTGCGTGGCAACCTCCTGTTGCCCGGAAACCCGGGTTATGAGACAGCCCGCAAAGTATTAAACCCGGGTATCGACAAGCATCCTGCGTTCGTGATTCAACCGATCGGTGTCACTGACATTCGTAACGCCGTGACGTTTGCCAGGGAGCGAGAACTCCTGTTGGCGGCCAAGTGTGGCGGCCATAGTTATGCTGGTAAGTCGACTTGCGACGGCGGCATGCAAATTGATCTCTCGACGTTGCGTCACGCGCGCGTCAGTTCCTCCAGCAGAACTGCCATGGTGGCCGGTGGCAGTCTGCTCGGTGAACTCGATCGCGAGTCAATGGCTGTCGGGCTCGTCACCACGGCCGGTACTGTCTCACACACCGGTGTAGGCGGGTTGACGACCGGCGGTGGTTTTGGGCGAGTTGGAAGACGCTTCGGTCTGGCCCTGGACAACGTGAAGAGTGTCGATGTTGTTACCGCCGATGGACAGCTACGGCATGCGAGCCGGACCGAGAATCCGGATCTTTACTGGGGCGTGCGCGGTGGTGGCGGCAATTTTGGAATTGTCACGGAATTTGAGTTCAAGCTTCACAAGATGCAGCGTAAAGTGGTGGGTGGAAACATCCTGTACCCGGGGTCAATGACCCGCGAGGTGTTCGAGGTATTTCGTGAGTTCGGAATCAATGCGCCAGATGAACTCTATTGTGATGTCTTTGTAAGTTCGGAAATAGAGGGCGCCGATGTAGTTGCCGGGTTCCACGTTTGCTGGTCCGGGCCTGAAGCCGAAGCCGAGCAGGTGCTCGCGCCATTACGCGCGCTCGGCACGCCTGTCGTTGATGATGTAAAGGCCTGGGACTACGTCGAATTGCAGCGAAGCGGGGATAACACCGAGCCACGCAACGATGCAGAATACCTGAAAGCAGGTTTCATCAATGATATGCCTGACTCGTTGATTGATGCGCTTGTCGATGGGCTGGAGCCGCTCGACGGCCGCTCAGTCACCATTTACTGCCAGCAGTCAGGTGGGGCGATCGGCCGTGTTGCTGCGGATGCTACAGCGTTCGCTCACCGCAAGTCGATCGCGAATATGTTCATGGTTGTATCCTGGTCGAAAGACACGGACGGCACATCTCACACAAATTACATACGCAATCACTGGGCGGCCCTGGAGCCGGCCACCGATGGATATTACACTGTGGATACGGCAGACGAATCACGCGAGGTTCGACATGCCAACTACCAGGGCAATTTCCCTCGCCTGCTGGCACTCAAGAAGAAGTACGACCCGACGAATCTGTTCCGGTTGAATGCGAATATTAATCCGGCCGGGTAGTCGTCAGCAGTCGTTCTCCGCATCAATCAACGCTTTCGTCTCGACGTCAGGCTCGCTCGCGGCCGGGCCGCCCGCATCGAATACGACACGCCATTCGCCATCATCATTCAGGCGCCATACTGAGTTGAACGTGCCCCATCTTTCAATACTATTGCCGTCCTCATCGACTGACGTGGATCGGTAAGGCCCACGACTCAGCGCCAGCGTGCCGTTCTCGAGCACCTCGACGACCTGGGGTCGCCACTTGATGGTTGGGCCTCCTGCCGCAAAAAAGACAGACCAGGCTTCCGCGACTTCATCGACGCCTTTCCTTACGGCGGGGCCAACGAAGCGTGCATCGGCATCAATGAAAGACCGAAATGCATCAATGTCCTGATTCTCGACCGACTGGCTAAAGCCGATTTCCCGGCAGCGTACGTCGTCCGTGAGATCGGCGGAGGCTGTCCCTGCTAAAAGTACGCAAATCGCTATTTTCAGAATAGATTTCATCTCCGCTATAGTAACGCGAATGGACACCCTGTTTTCGATTGCGGTTTATATCCTGTTCGGGCTCTTCGGCTTCCTGTTGCTTTTGTTCGTCCTGGCGGTGTTGTTTGGCAAACGGATCAAGAAGAAATGGGAGTACGAGGCGGAGTTCCGGGATTCGGACGGACGTGAGTTCGGTGAGTTTGACATCGAGATGTCCCGGATCGAGAAAGAAGAACCGGATTTCTCGTTCAAGGCCAAATTCAAGCTGCGTCACGAATCGCTGGAAGCCGGGCAACGTGTCCAGGTGTACCTCGATTCCCTGCTCGTTATGGAAGGGCAGGTCGCGACGGCCGGTCGCATTCTGCTCGGCAGGGATGCGATCGTGAACGAGGCAGTTGAGGCCACATCGGGCCAGGTTTGCCGGGTCGTCTATGGCGGCCTGGAGCGTTTCGCAGAGGCCATTCGGCCTGATTGAAGCCCCGGGCGGGTTCACGAAGGAAGCTCTGAGTATTTTGAAAGCGTACTCGGGGATTTACAGAGCGAAGTTGGTCGGGGCGAGAGGATTTGAACCTCCGACCCCCTGACCCCGAGACAGGTGCGCTACCAGGCTGCGCCACGCCCCGACCGAACCGCGAAGTCTACAGCAGGTCTGCCACGTCGGCAAAGGCTTCAGCACCTGGCCGTGATTCCGCCGCAATATGGTGCCAGTCACCCTATTTCCTCCTGCCTATCTCACCGCGAAGATACACTCCTCGAGCTCTTTCTCCGGTACCTCATCCAGCCACTCGGGCTTCCTGAAGTTTCGCTTAAGCGCACGCGCGAGCTTGCCAATCTGCATACCATCGACGATACGATGATCGAACGTCCCGGTCAGTGGCAGAATTGTCCGGATCACGATCTCGCCGTTCTTCACGACGGGCTTCTCCTCAATCTTGCCAAGCACGACCACGCACGGAACCTTGGCGGCTGGCATCAGGGCTGTCATGCCCGTATTCAGGCCGAAGCTGCCGATATCGGAAACAACGAATGAGCCAAAGCTGTGCGCCGAGAGTCCGAGTGCCTTGATCTCGATTCCCATGTCGACGGTGATCCATTTGAGCAATAAGAACACCGGTCGGCGAAATGGCCACGGAATACGATTGAGCACGTACTTGTTCTTGGCTGCCTTGATTTCGTCGCCGCCGCGGCTGCGCGCGGCTTTGGCACGAATGTCCTCAGCGATGTCGGTTACCTTGCGAGCGTGGGCATTGCGGATGATAACGGGTGTCACGCCGGCTTCGCCGCCTACCTGTACAGGTACCATCACATCCATATGCTCTCGACCTACAACAGCGCCACGGCGGATGAAGCAGTTCATCTCCGGAACATCGAAGCCAATCGCACGAGCGAGGACAGCGGTCGTGAGGTGGACCATGGTCAGCTTGACGCCTTCCTCACGTTTTCGATCAAGGAAGTTCTTTGCCTCCGTCACATCGATGTCGAGCGTCCCGTAAACGCGGGAGTCGGTGGGCGTGGTGTAGATGGCGGCAGACGTGACTCGCCAGGGTGTGTTGAAGCGGTCCATTCTCAGGAGCGCCGTTGGATAGCGAACTCCGCCAGCGACATCAATGCTTGCCGATGGTCATTAACGGGGAGGTCGGCGAGCACAGCGATGGCGGCATCGGCCGCTTCGCGCGCCTTGGCCACCGTATAGTCCAGAGCACCTGTCGATCGTATGATCTCCTGGATCCGTTCGATCTGATCGAGGCCACCTGTCAGGATGGCTGTCCGAATCAGCTCACGCTCGGCATCGGAGCCCGCACGCATCGCTTGTATGAGCGGTAATGTCGCTTTGCCTTCGGCGAGATCGTCGCCAATATTCTTGCCGAGTTCATCGGGCGACGCGTCATAATCGAGCGCATCGTCGATAAGCTGGAACGCTGTGCCGAGATGCTGACCGTATTTGATCATGGCGGCTTCGTCGTCGCTGTTTCGTCCAGCGAGCACGGCGGCAATCTGCGCTCCGGCCTCAAACAGCCGGGCGGTTTTCCGATAGATCACTTGCTGGTAGTCGCGTTCAGTCGTATCCGGATCGTGCACGTTCATGAGTTGCATGACCTCACCGGCCGCGACGGTGTTCGTGGCGTTTGCCAGAATCCGCATGACTGTCATGTCGCCAATGTCGACCATCATCTGAAAGGAGCGCGAGTACAGGAAATCACCCACCAGCACACTGGCCTGGTTGCCGAAAACCGTATTCGCCGAGTCCTGGCCGCGCCGCCGTTCAGACGAGTCGACAACATCGTCATGCAACAGCGTCGCCGTGTGAATGAACTCTATGATTGTCGCAGCACGCACATGCTGGTCGCCATCGTAGCCCAGGGCTCGAGCCGCCAGGAGCACTATCAGTGGGCGCAGGCGCTTGCCGCCACTCATCACAATGTACTCAGAAACCTGGGAGACGAGCGCTACATCACTCTCGAGGCTTTCTCGGATCAGGCGATTGACCGCTTCCATGTCGTCATCGGCGAGTGCCGCGACGACATCGAAGTTCACAGGATTGGGTTTTATTTCGGCCACTTGCATACGTTTCGTGATGATGCCTGAAACCCGCGCCATTGGCGAGATTCCCGCCGTATATTGATGACGCGGGGTCATTGTGCAAGCTATTGAAAATCAGTGGGATTTCAAAGCCCCGTAACGTTGACCCGGGGCCGCGGAATCTATAGAATTCCGGCTCTTTTGTGGCGCCCGCCATTGCTCTGCTTGCACGGCGAAAACACAGCCCCACAAAAACATCTTATTTCTCAGTAGGTTGCGTGATTCGCGACTTACCAGTTGGAGCAAACATAATGTATGCGGTTTTTCGCAGCGGCGGTAAACAGTACCGCGCGGCTAAAGGTGATGTCCTGCGTCTCGAGAAA
>JAACFG010000185.1 GCA_009937605.1 Gammaproteobacteria bacterium | reverse complement strand
TGGCTAACGCGATGGCGTTGCCGGGTGGGCTGATTATTGTCACGCAGGGTCTGTTGGACCAGGTCGAGTCTGAGAATGAGTTGGCTTTTGTATTAGGACACGAACTCGGCCATTTCAAGAATCGCGACCATCTGCGTGCATTGGGTCGCGGCATTGTTCTTTCGTTGTTCTTTTCGGTAGCGACCGGTAATGACGTATCCAACCTGAGTATCAAGGTGACTGACCT
Source organism: Gammaproteobacteria bacterium (assembly GCA_009937605.1). Taxonomy (GTDB): domain Bacteria; phylum Pseudomonadota; class Gammaproteobacteria; order Steroidobacterales; family Woeseiaceae; genus UBA1847. The sequence goes on along the minus strand of JAACFG010000185.1, from coordinate 5,227 downwards.
GGCGTTGCGTGGCTTCAGCCGCGAGCAGGAATCCGAAGCTGACGAGTTTGGTCTTGCGCTCGTGTACACACATTACGGCCACGTGGACGAAGCGTCCCGACTGTTTGAACGATGGGATGAGGACGACAGGTCGCTCTTCGATGTGGTGTCCTACTTATCGACGCACCCGGCAACTGCCGACCGGATTGTAGAACTCGAAGAGCTGGCACTACGAGAGAACTGGCCGGTCGAGGGTTCAGTGACGGTACTTAAGTGGTGATCAAGAAAAGCCCCGCCACATTTCTGCGGCGGGGCCGAGCCAATCAATAAGTCTTGCGGGGGATTAGAGGACTTATCTTAATCTAGGGCTCAATCAGGTAAATGCCAATCTTGTGCGCTGTGAACACGTTGCTGTCGACGTCGAACTGGCCGTGTGCGTGCATCGAACGTGCCGCTGTGGCGCCGTCGAGACTTGTACTCAAATCGGTGACAAAGTCAGCGAAATCGGAGTACATGCGCAGGCTGTCAGCGGTCTTGATATAGAACGCCATGCGGCCTGTTCCATGTGGCACGATCGTGGTATCCGAATCGAGCGAGGTGAGGTCGATCAGCACGGGGCCTTTTTTGACGTGATGCCGAACGTCGATGTCCTCATTGCCGTTGTCGAGAATCAGGCCGTCCGGTCCGATGCTCACGAATGGCGCGACAGTTCCCTCGACGCCCCAACCCATTCCGAGTGCGCTGCGAACATCGGTGTAATCGATGACTGTGCGCCCATTGAAGTCGGGAGGCGCCGCACCGAAGGCATTCGGGAAGCCCTTCGCTACAATGGGCTTGCCAGCTGAGAATGCGGCGAGCGTCAGATTGCCGGTCGCAACTTCGTAGTTGTTCGGATCGGCGTCCTGGTCGGGACTGGGGCCGGTTCCCGTGAAATCGAAGATGCCCACGCGACGACGATCGATGCCGTACAAGGTGATATCGGTCTGTCCCTGCATGACCGAGTTCACGACACCGGTCAGGCGCGTCATATGCATGCGCACTGCACCCTGGGTGGCGTCGAACAGGATCTGCGGAGCATCGGCGCTGGTCGTCGGCGTCGGCTGCGATCCGCGTATCGTGACCCGCTGGCCAATCGAAATTGCATCGGTACCCAGGTCACTGTTGCCGTAGCCGTCCCGGAAGACTTTCGTCTCTGGTCCGATTTCGACGACGACGTCGTCGTGGAAATGTGCACGGCGTTCGCGGGGAATCACCGTGGCGCCGCGAACCGTCAGGAAGTTACCTTCACGCTTGATGACGTTGCCCACGACGGCATCGCGATCAATGCCCGGTACGCTCGTGCCGGCGAGCACTATGCTGGCTGTGAACTCCCGGTTGTCGACATCGAGCGTGCCGGCTGCGACAGTGGGCGTGCCCTGGCCAGCGGCATTAAGCGCGCGGAGGCCTTCGACGCCCGTGAACGTCTCTTCGTTAACTTCGAATTCGGTCTCGTCTGTCACGTGCACCCTCACACGACCGAAGTCCCCGTCCCGATCATGGAACGGGCGAATGGCGACCGTGTAGGCCATTTCTTCTTCGCTGACACTAACGAGCGGTCCGCGCACGCGGACGTCTTTCTCATCGACCGGTGAAACTTCGGCGATGATGAACTGAGCCGACACGGCCTCAGCCGGTGTCGGAGTGATGTCCACCTCATGCGAAGCAGCGAGATCGAAATCGAGTTGCAAGAGCGCCGCACGTCCCTTAGTGACGATTAGTCGATCCCGGTTCGACAGGCGAATCTTGAGTTCAGTCTGGGTCAGGACCTTGCCGTCCATGTCCTTGACCACGGCCTCTTTCGATTCGCCCGATGCCTCTACAATGACTTCCGCATCTGTGTAATCGAAACGTATTGTCCCGGAGACGTACATAGCAGGAGGAATCGCGGCGGCAGTAACCAGTTCCGTAAGGTCTACATAGTCGGAGAAGTTGATACGCGTCGTTCTTGGTAATGTCTCGACGATGCGGCCATTCGCGGTTTCCAGTTCCAGCGAGAGAACGTCAACGGTGTAGTTGAGGAAGTCACCATCAGCATCCGTCAGAGCGACCAGCACGGTGCCACATTCGGCGTGGGTACTTGAGTCGGTCGGGTCACATGTGGCTGTAGCTGCAGGACCCGATATTTCGGTTGTCCCACTTCCTCCGCCACAGGCGGCGAATAACAGGGTCACTGTCAGCAGTAATCCTCGGTACGCGAATTTCATAGCAATCTCCTTGTGCGATTCGTGTCGGTTCAGGGAGATAACGGTGCTCCGGCGTGTTGGTTGACGCGGCCTGGCAATTTGCGCTTATGTAAATGTCGGTTTTGGTCCAGAAAGCAAAAAAATACAGCAACTTAGCTTGTATTCCGTTTGTATCGTGTCAGAATATTCTCCCGTAATGACGAATCCGTCCGACACGAGTACTTCCACGGGAATCCGCTACCGCAAACCGCGCGCCGGGGAACGAACCCGCGGTGCTGTTGATGCCATGCAGACCAAGATCGCGGTAGGCATCCAGAATCTCGATCCCGCCTGTTACGACGAGCAATTGCAGTCCATTGTTGATGAATTACCTGATGCAACGGGAGCGGACGCTGCATTTATCGCGATGATCGATGAGGATGGGAGGTCGATTGAAACGGTGTTTTCTTCGGGCTCTGGATTTGCGCAGTGCAGCCCGGGCATGCTGGCCAATGAAAAGCTTGAAGACTGGCATTGGCTGAACACTCGTCTGGGTCATCTGCGAGTTATCGAAGTCGCGGATACGATGAGCGGTCCGAAAGCGGCGACAGACGACCTCGAGCGGCTGAATGAGCTGCACATTGGTGCTGCGCTGATCATCGGTTTTTCGGTACATGGCGAGATCGCCGGCTTTCTCGGAATCGCGGACGAACGGCCAGTCGAGAGTTGGGATGCGAATCTGCACCTGCTCATGAAACTGTTTGGCTCATCCCTTGCAGTTGGTCTCGAACGCGTACGCGACAAGCAAATTCTCGATGAACTCCAGGAGCGTAACGCGCTGGTCGCAATGACGGCTAACGACGGAATCTGGGATTTCGACGGTGACTCCAAACGCATAAATCTTTCACGCCGCTGGAAGACGATGCTTGGCTACGACCCTGATGATGAAGACGTAGTCCTCGACTGGTACAACCTCGTTCATCCCGACGATATCGCTCGTGTACAAACGCGCATGCGCGAGCACCTTGCAGGAAAGATTCCATTTTTCGAATCCGTACACCGCATGAAGCACCAGAGTGGTGACTGGCGGTGGATGAAGAGTCGCGCGAAGGCAATCCTGGATGACAATGACCGTTTGTTGCGGCTGCTCGGTGTTGAGGTCGACATCACCGAGCGCAAACTCTACGAAGACGCATTGTTCCGCGAGAAGGAAAGCGCGCAGATTACGCTGCAATCGATTGGTGATGGAGTAATTACTACAGACGCTGCGTCCAACGTCGAGTACGTCAATCCAGTCGCCGAACAACTGACGGGCTGGAAGGTGGACGACGCGAGCGGTCGACCCATTGATGAGATTTTCCGGGGGTTTCACGAAGAGACCTGCGAGCCCCTCGAAAATCCGCTGGCGGTTTCGATTCGGCGTGACCGGGCAATCAAGTCGGTACGTCCGACGCTATTGATTCGTCGCGACGGAAATGAGCTCTACATCGAGAGCACGGCGTCGCCAATTCGAGATGGCACGGGCAGCGTTACGGGTGGCGTACTCGTGTTTCATGATGTTTCCGAGTCTCGCGACCTCAATCGACGCCTCAGTTATCACGCAAGTCACGATATCCTCACGGGCCTCGTGAACCGGGCGGAATTCGAGAGCCGCGTGGAGCGGGCTTTGAAGAGCGCAAAGGCTCGCGAAACGTCCTATGCGCTGCTCTATCTCGATCTCGACCAGTTCAAGATCGTCAATGACTCCTGCGGCCACAGTGCCGGCGATGCACTACTCGGGCAGCTCGGCACATTATTGAAATCGAAGATTCGCTGGCGTGACACGCTGGCACGCCTCGGCGGCGATGAGTTCGGTGTGTTGCTCGAGAGCTGCAGCCTCGATGAAGCGATGAACACAGCGGAGACGCTGCGTATGGCCATCGGTGAGTACAAGTTCGTATGGGAAGAACGGAACTTCAGGCTTGGCGTGAGCATCGGCGTTGTGCCAATTACAGCGGACAACGAGGACGTGGCTGCACTCCTGACCGCCGCCGACAGCGCCTGTGCCGCGGCGAAAGAGGCAGGCCGAAATCGCATTCACAGCTTCCAGGAAAACGACATCGACCTGATGCGTCGCCGTCGCGAGATGCAATGGGCGGCGCGCATCAACAATGCGCTCGAGGAAAATCGTTTCGAATTGTTTCGGCAGACGATCCTGCCACTTCAGGCCGAAGAAGAAGGTGCTCATTACGAGATATTGCTACGCATGCGCGACGAAAACGGGGGCATCATCTCGCCAGGACTGTTTATCGAGGCAGCTGAGCGCTACGGGATAACACCGAGTATCGACCGCTGGGTGATTCGTAGCGCATTTCGTTGGCTTGTTTCAGAAGCCGACGAACGCGAACGCCTCACACTGTGCTCAATCAATCTCTCAGGACAGAGTTTCAGCGACGAAAAGTTCCTGCCATTCGTCATTGACCAGTTCCAGATGAGCGGTATCGACGCGACCAAGATTTGTTTCGAGATTACTGAGACAGCGGCTATCGCGAGTTACTCGCAGGCAAATCGCTTTATAAATGCACTCAAGGAACTCGGCTGCAAGTTCGCGCTCGACGACTTTGGTACGGGCCTCTCGTCATTCGGTTACCTGAAGCATTTCCCGGTTGATTTCCTTAAGATTGACGGCTCGTTCGTCAAGGAAATCCTGCATGATCCGATCGATCGCGAAATGGTTCGGTCAATCAATGAAATCGGGCATTTGACCGGCAAGCAGACCATTGCCGAGTTTGCGGAGAACGAAGAGATTATTACGATGTTGCGCGGTATGGGCATCGATTACGCGCAGGGCTACGGTGTGTCCGAACCCAAGCGGGTGACCCGCGCAGTCGCCTAGGTGTAATCCCTCAGCGGTTTGTTATTCCGGCATCTTCCATTGACGGCAAAGACAATCACGCACGAGGACGGGTACTGCCAGGCAGCCGAACACGCCTCGCGTGTTCCGTCCTCGCCACGTATTTCTATCGGCGTGCCAGCTCGGCTATGGATTCGGCTACCTGTCACTCCCC
>JAACFG010000044.1 GCA_009937605.1 Gammaproteobacteria bacterium | reverse complement strand
CGGTGGCATCAATGGCATCGACGCCGGTGGCATCAACGGTATTGACGCCGGTGGCATCAATGGCATCGACGCCGGTGGCATCAACGGTATCGATGCTGGTGGCATCAATGGCATCGACGCCGGTGGCATCAACGGTATCGACGCGGGTGGCATCAATGGCATCGACGCCGGTGGCATCAACGGCATCGACGCGGGTGGCATTAACGGTATCGACGCTGGCGGCATCAACGGTATTGACGCCGGTGGCATCAATGGCATCGACGCCGGTGGCATCAACGGTATTGACGCCGGTGGCATCAATGGCATCGACGCCGGTGGCATCAATGGCATCGACGCCGGTGGCATCAACGGCATCGACGCGGGTGGCATTAACGGTATCGACGCTGGCGGCATCAATGGCATCGACGCGGGTGGCATCAATGGCATCGACGCGGGTGGCATCAATGGCATCGACGCGGGTGGCATCAACGGCATCGACGCGGGTGGCATCAACGGCATCGACGCGGGTGGCATCAACGGTATCGACGCCGGTGGCATCAACGGTATTGACGCCGGTGGCATCAATGGCATCGACGCCGGTGGCATCAACGGTATCGACGCGGGTGGCATCAACGGTATCGACGCGGGTGGCATCAATGGCATCGACGCCGGTGGCATCAACGGCATCGACGCGGGTGGCATTAATGGCATCGACGCCGGTGGCATCAACGGCATCGACGCGGGTGGCATTAACGGCATCGACGCGGGTGGCATTAACGGTATCGACGCTGGCGGCATCAACGGTATTGACGCGGGTGGCATCAATGGCATCGACGCGGGTGGCATCAACGGTATCGATGCTGGTGGTGTCCTAGCCGGCCCAGTCGACAAGATCGACAGAGTCAATGGCGTATTCGAGTCCATGGGGCAACATGTAATGGCCTCGCCGGACATGCTGTCCGGCATGCGTGTCGGTGACTATGTGTCCGTTGAAGGCTCGGTTGTCGCACCTGGATTGCTGTACGCAGACGAAGTTTCCGTGTCGGGCGCACTGTATGTTCCAGGAGCTACCGAAGTTTTCGTGAAGGGTCTGTTGACATCAGTTGATTCAGACGCGGGTACCGCCCAGTTGGGTGACCTGACGATCGACTACACGTCCAGTCTCGGCAATGGCAGAGCTCCGGAAGGTGCTATGTGGAGCTTCTCGGGTATTCGTCCTGCGAAAGGCGGGGTGATGATCTCTGACAAGACGGCCGATATGCGGTAAGACGATTCGTTCGAAAGGACGGCTCTGATTTCGCTCATCGCGAGCCGAGCGCGAGGGACCGCGCGTCCTTTCAATGAACAAAGAGGAAGGCCACTTCGGTGGCCTTTTTCTTTGCCTGCGATTATTGCGGGCAAAAAAAAGTCGGCGTCCCTGCCGACTTAGTTTCTCGTATCAACCTGTTAAGGGAGATGCGAGGGTTGGAGGAGCCACCCCCGAGCGATTAGGGATGACTCGCGAGCAATACTAGGTCCGACATCGGAGCAGAGGTGTGACCAGCTTCACATTTCAAATCGCGCAAAAGAAAAGGGCGCCGAATGGCGCCCTAAACTGAACAGATTGTTCGGATTAAGTTAAGTAGGTATTACTCGGCCGGTGATTCGCGCAAGCTCAACAGGTAAGCCTGGAATTTTTGTGATTCCACTTGCTGCTTCAGAGCGTCACGGACGCTGTCGTATGGCGGCGCCGCAGCTTCCCGAGAATCCTCTCGAAGAATGACGTGCCAACCAAACTGAGTCTGAACCGGGGCCTCTGTGTACTCACCATTGGCCAACGACATAACAGCCTGTGAGAACTCGGGAACCATGCTCTCAGGTGAGAACCATCCGAGGTCACCGCCTGATGGGCCGGACGGGCCGGTCGACTTCGTGCGTGCCAGTTCCTCGAAACTAGCGCCTCCATCCAACTCCGCGATTACCGCAGTCGCTTCTCCTTGTGTCTCAACGAGAATATGACGTGCCTTGAACTCTGCGGCGGGCGCGCGTCCGGCTTCCTCAGCGTACAGCGCTTGCATCTCTTCTTCGGTTGCCTGGTTATCGGCCAGGAAATCGGCCGCGACGGCCTGCGCCAACATTGCGCGGGATTGCAGTTCGAGCTGAGCTTGAATGCGAGGGCTGTCTTTCAATTCCTCGGCTCGTGGCAATTCCGATAACAGGTAGATGTCAGTCAGTTCATCACGAACCGCGGCTACCTCTTGCGGACTGGCCTGATCTGCCGGCTTCTGTGTACGTGACTCCAGGTACATATTGAATACATTAGGGTCAATGCTAACGCCACCTTCGGCCTGCGCCCAAGTCTGGCTCGACAGTGCGACAACGATAGCTCCTGCTACCGCGGCCACGCGTCTGGCGCTGGAGAATCCGGCGCATAGTGAAAAAGTCATAATAGGTCCTCTAAGCGAAGTTCGCGCATGATATACGATAAATCCCCGACCGCGTAGCAAAATTGTCCCGGATCGCGGCCATTGCGGCGAGACGGATCAGGGGGCAGTCGCGTTAATTTTTAGCGCGTGGATATCCGTTTCCATGAGCGTGCCAAGCGCTTCGTAGATCAATCGATGACGAGCAAGTGGTCGCAGACCGACAAAGGCCTCCGACTCAATTTTAACTTCGTAGTGGCCAAGCCCATCTCGCGCTCCGGCATGTCCGGCATGCAGGTGGCTCTGGTCCTTAACCAGGAGATAGCTGGGCTTAAACGACTCAGTCAGAATCGCCTCGATTCTGGCAATGCGGTCCTTGCTCAAGGCAGCACCCGATGAAATGGTCTGACGGTCACATTGCTGTAATTGCGCACCATAGTGCTAACCCTCCGCTTCTTCGTCTTCGAAGCCGATGATTTTTGCTATCCAGAGGGTCTGGCCGAGAATGAAAACGAACATCAGGCCCATCAGGCCGAACACTTTGAAAGTCGCCCAGGTCTTCTCGCTGTAATTGTAGGCAACGTAGAGGTTTAACACGCCGGCAAATGCGAAAAACAAAACCCAAATGAGGTTCAGCCTTCGCCATTGGGTCGGTGCCATCTTCTCAAGGTTCAGGCCCTCGACAAGGCCGAAGAAGCGCTGCGCCAGGGGCTTCTCACCCATCCAGGTGCTGGCAAGGAATGCGATAGCGACAGCCCAATAGAACGCGGTGGGTTTCCAGTACGTAAAGTAGGGGTTGCGGAAGTAGAGGGTCAGCGCGCCAAAAAACACCGCGAAAACCGTCGACCACATGTACATCTTGTCCAAAGACCCGGTGCGGACTCTCTTGACCAACAGGCCAATCGGCATGGTGATCATCAGGACGAGAACAGCAGCGTAGATGTCCTTGAGGATCAGCGTCCCGAAAAACAGGAGCAGCGGAAAAAATTCAAATAGCATATTCATAAGGCGGCGAATAATAACGTACTGATCAGGCTATGCGCGACCGTTCTGCTCGCCTACAATCCGCGCGTGGCCAAACTGATCGAAATTCATCCGACCGACCCGCAACCGCACCGGGTCGGGCGAATTGTCGAGATGATCCGCGACGGCGCTCTAATTGCATACCCAACCGATTCCAGTTACGCATTTGGGTGCCGGATCGGTGACAAGAAGGCAATCGAGCGAATTCACAGGATTCGCAGGACGAACAAGAAACACAATTTCACCCTGGTGTGCGGTGATTTGTCCGAGATCAGCGTTTACGCTCGGGTCGAGAACTGGGCCTACCGACTCATAAAGTCGCTGACGCCCGGGCCATACACGTTCATTCTCCCGGCCACGCGCCAGCTACCCAAAATGCTGCAAAACCCCAAGCGTCGGACAATTGGCATTCGTGTTCCGGACCATGCCCTGGTTACCTGCGTCCTCGAACAACTGGGTGAACCCATCATGAGTTCGACGCTGTCCTTGCCCGGTGATGACATGCCACTGACTGACCCGATTGAAATCGAGGAGCGGATTGGTCACCAGATCGAGCTGGTAGTCGAAGCAGGTGCGACAGGTATCGACCCCACGACCGTGCTGGATCTCTCGGGAGGGACAGTGGACATACTCCGCGCCGGGCGGGGCGACGTCAGTCAATTCACCTGACTCTCGATAGATGCGATAGAATGCGGTGATCACCGCCGGAACCCGTATGAAACCCGAACTCAAAGTCCTGAACCCTGAAGACGCGCCCAAACCGCCCCAGGACGAGAATCAGTCTCCGGCCCAGGGGGAAATGCCGTTTGCCGTTGTCGATGGCGAACCGGTTACGACGTTGCCGCAGGACCTGTACATCCCGCCGTATGCACTGCAGGTATTCCTGGAGGCGTTTGAGGGTCCGCTGGACTTGCTCCTTTACCTGATTCGCCGGCAGAACATCGACATCCTCGATATCCCGATTGCCGAAATTACGAAGCAGTACGTTCAGTACATCGAGCTCATGAAGAACATGCAGCTCGAGTTGGCGGGAGAGTACCTCCTCATGGCCGCCATGCTTGCCGAGATCAAGTCTCGAATGTTGTTGCCACGTCCCGAGTCGCATGACGAGGAAGAAGATGATCCTCGCGCCGAACTGGTGCGTCGCCTGCAGGAATACGAGCGCTATAAGAAGGCGGCCGACGATATTTCGGAGTTGCCACGTCTTGAGCGCGACGTGTTCGTGGCGAGCGCGGAAGCACCTGACCGTAAGGTCGTAACGAAACTGCCCGACGTTACGCTCAAGGAACTCTTGCTCGCGTTTCATGACGTATTGAAGCGCGCCGAGATGTTCTCGAATTTGCACATGCAACGGGAACCTCTGTCGGTGCGCCAGCGAATGACGGAGATACTATCCCGCGTCAAGGCAGGTAAATTTTCCGGTTTTGGGGATCTGTTCGATCCGGAAGAAGGGCGCATGGGCGTCGCCGTGACATTCATCGCCATTCTTGAATTGCTGCGCGAGTCAATGATTGAAGTCGTGCAGTCAGACGCCTATGCGCCGTTGCATGTTCGCGCGGCAGCATCGGTGCACCTGGTTTCCGACGATAGCGAGGCTAACGAATCGTCGGCCGACGATTCGCCAGAAGAATAGAAACGAGATAGACGGTTAATGGAAGCAACAGAAATCAAGCATTTCATCGAGGCTGCATTGCTAGCTGCGGGCCGGCCTCTGAGTATAGATCAGCTCAAAGGGCTGTTCGATGGGCGCATGGCCCCCGAGAAGGCCGAAATTCGTAAAGCTATCGAGACGCTGAACACGGAGTATGAAGACCGCGGCATCGTGGTTTCCGAGGTTGCATCCGGGTTTCGAATGCAAGTGAAGGCAGCCATGGCCGATCGCCTGCAGAAACTCTGGGAAGAACGACCACCGCGGTACTCCCGCGCCTTGTTTGAGACGCTTGCACTCATCGCATACCGCCAGCCCATAACGCGTGGCGATATCGAAGAGATTCGTGGCGTTTCCGTCAGTTCAAATATTGTGCGTCAACTACTTGAGCGCGACTGGGTGCGTGTAGTCGGTCACCGGGACATTCCTGGCCGACCGGCGATGTTTGGCACCACAAAAGCATTTCTAGATTACTTTGGTCTGAAAAAGCTCGATGATCTGCCTCCGCTGGCCGACCTGTCCGATTGGGAGAGCCTGCGCGTACAACTCAACCTCCCGGACGTAGAGGATCCTTCCGAGAGCGGCGTCGAAGAAGTCGCCGATGCAGCGGCACAGGACCTCCCCGTTTTGTACCCGGAAGGCGAGGAAGAAGCGGAGACAGTCGCGGAAACGGAAGAGTCCGCTTCTGCGGAGGAGTCCGTTCCTGAGGAAGACGAAGAGGAGCTTGTGGTCAGCCAATGGCCCGACCCGGTTGTCTGAACGAATTCAAAAATTTCTTGCTGCGGCGGGCCACGGCTCGCGACGCAAAGTCGAGACCTGGATCAGGGAAGGTCGGCTCAATATCAACGGCCGTCCCGCGGAACTCGGCGATCACATCGATGGCACTGAAAAGATCACCCTTGATGGGCGTCCACTGTCCGTAAAGACGGTCGCGCAGCCCCACCGGCATCTTATCTACAACAAACCCGGCGACGAAATCACGTCGCGCGATGACTCGGAGGGTCGAAAGTTAGTCTTCGATTCTTTGCCGGAACTCAAAGGCTCGCGCTGGGTTTCCGTCGGGCGCCTGGACCTGGCGACTACCGGTCTGCTGTTGTTCACGACAGACGGGGCGCTGGCGAATGCACTGATGCACCCATCGACTGAAATTGTCCGCAAGTATGCGGTTCGTGTGCACGGCGATCCGAGCCGGGCTGAACTCGACGCGTTGATCAAAAGCGTGGCTCTCGAAGACGGTCCCGCACATTTCGATACGGTCGAATTTGGTGGCGGTGAGGGCGCGAATCGCTGGTTCAACGTCTCGCTAAAGGAAGGGCGCAATCGAGAAGTGCGGCGCCTGTGGGAGGCCGTGGGTTACGAGGTCAGTCGCCTGATACGAACGGCCTATGGGCCAATCCAGCTGCCACGCAAACTCCGCAAGGGGCGATATGAGGCGCTCACACCAGCACAGGTGAGATCGCTTTATATCGCGGCAGGAATGCGGCCGCCCGACAGCCCCACGCCGCGACGCAGGAAAACGCGCGGCAAACCTACTGGGCGTCGAAGCTCTCGCCGGTGATGCCTTTGCTGTCCGGACCCAACAGATAAACGTAGGGTGCCAGGATTTCCTCGGGCCGCTTGAGCGCGTCCCTGTCTTCGGCCGGAAAGGCCGCCAGTCGCATATTCGTTCGTGTCGCCCCAGGGTTAATGCAATTCGAACGCAGCTTTCCATGGCCGTGTTCGTCCGCGAGTACCTGGGAGAGGCCCTCGGTGGCGAACTTCGACACAGCATAGGCGCCCCAGTAAGCCCTGCCGGTTCGACCCACACCGCTACTCGTGAAGATGACGGAGGGATCAGGGGACTGTTGCAACAGCGGCAGGAACACCTGGGTCATCGCAAATACAGACGTGACGTTGACGTGCATGACTTTTTGCCACAGCACGGCATCGTACTGCTCGATTGAGTAGCGTTCGCCAAGAATGCTGGCGTTGAGGACGAGGCCATCGATGCGGCCGAACTCTGACTCTATGCTCTGTGCAAGCGTCGTATAGGACTCGGCGTTTGCCGACTCGAGGTCCATCACGGCAATCGAAGGGCGCGGGGCGCCAGCTATACCCTCGATCTCATCGTAGAGCTTCTCCAGCTTGGTGACGCTACGACCGTGCAGGATCACCTGTGCGCCGAGGGCCGCCGCGTGCAATGCAAGCGCCTTGCCGATGCCGTCACTGGAGCCGGTTATCAGGATAATTCGGTCGTGGAGGATGTCGTTCGGGTATTCGTACAACCGCGGGTCAATACTCAATTGTCATTTCCTTCAATCATTGTGCGCGGCACAGGTTCGAGCGATTCCAGTTTCTCGATTTCCTTATTGCTATGTACGCCGAGCTCCGTGAATTTGCGCGCGCCCGGAAGAACTTTGCGCTCAAGTGAGCCGACCGCTTTATTGTAATTCTCCACACTGCTGGCGAGCTGCCGGCCAACGCGGTTCATGTGCGTCACAAAGGTCCCAAGCCTGCCGTAGAGGTCTTCCGCCAGCACGCGGATTTCCTTGGCGTTATCTGCGAGCGCGAGCTGCCGCCAGCCGTAGGCGACTGCCTTCAGCAAGGCCACGAAGCTGGTCGGCGTAGCCAGGATGATCTGCTCGGATAACGCGTACTCGATGAGATCTGGTTCTTCCGCAAGTGCCGCGCTCAGGAACTGATCGCCCGGGATGAACAAGATGACGAATTCCGGGCTTTCATCAAACTGCTTCCAGTAGGCTTTGGACGAAAGCAATCGAATATGCGCACGCACGTTCTTTGCGTGACGTTCCAGGCCGAGTTTGCGCTGCGCATCATCTTCCGCTTCGGCTGCAGAGAGATAGGCGTCGAGCGGCGTTTTAACGTCCACCACGAGCTGCCGCTTGTCTGGCATATTCACGATCATGTCAGGGCGAATGACCTGGTCGCTATTCGCGGTGTGTACCTGCTCGACAAAATCGCAGTGCTCCACCATTCCCGCCAGTTCGACCAGGCGACGCAGGGTGATTTCTCCCCATTGTCCGCGTACTTCGGGCCGCCGCAGTGCCTTGACGAGATTTTGCGTTTCCTGCGTCAGCGATTTCTGGCTGAGTTGCATTGCCTCGAGTTGATTGCGAATACTGCCGTAGGCCTCGCTGCGCGATTTTTCGAGTTCGCTTATCTGTTTCTGCGAGGCCTGCAGTGCATCGCGAATAGGCTTCACGAGTTCCTCAACGGCTTTCTCGCGCTCACTGAGTTCCCGTTTCGCCTTTTCCTGGTGGGTACCGAGATTCTGCTCGGCGAGTTTCAGGAACGTGTCGCTATTCGTCTGCAAGGAGCGATTCGCAATGTCGGTGAATGCTTGCGTCAACTTGGCGTTGGCCAGCTCGAACGCAGCTTCTCGCTCCTCCTGGAGGGCTTCCTGGCTCTTGAGATTGGCTTCCGCCTGATCCAGTTCGCCAAGCAGGCTATGTTCTCGTCGCCGGGCTATGAGCCACATCACCAGTAGTCCGAGAAGCAGCCCGATGCCTAGCGCGGGGGCGCCGACCTCGAGGTATACCGGATCTAGTGAAAAGGAAATCATAGGAACTCAAGATTAACCGCTTTGACGAGGATTTGAACAAGTTCGTCGATATCCGGGGCAACGATATCGGCTCCCCATTCGCGCGGATCGTCATCTTCGGTGATATAGCCGTAGCCGGCTGCAACTGTTGCCATGCCCGCTCGCAGACCTGCTTCGATGTCACGCCATGAGTCGCCGACATAGATGGCTCGATGGGGTTCAACTCCGGCCATGTCGCAGGCATAGAGCAGGGGTGCGGGATCCGGCTTGCGAACAGGCAGGGAATCGCCGCTGACTATGCAGGCGCTGCGGGAAGCGAGCCCGAGCGCGTCCAGCAATGGATGCGTCAGATGCTCGGGCTTGTTGGTCACGATTCCCCACTGGCGGCTGGCATCGTCGAGCTGATCGAGCAGGGTATCCAGACCGGCAAAGACCCGCGACTCCCGGCATACGGCATCGGCGTAGCGCTCCAGATAGTCGAGATGCAGCTCATCGCCAAAGCTGACTTCGATATCCGGGAAACCAATGGAGAGCAGGCCAATTGCGCCGTTTGAAACCTGGGCGCGACCGTGTTCGTAGTCGACAGGATCGAGGTCATTGGCCTTCTGCATCTCCTGCAAAACTGCCACCATGTCCGGCGCTGTGTCGACCAGCGTCCCGTCGAGGTCAAACAGCACGGCTTCAAAGTAGCCATCCTGCATTTGCGTGAGGCTACTCACCCACGGGTCGCCGGAAGGACATCAGGTAGTTGACGTCGACATTCGGGCCGAGCGAATACACCTTGGTGAGCGGGTTGTATTGCATGCCAATGCTGGACTGCAACTCAAGACCCGCACTTCGTGCCCAGGCCTCGAGCTCTGATGGGCGGATAAATTTCTCGTATTCATGTGTTCCAGTGGGCAGCAGCCTGAGAATATATTCAGCGCCGACGATGGCGAATATAAACGACTTGGGATTGCGATTGATCGTCGAAAAGAACACGTGCCCACCAGGCTTGACGAGTTCCGCGCAGGAGCGGATCACCTGTGACGGATCCGGCACATGCTCCAGCATCTCCAGGCAAGTCACCACGTCGTATTGCCCGGGTTCGGCTTCAGACAGTTCTTCTGCGGTGCATTGCCTGTAGTCGACCTCCGCGCCCGATTCATGCTGATGGAGCTTTGCAACGGCAAGCGGGCCCTCGGCCATGTCGATGCCGGTCACTGTTGCGTTTGCCGCCGACATTGACTCGGTCAGAATGCCGCCGCCGCACCCGATATCCACCACCTTGCGTCCGGCCAGTTTGACCTGCTGCCGAATCCAGTCGAGTCGCAAGGGATTGATTTCGTGCAGTGCGCGGAAATCGCCTTCCGTGTCCCACCAGCGTGCCGCGAACGAGTCAAATTTCGCCAGTTCTGCAGCATCAACGTTGTCTCTTGCGGTCGTCATCTTTTGGCTACCTATAGAATTTCGCCGGTTGTGGCGATGCGCTCGCGCCACTCGTTACAGCGCGCAAACACGCCGTCCGTATCTATGTGGGTGAATTCCCCGTTATCCAGCTGGTGCCGTCCACCGACCCAGACATCCGCAACCTGGTTTGCGCGAACCGCGTAGACGATCTGTGAGACTACGTCATAAACGGGCTGGCTGTTGAGGCTACTGAGATCCACGCAAGCAAGATCGGCCAGTTTGCCGGTTTCGATCGAGCCGATTGATCTTTCCAGGCCGAGCGCCTCTGCACCACTGAGCGTCGCCATGTGCAGCGCCTCGCTGGCGGTAATAGCCGACGCGTCGTTGGCCTTGGCCTTGGCGAGCAGGGCAGCTGTGCGCATCTCGGAGAACAGATCTAGAAGGTTGTTGCTGGCCGCCCCATCGGTGCCCAGGGCCACATTCAATCCCGCTTCCCGGTACCGCGTAATGTCAGCAATGCCGCTGGCAAGCTTCAGGTTTGAATTGGGGCAATGGGCGATACTGACGCCGGCATCGGCGAAGTGGGCAATTTCCTCTTCAATCATATGCACAGCGTGGACCGCAAGCAGCGATCGATTGACCAGCCCGGCGTCGATGAGCCGCTCGAAAGGCCGTTTGCCAGTGTCACGCAGCGAAATTTCGATTTCAGCGGCCGTCTCGTGCAGGTGAATCTGCACGCGAACGTCAAGCTGATCGGCAAGCACTCGCAGCGCCGCGAACGATTCATCGGACATGGCAAACGTGGAATGCGGTGCGAACGCCGTGGTGACCAGCGGATGATCGGCATACGGGTCGTGGACGAGATCGGTAGCCTTCTGGAAGTATTCGTTGGCGTCCCGGGCCCACCCCGTCGCAAACTCGACCACCGGCGTGGCAACGGTCGCGCGCATGTGCATGTCTACCGCGGCCTCAGCGACGATCTCCGGGTAGAAATACTGATCACTGAAACAGGTGATGCCACCGCGCAGCATTTCCGCGATAGCGAGTTCTGTGCCGTCTCGCACCATCTCCGCGCTGACCCAGCGCCGTTCGGCGGGCCAGATTCCCTCGTGCAACCAGGCCTCGAGCGGCAGGTCATCGGCGAGGCCCCGGAACAAGGTCATGGCGGCATGCGTGTGGGCATTGATGAGCCCCGGTATCAGGACATGCGCGGGCCGTTCAACGAGCACGCTGGGCTGAAATCTGGCCTGCGCTTGTGCTGCGGGCAGCACGGCCGTGATGCGCCCATCCGAGATGGCGACAGCATGGTGCTCCAGCACCTCGCCCGTGTGCGCAATTGGCACGCACCAGCGAGGTAAAATCAAAGTGTCACAATGCTGCATGGTTGCCGCAGTATACGCGTCGCACCGGGCAGCGCCAGCTCTGCGTTTCAGGCCTTTTCGGGGCGCTAAAAAACTGCGTTTTCGGGCCTGTCTGTGGTATTATTTTCGTCCAGTTAATTCGCTCGAAATCCGGTTCAATTTGACCCAGGGATTCCGCTTTTCTCAGAGCGGGGCCGCGCTCGGATTTTGGGCCCAAAAAGTAGAGAACTATGTCTGAAGTTGCCCAGGAATTGCTGTCAGTTAGCCTCGAAGAGGAGATGCAGCAGTCCTATCTCGATTACGCAATGAGCGTAATTGTCGGTCGTGCCTTGCCGGATGTGCGGGACGGCCTCAAACCGGTTCATCGCCGTGTCCTGCACGCTATGCGAGAGCTGGGAAATGACTTCAATAAACCCTACAAAAAGTCCGCCCGTGTTGTTGGTGACGTAATTGGTAAATACCATCCGCACGGCGACTCGGCGGTGTACGACACCATCGTACGCATGGCGCAGCCGTTTTCGATGCGTTACATGCTTGTCGATGGTCAGGGTAACTTCGGCTCGGTCGACGGGGATTCGCCGGCTGCCATGCGATACACCGAAGTGCGCATGTCGAAGATTGCCCACGAACTCCTTGCCGATATCGATAGAGAGACCGTCGATTTCGTCGAAAACTACGATGGTTCGGAAAGTGAGCCGTCGGTCATGCCGACACGAATCCCGAATCTGCTCGTCAACGGTTCGTCAGGCATCGCCGTGGGCATGGCAACCAACATCCCACCGCATAATCTCAACGAGATCATTAATGCTTGCCTGGCGTTGATTGAGAACCCGGATATCGACGTTCCAGGGCTCATGGAGCATATCCCCGGGCCGGATTTTCCGACGGCAGGCATCATTAACGGCGCTCAGGGCATCTATTCTGCCTACCGGACCGGCCGTGGCCGCGTGTACATTCGCGCTCGCACCAGCGTTGAAACCATTAACAAGCGTGGCAAGGAGGCGATTATCGTCACCGAGCTGCCGTACCAGGTGAACAAAGCCCGCCTGATTGAAAAGATCGCCGATCTCGTACGCGAGAAGCGGATCGAAGGCATCACCGAGTTGCGTGACGAGTCTGACAAAGACGGCATGCGCATTGTGATCGAGTTAAAGCAGGGCGAAGTCAGCGATGTCGTGCTGAATAACCTCTACAAGCAGACACCGATGCAAAGCGTATTCGGCATCAATATGGTTGCTCTGCACGACGGACAGCCGAAGTTACTCAACCTGAAGCAGGTTCTCGAGGCGTTCCTGTCCCATCGTCGCGAGGTCGTCACTCGACGAACGATTTTCGATCTGCGCAAGGCTCGCGACCGCGCTCACGTCCTCGAAGGACAGACTGTGGCGCTGGCGAACATCGATGAGGTTATTGCATTGATCAAAGCCTCGGCGTCGCCGGCGGAAGCCAAGACCGGCCTGATGAGCCAGGATTGGGCGCCGGGCGAAGTGACCGGAATGCTCGAGAGAGCCGGCGATACCGACACGCGTCCCGATGGTCTTGCAGATGGCAGTGGCCTTGTGGACGGCCGGTACCACCTGTCGGCCGTTCAGGCGCAGGCGATTCTCGATCTCCGCCTGCACCGCCTCACGGGTCTTGAACAAGACAAAATCATTAAAGAATACAAAGAGATATTAGGGAAAATTAAAGAATTTTCTGACATCTTGGCTAACCCGGATCTGTTGCTCGATGTCATTCGCGGCGAACTCGGGGATGTTCGCGATGCATTTGGTGACGAGCGCCGCACTGAAATCGTCCAGGACCATTCGGATCTAAGCGTTGAAGACCTTATTCCGCAAGAAGAGGTCGTTGTCACCTTGTCTCATGGCGGCTACGCCAAGGCGCAGCCTATTGACGTCTACCAGGCGCAAAAGCGCGGCGGACGCGGGCGCTCGGCGACCAAGGTGAAGGACGAGGACTTTATCGATAACCTGTTCGTGGCCAACACGCACGACACTATTTTGTGTTTCTCGAGCCGCGGGAAGATGTACTGGCTCAAGGTCTACCAGGTACCGCAGGCGAGTCGTGGTTCCCGAGGGAAACCGATCGTGAATCTTCTGCCTCTGGAGCCGGGCGAGCGGATTAATGCCGTGTTGCCCATCAGGGAATACGCAGAAGGCCATTTCGTATTCATGGCGACGTCCGGCGGCACAGTCAAGAAGACGCCTCTTAGTCAATTCTCGCGGCCACGCACGAGCGGGATTATCGCTATTGACCTTCGTGATGAAGACAAACTCGTCAACGTGGCGATTACCGACGGCGATGCCGAGATTCTGCTGGTAGCAAGTCATGGCAAAGCGATTCGCTTTAGCGAGGCCGATGTACGGCCGATGGGCCGTGGGGCAGCGGGAGTACGCGGTATCAAGCTTCCGGGCGACCACGAAGTTATTGCCCTGACGATCATTCATGATGGACTGATCCTGACCGCGACCGAAAACGGTTACGGAAAACGTACGCCGGTTGACGATTTTCCGGTACAGGGTCGAGGCGGGCAGGGAGTGATTGCGATCCAGACGACAGACCGCAACGGGCGCACGGTCGGTGCGATCCAGGTCGCCGAAGAGGACGAGATTATGCTGATCAGTTCCAACGGTACCCTGGTGCGCACCGGCGTCGAGGATATTTCGATCATGGGCCGCAATACCCAGGGCGTGCGACTGATTCGTGTTGAAGGCGAGCAACGGCTGGTTGGGTTAGCACGTATTGAATCCATCGAGGAAGACGACGAATAATTGCGATTGTAAGTAATGCAATTTATTTCACTTCTCGTAACAATACGCGTCCCGGCAATATAGCCACCACAGCCCTCACCCAGGAAATTCAGCGTCATGTCACGCGTTCACAACTTTAGTGCCGGCCCCGCCGCACTGCCTCTCGAAGTTCTGGAAACCATTCGAAACGACCTGCCAGACTGGCTGGGGTCCGGTATGTCGGTCATGGAAGTCAGCCACCGCGGCAAAGACTTTGTTGAGCTTGCGGCCCGTGCCGAAGCAACATTGCGTGACTTGCTGAAAGTCCCGGACGACTACAGCGTTCTGTTCCCGCAGGGTGGTGCGACGATGCAAATGGCCATGGCGCCATTGAATCTCACCGCCCAGGGCGACGCGGTCGACTATGTAGTGACTGGCAGTTGGGGTAAGAAAGCCGCAGGAGAAGCGCGGAAATTCTGCAACGTCAATATCGCGTCTGATGCGTCGGATCGGAATTTTACCTACATCCCTGAAGAGCTTTCGTGGCAGCGTTCGGAGCAGGCCGCGTACCTGCATTACACGCCAAATGAGACCATAGCTGGTGTCGAGTTCAATTTTGTGCCGGGCGGCGACGTTCCGCTGGTCGCGGACATGTCAAGCAACATCCTGTCTCGTGCCATCGACGTAAGCAGGTTCGGTGTAATTTATGCCGGCGCCCAGAAGAACATCGGCCCTGCAGGTATTACGCTCGTTATCGTGCGCAACGAATTGCTCGAACGTGCGCGCCCGGACAATCCGCACCTGATGACCTGGAAGTCGTACGCGGATTCGGACTCGATGACCAATACGCCGCCAACGTTCGCCTGGTACGTGGCAGACCTGGTATTCCAGTGGTTGAAAGGCCAGGGCGGTATGGATGCGATCGGCGCGGTCAATCAACGAAAGTCAGACAAGCTATACGCGGCCATTGATGCGTCAGATTTCTATTCCAACCCGGTCGCGATCGACTGCCGCTCACGGATGAACGTGCCATTTATCCTGGCCGATGCTGCGCTCGACGGGAAGTTTCTCGAAGAATCAGCGGTGGCCGGGCTCGCGAATCTAAAGGGTCATCGTTCAGTCGGCGGAATGCGAGCCTCTATCTATAACGCCGTCAGTGAGGAGGCGGTCGATGCATTGATCGCGTTCATGGCGGAATTTGAAAAGGTCAACGGATAATCATGTTCAAGATTTTGACGCTTAATAACATCGCGGTCGAAGGGTTGCGACGTTTCCCGCGCAGTCGCTATGAGGTCGCATCGGAGATCGCACATCCGGATGCGGTCCTGCTGCGCTCGCATAATATGCACAACATGGAAATTCCGGACACAGTGGCCGCGATTGGACGCGCCGGCGCCGGTACCAACAATATTCCCTGCGATGCAATGGCGGCGCGGGGCGTGCCTGTATTCAATGCGCCAGGAGCGAACGCTAATGCGGTGAAGGAATTGGTGATTGGCGGCATGTTGATGGGCGCGCGCAACCTGGGTAGCGCCGGCGAATATGTGAAGACGCTGGATGAAACCGGCGATGACCTGAAGAAAGCCGTCGAAGCCGGCAAGAAGCAGTTTGTTGGCTTTGAGTTGCCCGGCAAGACTCTCGGCGTGATTGGTCTTGGCGCAATTGGCGTCGAAGTTGCCAATGCGGCGCTCGATCTTGGTATGAAGGTTGTCGGTTACGACCCATCGATTACTGTCAGGAATGCCTGGCAACTGTCGTCGGGCGTTGAGCAGGAGGAGACACTCGATCAACTGTTCCAGCATGCGGATTTCGTCACCTGTCATGTTCCTCTTCTCGACGGGACCCGCAATTTGGTCAACGCTGACCGTATCGCGCTCATGAACAAAGGCGGCGTGTTGATTAACTTCGCGCGTGGCGGTGTGGTTGACGATGCCGCTGCGATTGCGGCGCTCGACAGGGGGCACCTTCATGCCTTTGTCACCGACTTCCCGACCCCTGAACTTATCGCGCATCAGAAGGTGACGGCCCTGCCGCATCTTGGCGCTTCAACCGGGGAGGCGGAAGAGAACTGCGCGATCATGGTGGCGGAAAACGTCAAGGATTATCTCGAAAACGGCAACATCAGTTTTTCGGTCAATTTTCCGAAGGCGCGCATGCCACGACTTGACGCATGGCGTATCACCGTCGCCAATGCCAACGTGCCGAATATGGTTGGACAGATTTCGACTTGCATTGCGGATGCGGGGCTGAATATCGAAGACCTGCTCAACAAGTCTGTAGGCGATTATGCGTACACGATCGTCGATGTTAATGGCGAGCCGTCCGACTCGCTGCTCGAAAAGCTCAGGTCGATTGAAGGCGTCTCCACGTTGCGAAATCTGGGCAAGCCTGTAACCTGAGGAATCCTTTACGGTTTTCGAACAAGTTGGTATGGCGGACAAAGACCCCGACAATCTGGACCTGGCCGAGATACGCGACCAAATCAACGCGATAGACGAGCGCATTCAGGATTTGATCAACGATCGGGCGAAGTTCGCCCAGTTGGTTGGCGTGGCCAAAGGGGACCTCAAGTCCGCGGTTGACTACTACCGCCCGGAGCGCGAGGCGGAAGTTCTTCGCAAGGTTCTCGACCGCAACGAGGGGCCGATGCGAGACGAGGAGATGTTGCGCCTGTTCCGCGAAATCATGTCGGCATGCCTGGCACAACAGGAGCCGCTGAAGATCGGTTTTCTTGGTCCCGAAGGTACCTTCACCCAGACTGCGGTCAACAAGCATTTCGGACATTCGGTTCGAGCGCTTCCTTTTCACACGATTGACGAAGTCTTCCAGGAAGTAGAGTGCGGTGCGGCTGATTTCGGGGTAGTCCCGATCGAAAACTCAACTGAAGGCTCAGTGAACAATACGCTGGACATGTTCCTTACCTCGCCGTTGAAGATTGCCGGCGAAATCGAGCTCAAGATCGAGCAGCACCTGATGGCCAAGGCCAAGGGCCTGGACAAGATTGAGCGAATTTGCGCGCACGAGCAATCATTGGCTCAGTGTCGTGGATGGATTCGCGAAAACCTCGCACACGTGGAGCTAATCGGGATGTCCAGCAATGCTGCAGGGGCACGACGTGCTCGTGACGAGGACGGGACTGCGGCGATCGGCCCTGAAGTAGCCGCTGATGTTTACGAGCTCGAGATTCTCGTCAATAACATCGAGGATCGACCAGACAACGCGACCCGGTTCCTGGTTGTGGGTCGGGAGTTGCTCGCCCCCAGTGGCGAGGACAGGACCACCTTACTTATCTCTACGAGCGATACGGCGGGCGGGGCAGGTGTGCTGCACAGCCTGTTGCAGCCCTTGGCTGAATTCGGCGTCAGCATGACACGCATTGAGTCCCGACCGTCACGGCGGCGAAAGTGGGACTACGTGTTCTTTATTGATGTGGAAGGGCACGCCGAGGACGATTCAGTGGCGGCGGCTTTGGCAAAACTCGAAAAGACCGCTTCATTGTTCAAGGTGCTCGGAGCTTATCCGAAGGCCATAGGCTAGTCGCTGCCTGATGCAGTTCATCGTTACTCCATCGCCGTTGCAGGATGCACGCGTTACGGTGCCCGGCGACAAATCGGTGTCTCATCGCTCTCTAATGCTTGGCAGTATCGCCGAAGGTCGGACCGAGGTCAGTGGTTTCCTGGCCGGTGAGGACTGCCTGGCTACGCTCGCAGCGATGCGCGCGCTTGGCGTTGAAATCGAGCAACCAGGCCCGACGCAGATGACCATTGACGGAGTCGGTATACATGGGCTTCGCGAGGCATCCGGGGATCTTGACCTGGGCAACTCCGGGACTGCCATGCGGTTGATGGCCGGACTCCTGGCTGGACAGGATTTCCCCAGCACCCTGACCGGGGACGACTCACTGACAGGGCGCCCTATGAGCAGAATCATCAGGCCCCTGACAATGATGGGTGCCGCGATCGAAAGCGACTGCGACGGAACGCCTCCACTGCAAATTGCCGGTGGGCTGGCATTGAAGGGTATTCATTACGACATGCCAGTCGCCAGCGCACAGGTCAAGTCGT
Organism: Gammaproteobacteria bacterium; assembly: GCA_009937605.1. Taxonomy (GTDB): domain Bacteria; phylum Pseudomonadota; class Gammaproteobacteria; order Steroidobacterales; family Woeseiaceae; genus UBA1847. The sequence continues at coordinate 1,330 of JAACFG010000044.1, read as the reverse complement.
CGGTCCTGCTCGCCGGGCTCTACGCGTCAGGTACCACGAGCGTGACCGAACCGGCGGTAACGCGCGATCACACCGAACGCATGCTCGAATCCATGGGAGTGGTCGTCGGCCGCGCCAAAGGTAGCGTCTCTGTGGGCGGTGGCCAGAAGCTGCGCGGATGTCAGGTCGATGTGCCAGCGGACTTGTCATCGGCCGCATTCATCCTTTTGGCGGTTGTGTTGGCGGATAAGGCCGATGTACTCATCACCAACGTGGGCGTCAATCCAACGCGCACCGGCGTGATCGACATTCTGCAAGCCATGGGAGCGGACATCCGCCTTGAAAACCCACAAATGCTGGGCGAAGAGCCGGTAGCGGATATTCGGGTGCGTTCCTCTCAGCTTAAAGGCGGTGAGGTCGACCCAGAGCTGGTATCGCTGGCTATTGATGAGTTTCCCGTGCTATTTGTCGCAGCGGCAGCCGCGAGTGGCAAAACGGTTTTCAGTGGAATAGGTGAGCTTCGCGTGAAGGAAAGTGACCGTATTGCGGCGATGGCGGACGGCATGCGTCGGCTGGGTATTGAGGTCGACGAATCGCAGGACGGTGCGGTCGTGCACGGCGGTCGATTCAAGGGCGGAACCGTTGAGAGCTTCGGCGATCACAGGATTGCCATGTCGCTTGCCCTGGCCGGTACGATCGCCGATAGCGACGTTATAGTAGAAGACGTGGCCGCCGTTGACACATCGTTCCCGGGGTTTGCAGCGAGCATGGCGGCGATTGGCGTGAACATTCGAGTCGAAGGGGACTGATATGACCATTCCCGTGATTGCCATCGACGGTCCGGTCGGGAGCGGCAAGGGGACCATCGCTCGGAAGGTCGCCCGGGCCCTGGGCTACCACCTGCTGGATAGCGGGGCGTTGTATCGGCTAACGGCCCTTTCGGCGGCCAAACAGGGTGTGGACCTTGCCAATGTCGATGCAGTTGCCCGGGTTGCACGTGGGTTGAATGTCCGATTTGACAGTAATCCGGACGGCACAGAGCTTATCTGGCTGGATGACGAGGATGTCACGCTCGAAATTCGGAAAGAGACCACCGGCGAGATGGCCTCGGTCGTGGCAGTCATACCGGAGGTTCGGGAGGCGCTGCTGGAGCGCCAGAGGGCCTTCCAACAGCCCCCAGGGCTGGTCGCGGACGGTCGCGATATGGGGTCGCTCGTATTTCCTTCCGCTGCGGTAAAAGTATTCCTGACGGCGAGCGCCGAAGAGCGTGCCGCGAGGCGCCATAAGCAGTTGAAAGACAAGGGTATCGATGTTAGCCTTGCCGCCCTTTCACGGGACATAGAGGACCGTG
>JAACFG010000184.1 GCA_009937605.1 Gammaproteobacteria bacterium | reverse complement strand
ATCAGGAGATCAGCACCAGCCGGCAGCGGAATCTCACCGGAATCGTAGACAACGATCGGGTCGCCATCGTTCGGTATGGCAACGCGAAGCTGGTAAGGACCGGCAGGTACTTCCAACTGACCCGTGTAATCGCCGAATGCCAGTGGAGCGTCGCCGTTTACGGGATTCTCAAGAGCTCCGTCCAGGACAGTTACGTATACATCCACTGGCGGGGCGCTCGGCGAAGCGTGTACGACCTGGGCGCGGAAGCTGCCATCAGCGATGGACTCGCCAGCCGGGTTGGTGACGACGATAGGCGCTGCCGCATCGCCGCAAGCCATGAAATCACCGCCGCCGAGGGTTCCGCACGCGATAACCGTGGTCTCGGTGCCGAAATCGAGAGGAAGGGTTGCCTCAAAGACGACGGCATCGTCGCCGGGAAAAATTGCTTCAAGCTGAACATTGACGTCCGCACCGTCCTGTGTGACGTTTTCAGCCTGACCAACGCCCAGCAGACCGGATCCCTGGTTGTAGTCCACGTCGGTCAGTGCCGGAGCACCATCGACCCAGATGTTGACCTTTGGCGCGTCTGGCGCTGCGTGCAACGCACGCAGCGTCGGCGTTACGGCACACTCGGTGTACTCAGTGACCATCACTTCGTCGGCGTCCAGAATATCGTTCCGGTTCGTATCAAGGCCACTGTCTATTGCGCTACCGCCGCCAAGGCAAACGGCATCGCCAACAGGCACATCGCGAAACGCGACCAGGGAGTTAAAGCCATCCTCGCCGTCCAGACCGTCCAGACCGTCGATGCCATTGAAGCCGTCATCGCCTTCGCAACCGGCCAGAAATAGAACTGCGCTGACCGCAGTTGCTGCATATATTCGATTTCTCACTTCTGTTCTCCAGTTTGAGTTTGTTGATCCAACTGGGAACGAAGTTTGGAGAAGATCTGCCACGGGAGGGTCGCAGATCCGTAACGCAATGTTTCGAAATGTAACTCGCAGCAGCTACTGCTCGCAGGCGCATCAGGGTTTCATGGAAAGGTGGTGGGGGCACCAGGACTCGAACCTGGGACCAGCGGCTTAAAAGGCCGATGCTCTACCAACTGAGCTATACCCCCGCACAGGGAATGTGGCCAAGACAGGCCGGAATGCCGGCGGCATCATACCGGAAATATCTCCAATAACAAGCGTCGGCAGGGATTCCGTGGCGAACCCTCAGACCCCCTCGTTATCCATGCGCTCGAGACGCTGGCCAGCCAGCCGAGCCGCCGTCGTCTCAGGATACTCAGCCGTGACTCGCTCCAGGGAGCTGCGGGCCGCATCCCATTGTTCGAGCTCATAGCTGCAGTAGCCCATCTTGAGCAATGCATCAGGCACCTTGCGGGACCGGGGAAACTCCGTGATAACAAGCTCAAACTCGGTGAGCGCCTCGTCGAACATCTGTGTCACGTAGTGTGATTCCGCCAGCCAGTACTGCGCATTTTCAGCGAGTTCGCTTTCGGGGTAGGCAACCAGGAACTGCTGGAACGCCATCGCCGCCGGCTCGTAGCGCTGTTGCTTGAGCAGCTCTAGCGCCGCCTGGTAGTTATCCTGGTCCGAGCCATCGGGTACAGGCAACTGCCCCGGCAACAGCGTGCCGCCATCCATCACACTGCGCGAACTGCGGTCCTGTAACGATTCTTCGAGCATCTGGATACGCGCATCGAGATCCGCATACAGCTGCCGCTGTCGGTCGGCTGTCGTATCAGACTCGTACTCAAGCGTCTCAACCTGGCCCAGCAATTCGCTGTCTTGCCGCTCCATCGCGCTAACACGTTGCGTCAGGCTCGCGAGGCTCTGGTTCTCCACAATGCGCTCTATTGCCTGCATTCGGCGATCAAGATCATCGAGCTTGACGAGGACCGGGTCCTCCTCGGGCTGCGTCTCAAACAACGTGCAGCCGCCCAGGGCGAGCGCGGGAGTCAGTAGCAGAAGCGATATCCTGGTGTTCAGTTTCATCGGCTAATTCGTGTACTTGAACTCAACGCGACGATTCTGTGCGTAGTCCTCTTCCGAGCTGCCGAACGCGACAGGACGCTCTTCGCCGAAACTCACGGTCGAGATCTGCGCCGCGGAAACGCCCTGGATCATTAGCATCTGCCGTACAGCCTGCGCACGACGCTCGCCGAGGCCAATGTTGTACTCACGCGAGCCACGTTCATCCGCGTGACCTTCCAGCCTGACGCGCGAATTCGGATTGTCGCCGAGTTGCATGGCGTGTCGCGATACGATGTCCTGGTCCTCCGCGCGGACTTCCGACGAATCGAAATCGAAGTGGATCACCGTAGCCAGTTCACCGGCCGACGGATCGTCAAGGTACTCCCCGCCACCATAGGATTCGCCGTCCATGCCATCGGTCGAGGCGCCGCCCATTTCATCGCCGTACGTGGTATCAGTCGGCTCGGGATCCGGAACGTTGGGTGAACTCGAACAACCGGCCAGCAGGAGTGCTAGTGCCGCCAGTGCAAACAGTTTGAAATAAGACATCATTTAGCCCTTTTTTGTGTCTTTAAAGTATTTAAATCAAAATCTTACAATTACTTATTAAAGTCGAATATCGCGCGCATGGCGCGCTTCTACGTTTCTAGAACCTGGGGAATGGTGACCAGACCGGTTCCCGGACGTCCCCTCCCGCACCAGACGCCATTTTCTGCCGGATCAGGCCATCTGCAGATACCGTCTCCAAAACACCGTCCCGTCCCTGCCGTGTTGCATAAATCAGGATATCGCTGTTCGGTGCGAAGCTCGGGCTCTCGTCCTGACGCCCGGTCGACAGGACCAAGAGGTCTTTGCGATCCAGATTCATAACGGCGATGCGATAGTTCCCCCGGTCGTTGTGCAACATCGCCAGTTTCTTGCCATCCGGCGACAATCGCGGTCGCGCATTATAACTCCCTTCGTAGGTAACGCGCTCGGGTGTCCCACCCGTTGCACGCACGCGGTAGATTTGCGGTCCACCGCTCCTGTCGGACGTAAAGTAGATGTAGCGACCGTCCGGCGACCAGGTTCCTTCCGTATCGATCGACCTGCTCGTCGTGAGTCTCGTCGTGCGGCGCGTGTTGATATCAAGTACATGGATATCGAGATTGCCATCGACACCGCCCAGCGTGACGACGAGCTTCCGTCCATCCGGTGAGAAAGACGGTGCGCCGTTGATACCCGGTTTCGAAGATACCTGGAAGCGATTGCCAGTGCGGAGCGTCTGCACAAATATGGACGACTTATTGTCTTCGAAGGACACGTACGCGAGCTGGCGGCTATCCGGTGACCAGGCCGGCGACATGATCGGGTCATTGCTCTCCATGATCGTGTAGTCATTTTCACCGTCGTAGTCCGAAACAATCAGCGAGTAGAGCTGACCTTCGCCCTGCCGCTTCGCGGTCACGTAGGCGACCTTGGTCCCAAACACGCCCTTGATGCCCGTCAGCTTCTCGTAAATCATATCGGCCGCGCGATGCGCCGCAATGCGCATGGTGCCGCGACTGGCTGGCATGCGGTAACCAAAGAGCTGCTTACGTCCAAACACATCGAACAACCAAAACCGCAGCTCATAGGCATTGGCACCCGTCTGGGTGACCTTGCCAACAACGACGGCTTCCACACCGACGAAACTCCAATCCTGGAAATCGATATCTGCACCGTCTGTCGGTTTTTGCAGCATTTTCTCTTCGGCAATTGGCGCAAAACGACCGCTGCGCTTCAAATCATCGGTAATGACTTTAGCTACATCGAATGGCATGTCCGGTGTCTCGCCTTCCCAACCGAATGGCACAACAGCGACAGGTGTCGGCTGCGCGATTCCAGTTACTTCAATATCAAGTACCTGCGCCGTCACGGCGACCGGGAAAAGGAGCACCAGAATTCCAATTAGTTTTCGCACTGTCATCTATATTTCACTCAAATGTGGTTCACTGCGGCGGTCGCATAGTTACACGCAATTCTGACCTGAATAAGTCAGGATTGTTCGGCTCGGGCAATGGCGACGCCTTTGTAACTGCTGCCAAGATCGAGCGCTCGACAGCTTCATCTCCGTTGCAGCTGGCAATTCTAGCGCTGATCACGTCTCCTGTGCGTGTCTGCCGCACCATTACGACACATAAAGTGTCTGGCGTCACACTTGCCGGCATAGCCCAACTCCGCTGGATATCCTGCATGATCATTGTCTGGTAGACCGCCATCTCGGGCGAACTGGCCGCCGCCATTCTCCGTTCCTCTGCAGCGATCTCCGCCTGTCGCTCCCTGGCTTCCTCTTCACGACGCAGGCGTTCGTTCTCTTCGCGCTGCCGCTGAATATCCTCCTGGCGCTTGCGCTCGGCCTCTTGCCGCTTGCGCTCCTGCTCTTCTTCCTCGCGCCGCTTACGCTCGGCCTCTTCCCGCTCCTTGCGCCTCTTTTCCTCGGCTTCCTGTTTCTTCAGTTCATCAAGCCGCTGTTGCTCGATCAACGCGTCCTGCCGGCGCTTCTCTTCTTCGGCCAGGCGGCGCAGCTCCTCGCTGTTGTCCGGTTCGGGCTCGGGCTCGGGTTCTTCGATCACGGGCTCCGGTTCGGGCTCGGGTTCGACCGCAGGTGGCGGTGCCGCCCGGTCGGGAACCTCCGTGACCAGGGTCGCCTGGACGGCCAGCGGCGTGAACGGCGTCGGTCGCGTGTAGTCAAATGCCATGATCATGGACCCGAATATGATCACATGCAGCAGCAACGCCATGCTGACCGGAATGAAATTTTTGCTGTCGCGAGTCACGCGGCTGCTTACTCCGGAATCGGGTAGGTATCCAGCGGATCCGTAACGAAACCTATGTTGCTTGCGCCAGACTGCTGCAGCACAACCATCGCACCCACCACGTGGCCGTAAGAAACCGCGCGGTCCGCTTTAACGAACACCGGCGTTTCGGGCTTCTCACCCAGGATGACGCTTACGATTGTCGAGATCTTCTTTCCCGACGAGGGTTGGTCTTCGTCATCACCCGCATTGATGTAGAAATTACCGTCGGCATCGACACTCAGCACGAGCGGCTCATGGTCCGGTACGGACTCAATGGGTTCGGCATTGGCCTTCGGCAGCTCAACCTCGATGCCCTGAGTCAGCAACGGCGCTGTCACCATGAAGATGACGAGGAGCACCAGCATGACGTCGATGTACGGTACGACGTTAATCTCGCTCATCAGTCTGCGTTTTTTAAGCGGCGTAGTAGCCATATCAGCCTCCCAGCTTGGCGCGCGCGTGCCGGTGCAGGATGCTCGAGAATTCCTCGGTGAAGCCGTCATAACGGTATTCGAGCCGGACGACCTTGTCAGCGTAGCGGTTGTAAGCGATGACCGCCGGAATGGCCGCAAAAAGACCCATTGCCGTGGCAATCAGCGCTTCCGCAATGGGCGGGGCGACGACAGCCAGCGTTGCCGTCTGCTGGCTGCCAATCTGAATGAAAGCGACCATGATGCCCCACACCGTGCCAAACAAGCC
>JAACFG010000043.1 GCA_009937605.1 Gammaproteobacteria bacterium | reverse complement strand
CGCCTGCGAACAATCGGGGCGCACGCGCGTGCCACTAATCGACGCTCCTATGTCGCTCAAGGACTGGTTTGGAAACAAACCGACCGAGGTCGACGCCGAATTGATTCTTACACCCGGCGCAACAACATCGCTTGCGAGCATAGCCCAGCCGCAGACCAAGGTATGTGTACTCATAGGTCCCGAGGGGGGCTTCAGCCAAGCCGAGTACGAAGACGCCGAGATCACTGGCTTTACGGCTGTGTCATTGGGCCCGCGAGTACTACGTACCGAAACCGCTGCAGTGGCGACTCTGACCGTCATGCAGTCGCTTTGGGGTGACCTCAAATAATCGAAAAGTAAAACTGACAAAAAACTGTAGCACGGACGCTGTAGTATGACCTGCGCCCATCGGGTAGCTCGTCCCCACCGACAACAAATACAAAAGGTGATGTTGATGAAGTACTTGTCCCTGTTCGTCCTTTTTCTCGCCAGCACTGTATCGGCTCAGACCACCGTCTTCGTCAATGAGATCCACTATGACAACGACGGCACCGACACCGGCGAGGCAATCGAAATCGCCGGGCCAGCTGGTACCGACCTGACCGGCTGGACCGTCGTTCTTTATAACGGCAGCAACGGCACGCCCTATAACACGATAGCGCTTAACGAGACGCTGGCCGATGCGGGTGCGGGCTTTGGCTTTGCGGCGCTCACACTTCCTACCAACGGCATCCAGAACGGCGCGCCCGACGGGCTTGCGCTCGTGGATGCCAGTGCCACGGTGGTCCAGTTCCTGAGCTATGAAGGGACACTCACAGCGGTCGGCGGTGCCGCCGACGGCATGACGAGCACTGACATTGGCGTCAGTGAATCGAGTTCTACGCCGGTCGGCTTCTCGCTTCAGCTTATTGGAACCGGCACCACCTTCGAAGACTTCGCGTGGACGGCAGACATGGACAGCTTCGGAGCCGTCAACGTCGGCCAGAGCTTCGGCGGCACACCGCCTCCACCACCGCCGCCGCCACCGCCGCCACCACCGTCGGATGCCACGGTCTTTATCAATGAGATCCACTACGACAACGCCGGCGGAGACGTCGGCGAGGCCATCGAGATCGCCGCGACTGCCGGTACCGACCTGAGCGGCTGGGAGCTCGTGCTCTACAACGGGTCGAGTTCGCAGCGTTCGCCATACAACACACTGGCGTTGGGCGGCATCGTGGCCGACGCCGGTTCAGGGTTCGGTTTCGTGACGCTCACATATCCAAGCAACGGTATCCAGAATGGTTCGCCGGACGGACTCGCGCTGGTGGGTCCGAGCGGTGATGTCGTCGAGTTCCTGAGCTACGAGGGCTCGTTCGAAGCATTGAGCGGACCCGCTATCGGACAGACCAGCACCGATATCGGTGTCAGTGAGTCGAGTTCGACGCCGATCGGTTCTTCGTTGCAGCGGACAGGCGCAGGCCTGGTCGCCGACGATTTCACTTGGGCCGCGGCGCAGCCAAGTACATTCGGTTTCGCAAACACGGACCAGAGCTTCGGCATGCTAGCGGGGTCCGTATTTATCAACGAATTCCACTACGACAATGCCGGCGGTGACGTCGGTGAGGGTGTCGAGATCGCCGGGCCTGCCGGTACCGATTTGACGGGCTGGGAGCTCGTGCTCTACAACGGCTCGAGTTCGCAGCGCAGTCCATACAACACGATCGCTCTAAGTGGCGTGCTCGCCGATCAAACATCCGGTTACGGCTTCGAGCATATTTCAATTAATGGCATTCAGAATGGGTCGCCCGACGGACTCGCACTCGTTGATCCGAGCGGCGAAGTCACACAGTTCCTGAGTTACGAGGGCTCGTTCGAAGCGCTGAGCGGACCCGCTACAGGCATGACCAGCACGGACATCGGCGTAAGCGAGTCCAGTTCGACGCCGATTGGCGACTCACTGCAACTCACCGGCGCTGGCCGCGTCGCAGATGATTTTACGTGGGTCTCACCCCAGGCAAACACGTTCGGCGCCGTAAACACCGGGCAGAGTTTTGGAGACGTACCGCCCCCACCACCCCCGCCGCCGCCGACGGTGAGCATCTGTGAAATTCAGGGTGCAGGTACTGCAAGTACACTCGTCGGCCAGGAGATAACCACTGTCGGTATCGTGACAGGTGACTTCCAGGACGGTGCCGGAACGCACGGCGATCTCAATGGATTCTTCATTGAAAACCCTGGTTGTGACGCAGACGCAGCGACATCGAATGGCATCTTCGTCTTCGACGGGTCCAGCCCGGCGGTGGATGTGAATCCCGGCCAGGAAGTACGAGTTATCGGTTCCGTCGCCGAGTTCTTTGGCGAGACGCAGATTAGCGCCACTGGCGGTAGCGTCCAGGTAATCGGCACAGGATCCGTTCCGCCGACCGCAATCTCACTGCCGACCGCAACGACGGTCGTGAACGGCAGGGGTCAGCTGATCGCGGATCTCGAGCGGTACGAGGGAATGCTGGTCAGTCTCTCGCAGACCCTAACGGTAAAGGAACTGTTTAACCTGGATCGCTTCGGCGAAGTGGTCCTGACCGAGGGCGCTCGCCCCGAACAATACACCCAGTCCTTTATGCCGGATGTGGCCGGCTATGCGGCGCACGTTGAATTGCTCGCGCGCCGCAGCCTGATGCTCGATGACGGCTTCACCGTTCAGAATCCGGACCCGATCCGGTTCCCCGATCCGGGTCTGAGCACTGACAATGCAATGCGTATGGGGGACACCGTTTCAGGGTTGACCGGCAATATCCGTTACAGTCGCAGCAGCGGCGGATCGGGCGACGAGGTCTATCGCCTCATGCCGACGGTTGAACCGATATTCGGTCCGGTGAATTTCCGGGCGAGCGAACCGGCGGATGTTGGTGGCAGAATCAAGGTCGCAAGCTTCAACTTGCTCAACTTCTTCAACGACCTTCGCGATACGGGTGAATGCTTTGCGGGCGGCTCGCCGGCGAGTTGTCGGGGCGCTTCGAACATTGTCGAATACGATCGGCAGATCCAGAAGCTCGTTACTGCACTGTCCACGCTGGATGCAGACATCATCGGTGTCAACGAAATCGAGAACGACTACATTGACGAGGAATTCAGCTCTATCGCTGAATTGGTTGACCGACTGAACGATGTCGGCTCACCGAGTTGCGGCTCCAATTATGACTACGTACATCCGCCGGGCGACGTGAATGTTGGGGACGATGCGATCGCCGTCGGGATAATCTACTGCGCTGGCAGCGTTATGCCTGCCGCAGGTACGACAGTCGCCATGCTCGACGATAGCCAGGCCGATGAGGTCGGCTTCAACGCGCCGTTGTTCAATGGCAATGCGACCAGTCGCGTGCCGCTTGCGGCGACGCTCGAGGAGAACCTTTCGGGTGAACGCGTTACCGTAGTCGTCAATCACCTCAAATCGAAGGGTTCGTCGGGACTCAGTAGTGACCCCGAATGTGTCTCGGACCCTGCTGCGAACAGCAACTGCGATCAGGGCGATGGCGCCGGTTACTGGAATGACCGAAGAACGCAGGCGGCTGCAGCAGTGGCGGATTGGCTCGCTACCGACCCGACAGGAGCCGGCGATCCGGATGTGGTTATCGTGGGCGATCTCAACGCGTACCTGATGGAAGATCCGATTACCGCTCTCCAGGAAGCTGGTTACGGCAACCTCATCAGCTGGGGTGACTATTCGTATGTCTTTGACGGCCAGACCGGTACGCTGGATTACGGTTTTGTCAGCTCAAGCCTTGCATTGGCGGTAACCGGTGTCGACGAGTGGCACATCAATGCTGACGAGGCTGATGCCCTGGATTACAACACGGACTTTGGTCGCAATCCGTCGATTTTCGACGGTACGGTGCCGTATCGCGCATCGGATCACGATCCGCTGCTCTTCGGAGTCGACTTGCCTGACACCATCCCGCCCGTCCTGTCATGCAATTCGCCAGCGACGATTGCCACGCGCGACCACGGCGTGTCGTTTACTGCGACTGCGGTCGACGCCCTTGATGACAACCCCACGGTTGAAATCGTTACTGCGGGTTGTGAGCGGCGCTCGCCGTCGGGGTCGGGTACACCGAGCCTGTGCAGCGCCACGATCGAAGGCGACACGATTACGTTGAACCAGTTGGGCGGAGCGAAGAACGTCATTAGCTGGCTCGTTCGAGCAAGCGATGAGTCGGGCAATGCGTCAGAGAAGGAATGCAGCGTCGAAGTAACGCCTACTGGAAAGAACAAATAGGAATTCGAGCCCTGCGGGCCCGATCAGGCCTGCAGGGACTCGCGCGCAAGCATCGCCTCGAGCTGCTCGAGGTCAGGAACTAGCGGGAATTCGTTGATCATCTTCACGCGGCACAGTACCGGCGCATCTTTGGGCCAGCCGTCGGTCGTGTGCAATTGCAGTACGTCTTCATTGACGCGCACAAGCTGCGGAAAACCCTGAGTCAGCAAGCCGAAGTGGCCCGTCTTCAGTTGCCCCGTATTCGCATAAAATACGACCACACGAGTACGGCCTGTCGGCGGCGGTACGTCCTTGCCAAGCGCACCTTCGAACGAAACCACCGGCAATGCGCGGCCGTTCCAGTTAACGCTCCCTACCATCCATTCGTGCGCACCGGCTTGTTGCTCAGGCGCCGTGAATCGTACGACCTCGGCCACACAGGCGCGAGGCACGATCAATCGATCCTCGGACAGGGGAATGAGCAAACTATAAAGTTCCTGGGACTCGTCTGTCACTTCAGTTCAATCCCTTTTTCTTCCAATTGCCGGCGAATAGCTTCGAGCAGCTGCGAATCCTGGTACGGCTTGCCAAGGTAATCGTTCACGCCGAGTTCAATAGCGCGCGCGCGGTGCTTATCGCCCACACGCGAGGTAATCATGATGATTGGCACATCAGCCACGCGCGGGTCGTTGCGCACGTGGGACGCGAACTCGTAGCCGTCCATTCGCGGCATCTCTATATCCAGCAGGATGACGTCGGGTTTGTGATCCTGCATCACGCTGATCGCATCCAGCCCATCCTTCGCCGTCTCGACACGCACTCCATTGCGTTGCAGAAAGCGTTCAGTCACACGCCGCACCGTGATCGAATCGTCGACTACAAGCGCAAGCGGCCGATCATCGCTGGGGGTCGGTGCCGCCTTCTTGATTTCAACCACCGGCGCACCGGTACGAACCAGCGCGTGAATGTCGAGAATCAGGACAATGCGACCGTCACCAAGAATGGTCGCACCCGAAATACCGCGTATGCCGGCAAGCTGTGGACCGACGGCTTTCACCACGATCTCGCGGCTGGCCAGCATTTCGTCCACCAGCAGTGCAGCCGAGTACTCGCCGGCGTGCACCAGAATGACCGGCACTGAAGACTCGTCCTCGGACAGTTTCGCGGCCTGGCCACCAAGATACATACCGAGGTGACGGAACTTGTAGGATTGCTCTCCGTATTCGTAAGCAGGCTCGCTATGCCTCAACAGGCTCTCGAGCTCGGTGCGTGGAATGCGCGCAACACCCTCAACGGTCGGCAATGGCAACGCATAGACCTCATCGCCCGTACGTACGATCAGCGCCTGGGTGATAGCCAGCGTGAAGGGCAGACGCACTGTGAAATTCGAACCCTGCCCGGTAACCGACGAGATGCGCAATGAACCACCGAGCTTCTTCACCTCGTTGGCGACAACGTCCATTCCGACGCCGCGCCCGGCGGACTGCGTCACAGCGCCCGCCGTCGTGAATCCAGGTGCCAGGATCAGGTCCATAATTTCTTCGTCAGTGACCTTTGCGTCCGGCTTGAGCAGGTCAAGCTCGTAGGCTTTGCGCCGAATTGAATCCACATCGAGGCCTGCACCGTCATCGGATACGTCGATGACCATCTCCGCGCCCTCGCGGTGCAAACGAATTGTGATCCGCCCAACAGCCGATTTGCCGGCCTTCTGTCGAGCGGCGGCGTCCTCAATGCCGTGCACGACTGCATTGCGCAACATATGTTCGAACGGCGGCAGCATCTTATCGAGGACCTGTCTGTCGAGTTCGCCAGACGCGCCTTCCACAGCCAGTTCGGCTCGCTTGCCAGAATCTTGTGCCGCCTGTCGAACAAGTCGCGTCAGGCGCGAAACGTGGCGCTCAAACGGCACCATGCGCGTGCGCATGAGCCCGTCCTGCAGCTCGGCAGTAACTCGGGATTGCTGCACGAGCAGGCCTTCCGCCTCGGCTGTTACCGATTTGAGCAGGTCCTTGAGACTGCCGAGATCGCTGGCCGATTCGGATAGCGCACGTGACAGTTGTTGCATGTTCGAATAGCGATCGAGTTCAAGCGGATCGAAGTCGCGTGCCACCAGCGTGTCCTGGTGGCCATGCATTATCTGGGCCTCAGTTTCAATCTCGAGCTTGCGAAGCTGCTCGCGCAGGCGAGCGACTGTTTGCTCGAGTTCTTCGACGTGGAAATCGAACGAGGTGACCTGCTGATTGAGGCGCGAATGGTAGATGCTAATCTCGCCGGCCGCATTGAGCAGATCCTCAAGCAAGTCGGCATCGACACGTGCGAAGTCCTGCCTTCTATCCGGCGTGCGCAGCGCGCGGACATCGGCCGGTGTCTTCTTCCTGGCCGGTGTCTTCTTCTTGGTCGTCGGCTTCGGTTCTGGCTCGGGCTCGGGCTCCGGTTCTGGCTCCGGTTCCGGCTCCGGCTCTGGCTCGGGCTCTGGCTCTGGTTCCGGTTCGGGTTCGGGCTCGGGCTCGGGCTCGATCTGCTCCGGTTCTTTTTTCTCGCTGCCGATTTCAGCGAGCTCATCAGCAAGCGGGGAATCAACAATGACCATGCTCACGGTGTCATCGGGTTCAATCGTGAACTCTGCGGGAGTCGCTTCCTCGACGCTTGTGTCTTCCGGGGCCAGCTGGACATCGGCGTCGTCTGCGACTTCGAACCCGGCATTGGCGTGTTGAATGCGTTGTTCGAGTTCCGATGCAGCGTGAACAGCTTTGCTCGCAATGACGAGGTCACGCATGCGGTGCAGTTCGTCGATACTGCGCTGCAGCAAGTCCTCGACAGCGGGTGTCGCCTTGACGCGTCCGTCGTCGACAGATATCAACAGTGTCTCAATCTCGTGGCTCAGGTTGCCCATCGCCGTGATCCCGGCCATGCGCGCACCGCCTTTCAGCGTATGCAGATGACGTTTGAGCTCGTCCATCGGCTGCGCGGAACGCTCCCTGACCCAATCGATAAGCGCCTGGTCCGCCGACTCGAGCAGCTCGGCCGATTCCTCCGTGAAGATCGCCGCGATCTCAACGTCGTATTCGGCCTCTTCACTGGGGGCCGGGGCCGCCGGCGGAGGCGGCGTCTCAACGGGCGCCGGTACCTTGGGTTCAGGTGACTTGGGTGCGGGTACCGATTGCGGCTCCGGGGCAGGTGCTATCGAGACCTGCACGGCGTTGCTCAGGTTGCCAATATGATTGATGAGTGATGTGTAATCGGCACGATCCCGGTCGGGATTGTTAATGTCACCGACAATTGTGTTGATTGCGCGAGCAGCGGCCCGCAGTACGTCCAGTCCCGATTGCTGGAATCCGATCTTGTGGTCGTAATTGCGGCGGACGAAACGATTCAATGCTGCTGCGACCGCCACACCTCGTTCGACGTTCGCCATATTGGCGCTGCCGTGCAGCGTATGACAGGCTCGATGCAGTTTGTCGGTAACAGCAAACGGCGGTTCATGGCCCGCACAGGCTTCAAGGTAATCCGTGATGACTTTGAGATGCCCTGCCGTCTCTTTCGAGAAGATATCGTAGAGCACCGGGTCCATCTCGAGCGCCTGCTCTTCTGCGACCGACTGCTCACCGTCGGGACGACTAATCGTCAGGACAGCCGCATTCGGGTCGCCATCAGCGAACGCGTTCGCGCGCACAATTAATAGACTGATATCCGCCTGCGGCTCAGTGCCAATTTCCAACTGCTCAACGAGTTCCGGTGTCGCTTCCGCAGCCAGGACGATGAAATCCATCATGGGTGGCGTACGTTTGAGTGTTCGATTGATCAGACGATTCAGCAGGTTCTCAACAGCCCAGGCGTACTCACCGATCCTCTCCGCACCCACCATACGACCGCTACCTTTGAGCGTATGGAACGAGCGACGGACGGTGATAAGCGTTTCCACGTCGTCCGGTGATTCCAGCCACGAGGGCAGATGCCGTTTGATCGATGCAATCTCTTCCTTGGCCTCCTCGATAAACAATTCGAGGATTTCGGGATCCATATGTTCAGCGTCGGGCGCCACGACGGGCAGCGGCATGACCTCGGTGGCCTGCAGCTGTTGCGCAGCCGCCTCCGCCCCTTCTGCAAGTGCGCGTTGTCCTTCGGCTTCGATATCGAGCGCTTCCAGCTTCTGCGTTACGGCAACCGGCGCCTGCTCCAGCTCCGGCTCGACAAATGTCGTTTCCTGCATGCGCTTCTCGACATCGCGTAGCACTGTCAGGCAGGCCTCGGCATTATCCAGCATGTACCAGGGCTCGCTGCGGCCGGCCTTGACCGTTTCCATGTAGTACTCGATGCTCACAATCGCATCAGCGAGACGATCTGTTTCCTTCTGCGTCAGACCCGCGGGCCCGCCAGCGCGCAGCATAGCGGTGACGAAGGTGCCGATCCTGTCTACCACCTCCAACGCTCGAGGCTTGTCCAGCATCAGGAGACCAGCCTTGATACCGTCGACCAGCGACGGCACATTATCCAGGCCAGCCGACGGCGCCTGTGCAGCTATGCTCTGACTTATCGTTTCCTTGATCCGCGCGAGGTTGATGATGCACTCGCGCATCACGGATTCGGCGACCTTGCGGAAGTCCTCCCGGTCCTCGGGCGACTTGCCGTCGTCAGGTGGCGCCTCGACGTCCCGCGGTAGCGTCAGGTGAAGCAGTTGTTGCTCAAGCCGGTCTTCGACCCGCAGAAGTGTCGACGCGATATCGAGAATGATCTGGTCGTTGGCGACGCCGCCACGTTCGACGACCGTTTTCAGTCGATCGATTTCGCCGTCAATATCACCGCGCAATTGACCAAGGCCCAGGACACCCAGCGTGTCGCTGATCTTCTTGAGGAGTTCGAGCTGCGGCACAAGCTCGGACGATTTATTCATGCCCGTGCGCACGAAAATGTCGAGCACATCCTTCACTCGACTCAGGTCTTCACGGATCGCGGACCCAACGGTCTCCATGAGTTTGGCGCTTGGCGCGGCCAGCGCTTCGCGCGCATCTTCTACCTGCTCATCCCCCGGCAACAACTCGGCCAGGTTGAACGCCGCGCGGATCTCACTGATGCGTGTACCGGCAGTGGAGGAACGAGCGACGTAATACAAAAGGTTATTCAGGAGATCGTCGATCGGGTGCCGTTCGTAAGCGAGCAAACCTTCGTCAATGACATACTTCAGTTGCCGATCGGCCTGACCCAGCAAGCGCTTCAATGCGACCGACGTTTCGAGACCGCCGCTCTGCAGTGATTCGAGCACACCGCCAACCACCCACCACAACTGGTACATGTCGTCGCGCGTCGACGAGTTCTCGATCGCGGCCGCCACCTTGCTAAGCGTCTCGAGGTGGCGTTGGCTTTCGCCACCCTTAATCCAGCCAAGCAAGGCCAGCTGAAATTTTGGACGCAGGCGTCCGGCGACAACAACCGGATCTTCGCCGGTACCTTCACGTTTGCCTTGCCTGTCTGCCGAACGCGTCGGTGACAAATTGAGCAGCAAGAGCGTGCCTTCAGACAACAACGGTTCACCGCGTGCGGCCCGCAAGTCGTTCAGCATCGGTAAGAGGACCAGCGCGATGTCTCTGCCGCCGCCGAGCAACCGCTCGATATAGATGGGTAGCTGCACCATCGAGCGCGTTAGCGCATCCAGCCCGTCTTCGCGCCCCTTGCCAGAGCGCAGGCTCGACAGGTATTTGCAGCACAACTCCATTTCCTCGACGAGCAGAGCGGCACCGTATGTTTCCGTAATGCGCAGTGCGCCACTCGCCTGGTGCAGTAACTCGCCAGCTCTCACCAGCGCAGCCGTGCCGCCACGGCCATCGACGCAATCCTCGAGCGCCAGGTGCGCATTGCGGATGGTCTCCATGAGCTCTGTACTAACGATCGCCAGCGCGCTAACGGCGCCCTGGCCGCTATCGTTGCCGATCATGTGCTCATGAATTCCCGTGTCGCCGGTCATCTGGTCGTCCGTGTCGCTCGCGAAGTCTGCTACTTCTTCGCCTTATCCCGTTTTTACCTGGGGCTTGGGCGGTACCGCCGCCGGCGGGGCCGCATTCGATGTTGTCCGCGTCAGTGCGCTCGTCTGCATCATGTCGGCCGGCAATGCAAAGCCTTCGACGGTCTTTCTCAGTTCCGTCGCCAGCTGCGAAAGCTTGGAAATCGATGCGGCCGTGGCCGAGGTGGCCTTGCCAGTCTGGTCGCCGATTTCTTTCAGGCGTGTCGTACGTCTGGTCACGTCGGCCGCGGAACCGGCCTGCTGCCTGGCAGACCCGGAAATATTCTGGACAAGGCTGGCGATCTGATTCGATACCTGTTCGATTTCATCAAGAGCCGCACCGGCATTCTCGGCCAGCAACGCGCCACCAACAACGTCTGTCGTACTGCGTTCCATCGATATTACGGCTTCGTTGGTGTCGGTCTGAATCGTGCGCACCAGCACTTCGATTTGTTTCGTGGCATTCGTCGAGCGTTCGGCGAGTCGCTGCACCTCGTCGGCAACGACGGCAAACCCACGACCCGCCTCACCGGCCATCGAAGCCTGGATCGAAGCATTGAGAGCCAGGATGTTCGTTTGTTCGGCGATGTCGTTAATCAACTCGACGATGTTGCCGATCTCCTGCGAGCTTTCTCCGAGACGTTTAATGCGTTTCGATGTTTCCTGGATGGTCTCGCGAATCGCGTTCATACCATCGATGGTCCTGCGTACCGCTTCGCCGCCTTTGTGCGCAACCTCAACCGAGTGACGTGCCACGTCGGACGACCGTTCCGCATTGCCCGATACTTCTTCAATCGAGCTGGCCATCGACACAATCGACTCGGTCGCGGCGTTAATTTCCTTAGCCTGGTTGTCTGCTGCCTTTGCGAGGTGCGCTGCCGTGTTCTCTGTCTGTTTAGTCGCGGTATCAACCATGAGCGCGGTCTCGTTAACCGTCGCGACGAGCTTGCGAAGCTCCTCGATTGCGAAGTTGAAGGAATCGGCAATCGTACCGGTAATGTCTTCGGTCACCGTCGCCTCAACGGTCAGGTCGCCGTCGGCGAGACTACCCATCTCGTCGAGCAGTCGCAGAATGGCCTGCTGGTTGCGTTCATTCTGTTCCGCCTGCTCTTTCGCCGCGCGCTCGAATATCGCGCTCTTGTTGTGCAGGACCTGCAGGCCAAGCACCAGTAGCACCACGAATCCCATAAGACCAATCGGAATCCACGGAATGTTCAGAGACGCCGGCAGAATACTGCTGCCGCCCGACGAATTGAATGCGGATTCGAGCAGGCGATTCGCGGTCGCGACAAGTTCTGCCTGCGTGTCATCCAAACCACTCAGCTGCCCGATATTGGCACTGAGCGCCGCGGATTGGTCTTCAAGACTCGCTATGGGACCAAGCAGAGGGACGATCGCGGTTTCCCTTCCGGCATCGTCCAGCGGGCGAATGTCCAGATCGCTCGCTTCTCCGTTCAACCCGTCCACAACGCTGCGCAGGAACGCGACATCCGCGCTTATCCCGTTTGCCGCGTTGTCACCGCCCGCCGGCAGTCTTGCGGAGGCCCGCCGCACTCGGTCGGCCCGTTGTTGAAACTCCTGGATGATGGCTGTCGCACCCGAGCGATCGAGCAGCTCGTTCGACCCTTCCAGAATTGCCTCGGCATCGGTTTCCATAGTTGTCGCAGCCGTAGTAACAGCTTCCACCGCGGAACGCTTCGACAGGACGGCCGATGCCTGTGATTCAAGCTGCTGCCAGTCCGATGATCTGCCGGGTGCCCCACTGCGACGCAGCGACGCGACTCTCTTGACGCTGGCGTCGAGCCTGTCGAACGCACCCTCTTCGCCGTCAAGCGCACGCGCGGCCTGCGCTGGTATCGCCTGCGATAATGCAGCCAGTTCAGATCCGTTTGAGACACTTGCACTACCTGCCTGCAGATAAACGAACGCCGCGGCGGCAATCAACGATACCGCTGCCAGGCCGCTTACGATTCTAAAAGTTGATGCATTGTCAGTTTGTTTGGCCATAATTCTTCGGACCTTCTACTCCGCAGCTGCCTGCAGAAACATGTTGCTTTCGACGAGGTCGAACAGATTGAAAACGGGCCAGGACTCATCGCCCCGTTGAAATGTCCCGCCGAGGAAACGATCACAGCGGACGATTGTCTCGGCTGCCTCGTCTGCAAATTCGTGATCCATGAAGCGACGGAATCCCAGCACCTCGTCGACGACGAGACCAGCCGGGACTTCACGATGGTTCACAGAAATAACGCGCGTTGTGCGGCGTAACGTAGTCCGGCCGCTGCCCAACAGCAGTTTGATATCGACCAGGGGCAGTAAATGGCCACGCAGGTTGGCGATTCCGAGCAACCAACGACTGGCGCCGGGCACGCGGGTCATCGTGTCCGGCAACATCAGGACTTCGCGCACTTGCTCGCGACTTGCGACGAATTGCTCTTCGCCGATGCGAAAGCCAACGCCGACCCACTCCTCGGGCATCGCACCTGCGCCCTGGCCAGCATGCGCCGCGCGACTGCGCCGCTCCATTTCCTGGAGCAACGCGAACGGCCGCTCCACCAGCGCCGCAAGATCCGCGGTAGCTGCCATTTATGCGGCCATCACCGAGTTGATCTTTGCGACCAGGTCCTTGTCCGAGATCGGCTTGACGAGGTATTCGACCGCACCCTGCCGCATTCCCCAGATCTTGTCCGTTTCCTGATCCTTGGTGGTGATCATGATCACCGGAATCGAGGAGGTTGCCGGATCCTTGGTGAGTTTGCGGGTCGCCTGGAAGCCGTTCATGCCCGGCATGACGACATCCATGAGGATGCAATCCGGACGCGACGTCACTGCCTGCCTGATACCCTCCTCACCGCTGTCGGCAACAAGCGTGTCGAAGCCGGCTTTGTCGAGCATATTCTGGAACAAATGCAGCTCTGTCGGTGAGTCATCAATAATTAGAACAACAGCCATCCGTTAGTCCTTAGTTGATCTGGTTCGAAATTGCGCCGAGCAGTTCGTCTTTCGTAAACGGCTTGGTCAGGTACTGTTCGGAGCCCACGATGCGGCCGCGGGCACGGTCGAACAGACCGTCCTTCGACGACAGCATGATCACGGGCGTTTCCTTGAACGTCTTGTTGTTTTTGATCAGCGAACAGGTTTCATAGCCGTCGAGACGCGGCATCATGATGTCCACAAATATGAGGTCCGGCTGATGATCGGCGATTTTTGACAGTGCATCGAAGCCGTCGATGGCTGTGAACACCTGGCAACCTTCTTTCGACAGCAAAGTCTCAGCAGTTCGGCGAATGGTCTTGCTATCGTCAATGACAAGAATCTTGAGCCCGCTTAAGGACCTGGACGCAGTGTTGGACACCGAAATTCCCCACGTTGAAAACCGATTTTTACCATATTGACATAACTCCCGCTACGAAGCGCGCCACGAACCGCAAAATCATGATAATTCGGGCGCTTACGCGCGATTTCGCTGTATAGTGTTCCGCCCTGAAGCGGATCCCCGGAATTACGACAAAAGATGGCTGAAAATCCCCTTAGAATCGGCATCGTGATGGACCCAATCCGGTCGATTGCGCCCTACAAAGACTCATCACTTGCGATGTTGCTCGAAGCTGAGCGCCGTGGTGCCGAAATTCACTATTTCGAACAGAAGGATCTCAGTTTGGTGTCGGGCAAGGCGCTGGGGCAGTCCACACTTTTGCATGTTCGTGACGATAACGATGACTGGTTCGACCTGGGCGACCAGAGCCAGGTGGCGCTCGGAGACCTCGATGCGATCCTGATGCGCAAGGACCCGCCGTTCGACATGGAATACATCTACACGACGTACATTCTCGATCGTGCCAGGGATGAGGGTGCGCTGGTGGTGAACGCACCTCAGGCCCTCCGCGATATGAATGAAAAGGCGTATACCGCCTGGTTTCCGCAATGCACGCCGCCCACCCTGATCACGCGTTCGATGCATGAAATGAAGGCTTTTCTGAACGAACACCAACGGGTCGTCGCGAAACCTCTCGATGGCATGGGTGGCCGATCGATTTTTGCTCTGCAACAAGGCGACAAGAACGCCAACGTGATCTTCGAGACCCTGACCAACTACGGCACCGAATTTGCGGTCACGCAGGTATTTGTCCCCGAGATCAACGCAGGAGACAAGCGGATCCTTCTGATTGATGGCGAAGCTATTCCCTGCGCGTTGGCGCGTATCCCGACGGGCGACGACCATCGCGGCAATATGGTTGCCGGGGCGGTCACCCGGGGCCAGGAACTATCTGATCGGGATCGGTGGATCTGCGAGCAGGTCGGTCCTGCCCTGCGTGACGCCGGTGTCCTGTTTGCCGGCATCGATGTAATCGGCGACTACCTGACCGAGGTCAACGTAACGAGCCCGACCGGCATTCGTGAACTTGATAAGCAATTCGACCTGAACATCGCCGGCAACATGTTCGACGCTATCCAGGCGAAGCTGTGACGTTGGGACCCAGGTCCTTGTTTATGTAAACAAAATGGCGGAGTATTCGCGCGCATATGGCGAATCCAGCTATCAGTGTCGATCCTCTCGATGAGCTACGGCTCATGGCCCCGGTCGTTCCCGACCGTCTGCCGGCGATGCTGTTCCTCGCTGCATTGGTGCATGGCATCCTGATTATCGGTGTCACGTTCAACGCGGCGATCACGGACCAGTTTGCCGACGCCATTTCCCTCGAAGTCACGATCGTTGCTGACCCTGACCAGCAGATGGACCGGCCCGACGAGGCCGCTTATCTCGCCCAGGCCAGCCAGCAGGGCAGCGGCAATATTACTGACCAGATTCGCCCGTCGGCGCCACTGCAAAGCGCGATGCCTGTCGACAACCAGGGGAGCGAAGACGGCTCGGCGCTGAGCGACGCGCAGGCACATGAACGGTCGGCTGACGAAATCCTCGCGACCGAGAGTTCCAGCGACCGGCAGGTCGCCATTGACCCGCGCACAGACCCGCAGCCCGAGGACAGCGTCGCCGTCGCGATGGAGGCCGGTAGCGAAGTAACCCTGCCGCTGCCGCAGGAAGACAAGGCGAGCTTCCTGCTGACCGACGATGACCCCCAACAGTTAATCATCTCCGCAGATACACGAGAATCTGTTGCCGCCGCGTATCTCGATTCCTGGAAGCGCCGTATCGAGGCAGTCGGTGCGGCTTACTTGCCCGAACTCGGGCCAATGGAGGACCTGACCGGCAGTCCCACGCTGCTCGTGCGGATCGCTGAATCGGGCGAGCTGCTGGAAGCGACAGTCAGCAGGTCAAGCGGCTCGGCTCTCCTCGACCTCGCGTCGGTCGATATCATCCAGCGTGCATCGCCATTCGACGAGTTTCCCGCGCCTATGGCGAGCGAATACGACACAGTCGTATTCGAGTACAAGTTCCTGTTCACGGAGCAACTTGTACGCAGCGACTGATCGGCCGATACTGTCCGTATGCAACCGGATGGCTCCCTGACAAATCAATTACTTATCGCAATGCCGGGCATGCTGGACCCGAATTTCAGCACGACCGTAACGCTCGTCTGTGAACATAACAACGATGGAGCACTCGGCATTGTCATCAATCGACCGACCACGCTGAAACTCGGCGGCTTGTTTGAGCAACTCTCTGTCGATGATGCGGATCCCGATACTGCTTCGAGTCCGGTGCTATCGGGCGGACCCGTTGGCACGGAGCGCGGTTTTGTACTGCACGGACCTGAGCACACCTACGAAAACACGCTCGCCGTGTCGGACGATATTTGTCTGACCTTATCCCGCGATGTCATCGACGCAATGGCAACAGGCGATGGCCCCGAACAGACACTCGTCGCCATCGGCTATGCCGGCTGGGAGGCCGGTCAACTCGAGGAAGAAATGCTGGCGAATTCCTGGCTGAGTGTGCCGGCGACCCGTGAAATCGTTTTTGACACACCGTTTGCCGACCGCTGGGATTTCGCGGCGCGCACGCTTGGTATCGACATCGCCTGTATTGCGCCGGATGCCGGACACGCCTGACTTGTCCAAACCCCGCACGATTCTTGCCTTCGACTATGGACTGCGGCGCATAGGCGTTGCCGTTGGGCAGGACGTGACGGGTTCCGCCAGCCCCCTCGGTATCATTGCAAATCGCGACACAGGCGTGGATTCCGCGCAGATCGCTGCATTGCTCGGCGAGTGGCGCCCCACCGAGCTTGTGGTTGGGATGCCGGCGCACGCAGACGGGTCGCCCAGCGACATTCAGGAGCAGGTCGAGGGTTTCATCGAACAGCTCAAAGTGTTCGGACTGCCGGTCGAAACCGTTGACGAACGCTATACATCGGTCGAGGCAGAACGCGTTCTCAAGAACGCGCGCCAGTCCGGTAGCCGCGGTCGCATTTCAAAAGACGAGATTGACAGCGCAGCGGCTGTATTTATCGCTGAAAGATATCTATCGTCCGGGTAGAATTGCGCCCCGATGAACGCTGCCAACCCGAACGAGCCGTTTCCCGATGAAGCCGCGCTGCAACTCGACGGAAATGGCAATTTGCGCCACCTCCTGACCCTCAAAGGTCTCGACCAGGCATTGCTCAACGAAATTCTCGATGATGCGACGGCCTATCTGACTGAACCGGGCGAACTGCCTGCGCGCAGCCGGTCGCTCGCCGGCCGCACCGTCGCCAACCTGTTCTTTGAGGCCAGTACGCGCACGCGCGCGTCGTTTGATCTTGCGGGCCATCGCCTCGGCGCTGACGTCCTGAACCTGGACGTCAATACTTCGTCTCGCAAGAAAGGCGAGAGTATTCTCGACACGATCTACACGCTGGAGGCAATGCAGGTCGACGTCATGGTCGTGCGCGATGCGAGCGACGGCGTGCCCGCCTACATAGCACGGCACGTCCTGCCACACGTCAGTATTTTGAACGCAGGCGAATCAGACGTATCGCACCCGACCCAGGGTCTTCTCGACGTCTTGACCATACGTCAGCACAAAGGGGAATTTGAGAACCTGGCCGTCGCGATCGTCGGCGATATTCGCCATTCGCGCGTCGCCATGTCGGCGACGCACGCGCTGACAACGCTGGGTGTCGGCGACTTGCGCCTTATTTCGCCGCCGATACTGGCACCTGATGCGGACAGGGTTCCGGGCGCGAGGATAGTCGACAACCTCGAACAAGGGCTCAAGGATGCCGATGTCGTCATGGCACTGCGCATTCAGCGCGAGCGCATTGGCAACCTGGATGGCATACCGGGAATTGACGAGTACTTCGCAAATTACGGCGTCAGTCACGAAAGTATGAAATTCGCCAGGCCAGACGCCATCGTTATGCACCCGGGTCCGATGAACCGTGGCATCGAAATCGAGGGATCATTAGCCGATGGCCCGCAGTCGGTCATCACTCAGCAGGTAACCAACGGGGTTGCCATCCGCATGGCCGTGCTCGATCGTGTCGGCAAAACCATGGCGGCGCGGTGACGACGACAGCGCAGAAAAAGGCCCAGGCCAATCGCGACACGATTTTCCTCCAGGACGGCGAAATCCTGGCGATTGAAGAATTTGCCGGCGACCAGTTCATCATGCGCATTCGCGCACCCAAGTGCGCTGCGGCGGCCGAGCCCGGCAGTTTCGTGCATATCACTTGCGACGAATCGCTGCCGATGCGCCGGCCGCTCTCCATCATGCGGGTCGGTGACGACTGGATCGAGATTCTCTACAAGATTGTCGGCGACGGACTACGGCTATTGTCGCAAAAGAAACCCGGTGACGAAGTCAGTGTGCTCGGCCCGATTGGCCAGCCATTCCGGATGTCGGCCGAGCGCCCGAATACGCTCCTTATCGGGGGCGGCGTGGGCATTCCGCCCATGGTCTATATCGCCGACTGGCTGCGCCGGAGTGATGAAGACTGGAAGCCGTTCGCAATCCTCGGCTCGGAAATTCCATTCCCGTTCGAGCTGCAGAAATCGTCGCTCGAGATTGCCGGCGTCGCCGATGAAGTTTGCAGCACGATGCCGCTGCTCGAGAGCTGGGGTATTCCAACCAGGCTAACCAGCCTGCAGGGCTATGAAGGCTGTCACAACGGCTACGTTACGGACCTCGCGGACCAGTGGCTCGCGACGTTGTCAGCCGAGGAGCTCGCCAGGGTAGAGGTCTTTGCCTGTGGCCCGACGCCCATGCTCAAAGCGGTTGCAGATCTGGCGGCGCGATACGAGCTGCCCTGCCAGGTATCTCTGGAGGAATTCATGGCGTGCGCCGTCGGAGGCTGTGCGGGGTGTACGGTCAAGATCGCGACACCTGATGGCGACGCGATGAAACGGGTGTGTGTGGATGGCCCCGTCTTCGATGCGGCAACGGTCGTCTGGTAGCTATCGAGACCGATTGTCAGCCGCCGAAGTTAACCTTCGCTTCAAGGTTGGAACGCGAATCGGCATGCGACATGGCTTCTTCGAGCGTGATTGTGCCGTCCTTGTACAACTGCAGTAACGCGTCGTCGAAGTTCTGCATGCCCTGCTCACCCGAATCCTTGTGCGCTTCTTTAACGGCCGAAATATCACCCTTCAGGATCAGGTCCTTGATGTGGGGCGTATTGAGCATGAGCTCGACCGCGGCAACGAGCTTGCCGTTGCGAGCACGCACAAGGCGTTGCGAGAGGATCGCGCGCAGGTAATGCGCAATGTCCATGAAGACCTGGCCATGCTGCTCCTGCGGGAACAGGTTGATCACGCGGTCCAGCGTCTCGGGTGCATTGTTCGAGTGCACGGTTGCGAGTACGAGGTGGCCGGTACCAGCCATATCCAGGGCGGCGCGCATGGATTCAGTGTCGCGAATCTCGCCAATCTGAATAACGTCAGGCGCACCACGCATCGCGCTTTTCAGAGCGCGATTATAAGAGACGGTATCCAGACCAACTTCTCGCTGATTGACGATTGACTGCTTGTTCGGATGCAGGAACTCGATCGGATCCTCAATAGTAATGATGTGAGACGAGGTCTTTTCATTGCGGTGATTGATCATCGCCGCGAGCGTCGTTGACTTACCGGCACCCGTCGCGCCCACCATCAGGATCAGGCCACGCTTCAGCATGACGAGTTCTTTTAGCTGTGCGGGCATGCCGAGCTCGTCGAGTGTCGGCAGCTCAGCCGTGATGAATCGCAACACCATGGCCACATTGCCGCGTTGGTGGAAGATATTGACACGGAATCGGCCGAGCCCCTCTTCCGAAAGCGCGAAGTCAATCTCGAGCTCTTTGGTAAATACGTCCATCTGCTCCTGCGTCATCAGCTCGAGCGCCGCCTGCTTGACCATCTTGGGCGTCATTTCGAGTTTGTTCACCGGGATGATCTTGCCTTCGATCTTGATCTTGGCCGGCGCGAACGGAGCAAAGAAAAGGTCCGAGGCCTTCTTCTCTACCATCAACTTGAGCAGCGGTT
>JAACFG010000042.1 GCA_009937605.1 Gammaproteobacteria bacterium | reverse complement strand
GCCGGCTTGCAGGAATGGCTGCATGGCGGAAGGCTCGGCGATTTTTCCAGTGAGTTCTCCGTCTTCGCGGAAATATCGACCGCCGACCGGGTCGGGCGTCTCGATCGAGACGCCCGCCAATTCGAAGGCTTTTGAATTGACGACAGCAGTGTGGCCTCCGCGGTGGCGCACGAATACGGGATGCTCAGGTACCGCCTTATCGAGATCTTCTCGAGTCAATGGCCGGCCATCTTCGAACTTCGTATCGTCGTACATTGACCCAAGCACCCAATGGCCCGCTGGGGTCTTGTTCGCCTGTGCCTTCAGCGCAGCCTGAACATCCGCGATCCTGCGCAAATTCACATTGGCCGATATGCCTTCCTGGGCAAGTAGCGGGTGACTGTGCGCGTCGATGAATCCCGGCGTTACCGTCTGTCCGCGAGCATCGATGATTTCGGTGTTCGGACCCTTGAGATTGAGGACATCATCGTCGCCGCCGACAGCCAGTATGTGCTGACCTTTCACCGCCACTGCCGTCGCAGCCGGGATTTCGGGATCCATGGAAAGTACGTTGGCCCCTGTGAGGATGAGGTCCGCCGGCCCGGTTGCGTCCCGCGTCGCCGCCAGCGAAGCGCCAGGGATAAGACCGAGTGACGCGGCCGCGGTCGCAGATCCAAAGAACTGCCTACGAGAAACTCTTGTCATTTTCATTCCCCCAATGTGCGCTTAGTTGTCGCCCAGGTTCCACGTGTTGACTTTACACTTCCACGAGCCATCGACCTGTCTTATCCATACCTTGAACCAGCGGCTCGTGCCACTTGCCAGATCGCCGTCGGGAGCTGTGCCCGTGAAATTACAAATGCCTCGAGCCCACGCCATGTCTCCCGACTCGGCAATTTCAACGCGTTGTTGTTCACAATCCAGCGAGAAATTCGGGTCAGCAAAGGACGCCTCGTAGTATTCGCGAATGTCCTCCATGGTCGTTAGCACTGGCGCTCCGGAAGGAGCAAACACGGCGCCCGGTGCCACAAAGGCGGACCACATTTCGATATCTTTGGTATTCGTTACCCGCACCCACTCGTCGTAGGTTTCTTCAATAAGCTGTTCGTCGCCTTGCGCTGCAAACGCGCCAGACGAAATGAAAACTAATGCAGTAATCAATCCAGGTTTCACTGCGTTTCTCCTGATCACCCGCGAGCATTGTCCCCGAATGGGGAGCGAACTCCCACAAGGTTAGTCACCAAGCGCGGCGAGTTGGTCGGCCTGGTATTCGTTGGTCAGCGGATCGATAACCTGGTCGAGGCCGCCCTCGAGGACTTCATCGAGCTTGTAGAGAGTCAGGTTAATACGGTGGTCGGTCACGCGACCTTGCGGATAGTTGTAGGTGCGAATTCGTTCGCTGCGATCACCCGATCCGACCAGCAGTTTGCGCTTCTCGGCCTGTTCGGTTTCCTGCGCGAGGACTTGCTGGTCGAGCAAGCGGGCCTGCAGCAATGACATCGCTCGTGCCCGGTTCTTGTGCTGTGAACGCTCGTCCTGGCATTCGACCACAATGCCGGTCGGCAAATGCGTCAGGCGCACGGCCGAATCGGTTTTGTTGACATGCTGTCCACCGGCACCGGATGCGCGGTAGGTGTCGACGCGCAGGTCGGCCGGATTAATTTCCGTTTCCTCGACCTCGTCGGGCTCCGGGAGGACGGCGACTGTACACGCCGATGTGTGAATCCGGCCCTGCGACTCAGTCGCTGGCACACGTTGCACGCGGTGTGCCCCGGACTCGAACTTCAGCTTCGCGAAAATACTGTTACCCGTGATGCGGCTGATGATTTCCTTGTAGCCGCCGTGGTCGCCTTCGCGCGCCGACAGAATTTCGACATTCCAGCCTGCCGACTCGGCGAACTTTGAATACATGCGAAACAGGTCGCCCGCGAAGATCGCGGCCTCGTCACCGCCCGTACCCGCACGAACCTCAAGGTAGACATTGCTGTCGTCGTAGGGGTCAGGCGGGATCAATGCCTTCTGCAGGTCCAGCAACAACTGGTCGCGCCGTTCCTGCAAGCCGGCGAGCTCTTCCTGGCCCATCTCGCGGACATCGTTGTCACTGTCGCTCGCCATTTCTTCGGCGGCCGCGATGTCACCCAGGATCCCTTCGTATTGTTGGAACGACTGCACGACGGGCTCGACGCGCGCGTACTCCTTCGACAGGTCGCGAAACTGATTCTGGTCAGAGATAACGTCCGGGTCGGCGAGCAACCCGGCGATTTCTTCGAAACGATCGCGGACGGACTCGAGCTTGAAGCGGATAGAGTCTTTCATGCAATCAGTCGTCGAGGCCAAACAGCTTGCGAGCGGAGTCGATCAGCTTTTCGTCCGATGCCTCGCCGGCCTTCCGCAGGGCGACACTGGGCTTGTGCAGCATTTTCTTCATAAGCGCTGCAGTCGCAAATTCGATGGCATCTTCGGCGGACTCACCTTTGGCCATGCGCTTGCGCGCCTTCTTTGCCACCTGCTTGCGAAGCGCTTCATGCTCATCGCGCAGTGTCGCGATAATCGGTGCTACCTGTTTGGATCGCTCGATGGCGGCATAGCGCCGGATTTCGTCGTCCAGGAGCCGATGTGCCTCGACGGCGGCTGCTTCCCGGTTACCCTGGCTTTCCAGGATGACCTTGTCGAGATCGTCGATCGTATAGAGGTAGAAATCAGACAGATCGCCCGCACCGGCTTCGATATCGCGAGGCACCGCAATGTCGCACGCAAATATAGGCTTGCGCTTGCGGGCCTTGATTGCGCTCTCGATCTGCGCGACCGTAATGACCGGCTCGGTCGCGGCCGTCGATGTAATCAGTATGTCTGCCTCCGGCAACGTACCTTCGATCTCGGACAAGGGCAGGGCAAATCCGCCAAACTGGCCGGCCAGATCCTGGGCGCGATCGATACTGCGATTGGCGACAAACAGGCGGCCTATGCCGTGGCTGACGAGATGCTTTGCGACCAGCTCGATCGTTACGCCGGCGCCCACAAGCAAGGCCGTGTGTTTCTTGAAGCCGGCGAAGAACTGCTGGGCAAGATGAACGGCTGTCGATGCCACCGAAACGGGGCTTGCGCCGATCTCGGTATCCGTACGGATCTTCTTGGCCACGGCGAATGTGTGCTGGAACAGGCGGCTCAGGTTGCTGCCGAGCGTGTCGGCGTCCTGTGCGTAGCGAAATGCATCCTTGAGTTGCCCGAGGATCTGCGGCTCACCGAGCACCATGGAGTCGAGTCCGCAGGCTACCCGGAATATATGGCGGATCGCTTCCTCATCATCCAGCGTGAAGAGAGACTCGGCAAAACCATCGCCCAGCTGGCGATCATCGTGCAGCCATTCCTTCAGATGTTCGCGGCCTTCGTCTTTGCTGATGACATAAAACTCGGTGCGGTTGCAGGTGGAAAGCAGCAGCGCTTCCTCGACGCCATCCAGGGCGACCAGGCGCTCGAGCGCCCGCGACACCTCATCGCCGGCGAAAGCGACTTGCTCGCGTATTTCGACAGGTGCCGTGTTATGGTTCAGCCCGAGTATTTGCAGCGGCATACGTTATTTGGCGCGCCCTGAAGGCACTCTAGAATTACGAAGTGCGTATGATAAGCGAACTGAACCGTGAGTTCCTTGTCTGTTTGGTAGCGCTTTTCGCAATTGGACGATAATTTATGCACGAAACTCGACGATGGCTGACAGCCACAGCGCTGTGGATTCTGATCGCCATCACTATCACACCAGCCAGTGCAGACGAGGTGGACACTTCGGACGCGGCTGCCTATATCCTCCAGGCAGAGATGGCGTTGCAGCGCGAAGACTACCTCATGGCCGTCCAGGAGTATGGCAAGGCCGCCGAGCTCAGCGACGATCCTGACGTGGCCCGCCAGGCGGTCCTCGTCGGTATGGCTTACGGATTTGACCGTGAGGCGCTGGCCGCCGCCAAACGCTGGCACAAACTGGACAAAAGCAGCACTGAAGCCAGGGTGCTTCTCGCGCAGCTGAGTTTCCGGGTCGGGGACCTGAAGACGGCTCGACGCCAGTACAGCTACGTAATCGAAAAAGGCGATGAGGCGCCGGGCGACAAGCTCGTCATGCTCATCCGTTACCTGTCAGTCGACGGTGATCCCAAGGACGCGGACAAGCTGATGCGATCCCTGGCACGTCCTTATCCGGATTCTTCGCAGGCGCAGTATGCCGTCGCTTCGATGGCGCTTCGTGCCGGCGATACCGAGTTTGCATTGGAGAGCGCGTCCCGTGCGATCGAGCTCGATCCGGACAGCCTTGAGTCGCGTCTCCTGTACGCGCGAGCGTTGCTGGCCAGCGGCAAACCAGACGAGGCGATCGAGTACACAGCACGCATCATTGGCGACGACCCGGATCCGGACCCGGATGCGCGTATGGAACTTGCGATCATGTACATGATGGTCAAGCGTGAAGATGATGCGCTGAGCCAGGTGAACCAGGTCTTGCTCGAACAGCCGGGACGTATGGATGCGCTGCGGCTCATGGCCATTATCAACTTCCACAAAGGCCACCTTGATGCCGCGTGGGACGATTTCCACGACCTGCTCGCGAGCGGCCAGCACCGCATGGATGCACTTTATTATCTTGGCCGTATCTCGGATTACCGTGGTGAGTACGATCGTGCGATTCGTTTTTATTCCGAGGTGCGCCAGGGCTCGAATGCACTGCCATCGCAACAGCGGGCGGCGGCATTGCTGATCCGTGAAGATGACGATCTGAAGGGCGCGATGCTGCAGCTTGACGACTTCGCCAAGGCGTCGCCGAGCAATGCGATTCCGGTGCTGAATGTAAAAGCGCAGCTACTGGCGTCCATCAATGAATACGAGGAAGCGCTCGGGTTCTACGACAGATCGCTCTCGTTCGATCCTGACAATGAAGGCGCGGCGTTGAGTCGCGCCGATGTGCTGTTGCAGATGGGCCGTCTTGATGAGGCGCTCGATGCTTTCGCCGCCGCCGCGAAGCGGTGGCCGAAGAGCGCGATGGCATTGAACGCCTACGGTTACACGCTGGCAGATCGAACAGATCGCTACCGCGAAGCTGAGAAGCTCATCCGCAAGGCGCTGCGCTACGATCCCGACAGCGCGGCGATTATCGATAGCCTTGGATGGGTGCTGTTCAAGCTCGGCGATTACGAGGAGGCGCTCGTGGAGCTCGAGCGCGCCTACGAGGGCATGCCGGATCCTGAAGTTGCGGCACACATTGTCGAGACGCTGGTGGCACTGGATCGTCAGGAAGAAGCCCTGGAGCGCCTGGTGGCTGCGGAGGAACTGACACCGGACAGCGTGCTCCTCAAGAATGCCCGGGAGCGCCTGTTCGCTGATGCAGAGTAGCCTGGCGCGACTGGTCTTTCTGTCCACGGCCGTCCTGGTCCTGCTGGCGGGGTGTGCGACAACGCCCGAAAGTATCGATCTCCCGGACATTGATTCCTGGGACACGCGGACGGACGTGCTCGGCAGCATCGAAAACTGGGAGTTCAAAGGCCGCATCGCCGTGAAAGCGGGCGACGACGGGTTTAACGGTAAGTTCAATTGGGCGCAGCAGGACAGTGATTTCAGTGCGACGGTTGGTGGTCCACTGGGTATGGGCACCGTGCGCATCGAAGGTGACGGACAGCTCATAACGCTGACCGATAATGATGGCGTTGAGACTGTTTTGCATGACCCCGAAGTTGAATTGCGATGGCGCTATGGCTGGACGATCCCGGTGACGAGCTTGCGCTACTGGGCGCTCGGCATACCGGATCCGGCAACACCGTCGACCACGAGGCTTGATGAGCAAGGTCTTCTCAGCCGCCTGGAGCAGAGCGGCTGGGTCGTCGAAATATCAAAGTATCACGAGGGCGGGGGCCAACAGATGCCGCGCGTCCTGACAGCAACGAATCCCGATACGCGCGTCAGGATGGTCATCGACCGCTGGTTGTTCCTCGATCGTTGACAGCCAAGAGGCCTCACCGCACAATTGCGCCGCAGCGCGTATTTAGATTCTATTGGGGCGTAGCCAAGTGGTAAGGCATCGGGTTTTGATCCCGTGTACCGCAGGTTCGAATCCTGCCGCCCCAGCCATCTAACAATTGCAGGGGGTTACAGTGGATCTGGCATCAATGGCGGTATTTTCGGGTAGCGCACACCCGCAGCTCGCACATTCCATAGCCCGTTACCTGCACATCCCCCTGGCCAAGGCTCATGTTGGCCGTTTCTCGGACGGCGAGATCAATGTCGAGATTCTCGAGAATATTCGTGGTCGCGAGACGTTCATCGTCCAGCCGACCAGTCCGCCGTCTGCGGAACATCTCATGGAATTGCTGGTGATGGTCGATGCCGCCAAGCGCGCATCATCAGGCCGCATTACGGCCGTCATCCCGTACTTCGGGTTTGCCCGACAGGACCGGCGACCGCGTTCGTCGCGCGTACCCATCACGGCGAAACTTGTTGCCAAAATGATCGCGACGGCAGGCGTCGACCGGGTGCTCACCGTGGACCTGCACGCCGACCAGATCCAGGGCTTCTTCGATATCGGCGTGGACAACGTCTACGCCTCGCCAATCCTGCTCGCCGACGTGTGGAAGCAGAAGTATGACGACATGGTGGTCGTGTCGCCCGATGTCGGCGGCGTGGTCCGCGCCCGGGCGCTCGCCAAGCGACTCGGTGACGCCGATCTTGCGATCATCGACAAACGTCGTGCCAAGGCGAACCAGTCCGAGGTCATGAATATCATTGGTGAGGTCGATGGCAAGAATTGCGTGATGATTGACGACATGGTCGATACCGCAGGCACCTTGTGCCATGCGGCCGGTGCTCTCAAGGAGCAAGGTGCGGTCAGCGTCGCGGCGTACATCACCCACCCGGTATTGTCCGGCCCGGCGGTATCGAGAATCTCGAAATCCGAGCTGGATGAAATCGTCGTCACTGACACGATTCCGCTTAATGAGGAAGCCCAGGCCTGCGACAAGATTCGTCAGTTGTCGGTCGCCGAGATGCTTGCCGAGACGATGCGCCGAATCTCCATGGATGAATCTGTCAGCTCCCTGTACGTAGACTGATTAGTACGCTAATATGCGCGCCCTTGCGCAGGTTGGTCGCGACCTGCGTGTGTGCAAAAGCTGAGAAATAGTCAGCAAAATCAATCAGTTATTGGAGAAAATCATGAAAGACGATTTCGATCTGATTGCAGATATCCGTGAAGATCAGGGGAAAGGTGCGAGCCGCCGCCTGCGTCATCAGGGAAAAGTACCTGCAATCATCTATGGTGCCGGGCGTCCGCCCCGTGCCCTGGTCTTTGACCACAACCGTGTAATCCAGCAGCTCGACAACGAGTCGTTCTATTCGAGCATCCTTAACATCAAGGTCGGCGAGAAGAGCCAGGCCGCGATTTTGAAGGATGTGCAGCGCCATCCTGCAAGGCCGATGGTCATGCACATGGATTTCCAGCGCATCGTCGAAGACGAAGAGATCAAGATGCTGGTTCCGTTGCACTTTACCGGCGAAGATGTAGCCCCTGGCGTGAAGGAGGGCGGTGGTAAGGTCTCACACATCATGAATGAAGTTGAGATCGTCTGTCTGCCGAAGCATTTGCCGGAGTTCATCGATCTCGATATCTCCGAACTTGGGCTCGACGAGATGCTCAACATGTCCGATATCAAGCTGCCTGAAGGCGTCTCGATCCCGGCCCTGGCACAGGGACCCGAGGGGGACCGCCCGGTCGTTTCGATCCACATCATCAAGGAAGTGGTCATCGAGGAAGAGGAAGAGATCGAGCCAGGTGCAGTACCGGTCGAAGGCGAGGAAGTCGAAGGCGAGGAAGGCGAAGCCGCCGAGGGCGAAGAGCCTGCTGGCGACGACTCCGACAAGGAGTAGCCTTATTCGTAAGCTTTACGAAAAGACCGCCGCTGGGCGGTCTTTTTGTTTCCAATTTCGATTAACATTGCCACGCTATGAGCAAAGCCATCCGCATCATTGCCGGTCTCGGTAATCCCGACGACAAGTACGAGCGAACCCTGCACAACGCAGGCTTCTGGTTCGTGGATGCGCTCGCGCGCAAGTGTGGCGGCAGCTTCCGCTACGAGAAGAAGTTCGATGCCGAGAGTTGCCGCATCAACCTGCATGGCGAAGAAGTATGGCTCGTGAAACCGCAAAGCTATATGAACAACAGCGGCCAGCCCGTTCGAGGCCTGTTGGACTACTATCGGCTGGGCGTGAACCAGCTGCTGGTCGCCCACGACGAGATCGACCTGCCACCGGGCACGACGCGTCTCAAGGAAGGAGGCGGGCACGGCGGGCACAACGGTTTGCGGGATATCATCCAGCATTGCGGTCCGGACTTTCTGCGGCTGAGAATGGGTGTCGGTCACCCCGGTGAGAAGCACCAGGTGACTAACTACGTGCTGAAACGAGGCTCGTCGGACACCGAGGCAGCCATCGAGCGTGACATTGACGACGCGATTGCCGTCATGCCCGAGCTGGTGGATGGCAACATTCCGGCGGCAATGAAGAAACTACACACCAAAGAGCAAGTAAAAGAGTAATCAATGGCTATTACCTGTGGCATCGTCGGATTGCCGAATGTCGGCAAATCGACACTGTTTAATGCGCTGACAGCGGCGGAGATCGCGGCCGAAAACTACCCGTTCTGCACGATCGAGCCAAACGTCGGAATCGTGCCTGTGCCTGATCCGCGCCTCGAGATTCTGGCCGGTATCGTCAAGCCGCAGAAGATTCTGCCGACGACCATGGAATTCGTTGATATCGCGGGACTCGTGGCCGGTGCGTCAAAAGGCGAAGGCCTCGGTAACCAGTTTCTTGCCAATATCCGCGAGACGAACGCGATTGCGCACGTTGTGCGTTGTTTCGAGGACGATGACGTCACGCACGTGTCAGGCGCCATTAACCCGATTGATGACATAGAGACCATCAACACCGAGCTCGCGCTGGCCGACCTGGAGTCGGTTGAAAAGCAGTTCGACAAGGCGAGCAAGGCGGCGAAGACCGGCCAAAAAGACGATATCGCTCATCGCGATGCGCTGGCCGGAATCAAGGCCCACCTCGATGAAGGGCTGCCGGTCCGGTCGTTGGAGAAGACGGATCTGCAGAAGAAGATCCTGAAGAGCGTGCACCTGATAACCGACAAGCCGGTTATGTACATCGCCAATGTTGATGAGAACGGGTTCGTCGATAACCCGCACCTCAAAGCGGTCGAAGAGTATGCGGCCAGTGAGGGCGCCGAAGTGGTAGCTATCTGTGCGGCGATCGAGGCCGAGATAGCCGTGCTCGACGATGAGGATAAGGCGGTTTTCCTGGATGATCTGGGCGCCAAGGAGCCGGGCCTGAACCGCGTAATTCGTCATGGGTACAACCTGCTGGGTCTGCAAACGTACTTCACGGCGGGCCCGAAAGAGGTTCGCGCGTGGACTACCAGGGTCGGGGCCACGGCGCCACAGGCAGCTGGCGAAATTCACACGGATTTTGAGAAAGGCTTCATTCGTGCCGAAGTCATCGCGTACGACGACTACGTTGCAGGAAATGGAGAGCAGGGCGCCAAAGAAGTCGGTCGCCTGCGCCTTGAAGGGAAGGAATACATCGTCCAGGAGGGCGACGTCATGCACTTCCGATTCAATGTATGATCGTGGCCACCTGAATTAACCAACCAAGAGAAGACGAAATGGCTACATACGAATGTGAAAAGTGCGGCATGAGCGTCAATGCCACTTGCGGTAAATGCGATGCGCCGCTTGAGAACGGTATGCTGGAAGTGGGCGAAGGCAAGGAAGTACAGATTTCTTCGTGCCCGAACGGCCACGGCAAGATCAAGTCGCCGCTGTGCTGCGGCCAGGACATGAGCTGCTCGCTCTAGCCTTTAGCCTTTGGCTGCCCAGACTGCGCACCAACCGTCCGCGTTAACGGCCTTTCCAGGAAAGATCTGGCAGGGACGCCACGTATCGCCATCATTCCCAGGAACCAGCGCACAATTGGCGCAGGTTTGATCAGCGGCCGGGTTGGTGCGGCTCGAAGAATGCGGTGATCCCTCACTAGAAATCCGATGATGCCGCGGCAGGAAATTGTACCAGCTATCCGCGATCCGGAGGAATCGGGCGGGGCCCGCATTCATATACGCAACACACGCAGATGTGCGTCCCCGCCGCTCACCTAATTGTTCGGTGCACCGTCGTTGATCCACTCCTTGATCGTATCGATTGTTGCCTGATCGAGAAATGGTCCGCCCTGCGGCATTCTCAAACCCACTGCTTGCGTGCCTTCGAGTTTTTGGATCAGGTAGCTGTTGTCCGGATCATTGGGTGTGACCCGGTCGAGGGCGACTTGCAAGCTGGTAACATCGACCAGGGCGTTGTAACTGGCGTTCGCGGAAGACAGATCCATGCCGGAAGGCAGATTGCTGCTTGTAGGGCCCGAATGGCAACCCGAGCATCTCTGCGAAAAGATCTGTGTCTGAATCTGCGTCAATGTCGTCGCACTTGCGTTTTGCACCTCTACGACGATCTCTGCGGACTCTCCCGTATTGCCCATCGCGTCATCAGCCTCGGCGGTTAACGTGACATTACCGTTGGACGATGTTGCTGTATCCCAGTCCAATGAGTAAGGGGCAGTCACGTCAGTGCCGATAACCGCGCCATTCACGAGGAATCGGACCACAACGACACCCTGATTGTCGCTGGCATCGGCCATTAACGTTACGCTGCCACTTACTGGCGAGCCAGGCGATGTCAGCGTTATCGTGGGATCTACATTGTCGAAGTCTGCCGCATCCGGTGGAGTGAGCTGCCCTCGGATCTCGCCACCCGGATTCGCAGGTGTGTGCACGTTGACGTACAAGCCGCCGGCTTTGTAGTCGAGAAGTGCATCGCTGTCGAATGACGAGCTCACAGCCCAGTGCCCAAGGTCAGCTCCGTCCTGAACCAACGGGATCAGGACCGGACCGTTTTGTCCTGCAGGTGCAGTATGTATGTGCGCCGCGGTCGCATTGTCGACTCCTGTAGAATTGACGCGCAACTCCAGTGCCCCGGTATCGCGATTAACGGTACTTGTGGCAATCCCGGTCGCTGCCGTCGCGACTGCCGGCACCTCCTGGTCGCCACCCATATCACTGAACAATATCTCGACGGGCGGAGGTGCAATCTGCCCGCGAATCTCGCCAGCGGGAACGGCTGGTGTGTGGAGATTGACGTACAGTTGGCCTGCCAGGTAACTCTCCATAGCGTTTGCGTCGAGCGGCGAGCCCGTGGTCGACCAATGACCGGGGTTGCCGGCATCCTGTGCGAGGCCGATCAGCACGCCACCGTTCTCGCCCGCAAAGCCAAGATGGATATGCGATGCGGTTGCATCATCTACGCCCGTCGCGTTCACATGCAATGTAATAGTGCCTACCTCGAGATCGACCGTGCTGCTGGCGACAGCACTCGCGGTGCTCGCGTTCGCAGGCACTTCCTGCCTGCCGCTCATGGGGGTAAGCAGAACCTCGATCGACTCGGGTGCCACCTGGCCGCGGATCTCACCGCCGGGATTGGCAGGAGTGTGAACATTCGTGTAGTAGCGGCCTGAAGCCAGGGCGGCAAACTGCGCCGCGTCGGCCGGGGCGTCTACGGCCGACCAGAGCGCTACGTTTCCTGCGTCCTGCGTCAGCCCGATGGCCACGCCGCCGTTGGTTCCCGCGTAGCCGTCGTGAATATGAGCGGCAGTCGCGTCGTCGACGCCATTGGTGTTGACGTGCGCGACTACGGTGCCCGCGACCGTGTTGCCGGTGACGGCGAAAGTGCCGCCTGCCGGCGTATTGACGGCGGGTACCTGCTGATTGCCGTCAAGGATGCCGAACGCAAAAATGATACCGTCCGGAATCACCTGGCCGCGAATCTCGCCACCCGGATTGGCGGGACTATGAACGTTTATGTAAGTACTCCCGGCGAGAACCGCAGCGAGTTGCGCGGCGTCGAGAGATTGCTCTTCGGCGAACCAATGCGCCGGATTGCTGCCATCCTGAGTGAGGCCGATCGCGACGGGCCCGTTCAGGCCACCAAACGCGTCGTGCAGATGAGAGGCAGTGGCGTTGTCCAGTCCAAGAGTATTGACGTGCACCGTTAATGTCGAACCGGCTTCATCGAGAGTCAGCGTCGCGAGTCCGTCAGCCGTCGTTTCCACGATCGGAACTTCCTGATCGCCGGACAGTTCGGCAAATAACACAGCAATCCCCTCCGGCAGCACCTGACCGCGAATTTCGCCGGCAGGATACGTAGGGCTGTGAACGTTCACATACAGCTGACCGTTGTCGAACGCCGTCAGCGCAGCCGCATTCAGCACCTGGCCATCAGCGAACCAGTGCCCGGGGTCCGCCAGATCCTTGCTGAGGGCAATGACTACCGGCCCGGTCGCACCAGCAAAGGCCTGGTGCATGTGCGCCTCAGTTGCGTCATCGAGATCTGTGACCTGTGCGTGAACGGTGACCGTGCCGGTCGCCGAATCAAGCGTAGTGGCCGCACGCCCGCTCGCAGCGCTGTCGATCTGCGGCACACTTTCCGAGCCGGTGAGATCGCTGAAGAGAAGAACGAATCCGTCCGGAAGAATCTGGCCGCGAATCTCTCCGGCCGGAAATGCAGTCGAGTGGACATTGACATACAGCGCGCCGGCAAGCAGTCGATCGATCCCGGCTGAATCCAGGATCGTTCCGCCTGGCACCGTAAAGATCGTTGCATCGGCAAGATCCTGATCGAGTGGAATCAAAACCGGACCGTTTGAACCGGCAAAGGCATCGTGGACATGGGCTGCCGTTGCCGCAATGCCGTTGGTAACCAAGCCACCCTGCACTTCGCCGGTTGCGACATTGACCGTCAGATCGGCCTGTGCCGTGGCTTGTGAGTCTGAGAACGGCACCTCTTCGAGACCGCTCGCCACGGTCGAAAATGCGAGCATGTTCTCAACGCTTACGGTCGTCGCGGTCGAAGTGCCGACGTTTCCGGCTGCATCTTCAGCCTCGGCCGTCAGCGTGTGATCGCCCTCGGTCTCGGCTGATGTGTCCCAGTCTATTGTGAATGGCGCCGTTGTATCGCTGCCGAGAAGTGCACCGTCGACGAGGAAACGCACAGTCGTTACACCGACGTTGTCGGTCGCGGTAACCGTCAGGGTTACGGTTCGATTCACCGTGCCGGCAGGAGCCTGCACCGCGGCAACGGTCGGGGCCGTGGTGTCAACCGGAGGAGGTGTTATAGGCGCAGAACCCCCGCCACCACCGCCGCAACCGGAAATGAAAAACAGGGCCAGACAGGCCAACAGGAGGTACGGCAATCTACTTTGGGTAGTCATGAGAATTTTCCCCGGCGGTTCTTGTGGTGGGACCTGCTCTTGGGCAGGTCTGGTAATACGGTGGGTGTATCCGACGCAGAAAAAGGTTCAAAACGCAGCTTCGATTAGAAGAAACCGTGAATCTCGACAAAAAAAGTCTCGCGGTTTTGGGCGTCCACCTGTGGAATTCCGTCATAGAGGCGGTAGCCGATGCGCACCTGCGTAAACTGAATTGGCGAGTACTCCCAGACAACGCTGTAGCGAACCTGGTGGTCCTCACTAATATCGAGATCCGGGTCGAGGTAGTCATAGCTGAGTTTCAGATTATGCTTACCCACAAATGTCCAGTTCGCCTCCAGTAGCCCGGCAACTGCATCGGTTGTTACGCCGGGTGAGACATCATCGCTAATGCTGTCTATCTCGGCTAACCAGGCAACCGGTCCTGTCTTCAGGCCTCCAAACAAACCAAACATCGTACGGTCACCTGAATCGTCGTCGAATTTGTTGGCGCTAATGCCGGCACGCCAGGTCGGCTGCACGTAGCTGCCGACCATGCTGACCTGGCCGTTGGCGCTGTCCTGCCCGGAGCCGCTGCCGTCCGTAACGGACGCAATCACGGACCAGGGTCCGGAGTCGTAGCCCCCCTGGGCGCCGCGGTCGGTGGTGGCAAAATTTATTCCGGTTGCCTGCCGAACAAACGCGGTGTCATCCTGAAGGCGCAATCCATAGGGCAGGTAGAATTCCCCAACAGCAAGAAACCATTTCGTGTCCCTGCTGTTTAGTCGCAGGTAGGCTTCACGATTTTCAAAACCGTCCGGGGAGAATTGCTCGTCTATGTACACGGACAGGATGCTGGGAATCAGGGTAGCTTCGATATAGAAGTTCCCCCGATTGAAGTCGGTGTCCGATGTGCTGTCCTGATTCGGGGTGTCAGTAGCCTCGTAACTGGCACGCAGGTTGGCGCCGATGGCCAACCAGCTCGTAAGTTCGCCTGTCCATGCGTCGCCCTGGCCCAGGCGGCGCGCCGCCATTTCGGACTGTGCAAACACGTTGCCATAGACCGTACGCTTGCCGCCGCCGGCAGGACTGCTATGGCATGCGGAACATTGCATGCCTTTTTGCACGGCAATGTAGGGTTCGGCTTGTGCCGGCTGCCGGGCGCTTATCAAAAGCAGGGCCCCCAACAGGAACCACGCAAAGTTTCTGATATTCATTTAGCGATTCGCTCCGT
Source organism: Gammaproteobacteria bacterium (assembly GCA_009937605.1). GTDB lineage: Bacteria > Pseudomonadota > Gammaproteobacteria > Steroidobacterales > Woeseiaceae > UBA1847. Next base: position 5,376 of record JAACFG010000042.1, on the reverse strand, counting down.
TGCTTATCCACTCGCGGACGTCGTCGATAAGGGCCTGATCAAGCGGGCCGCCGCCAAGCGGCATCCTTGAGCCACTAGCCGCAGTGCCTTCGATCTTCTGCACGAGGTAACTGTTGTCCGGGTCGTTGGCGGCAACCCTGGATATTGCCGGTTGCTGCAAGCTTGCTATACCCACCAGGTTCGCGAAGCTGGCATCAGCCGCGCTCAGGTCCAGTCCGGACGGCAGGGAACTGCTGGCCGGCCCCGTGTGACATCCGGACACTGCGCAGCTCGGCGTGAATATGCTCGCCTGCAGTGCGTCCAGTGTTGCACCACCGACTGGCGTCGCCAGTGAGAAGATTGCTTCGAAGTCGCCGCCAGCCGTGCCGTTACCGGACGGGAATGTCCCGGAGTACTCTCCGTCGAGCGCGTTTGCATTGAGGTCCATGATCATGGAGGCGCCCGAGCCGAGCAGTCGGACCCGGTAGGTGTCGTCCACTAATGTAACGCCCGTTAGCTCAAATGATGCGCTTGTCGGATTTGCCACAATGCTACTGGCACTAATGGTCGTTTCATTGCCGTCACCAAACGTGGCATCGCCACCGCTTGCTTCGACGAGAAAGGTCATTTCGTTCACGGTCGACACATCGAGTTCGCGGTCGAACGTTGCCAGAATACTGGACGGTGCGGCGACAAGTTCACTGCCCGGTGCCGGGGAGAGGGATGTTACCCGGATCGGATTCGATGACGGTATCCGGTCGTCGATGGCCCCGTCACTAATCCATTGCCGGATTACGTCGATGGATACCTGGTCCAGGGCGGGCGCGCCCAATGGCATCTGCGCGCCGACCGATGCCGTGCCTTCCAGCTTGTGAACCAGGTAGCTGCTGTCCGGATCCCCGGGCGCGACTCTGAGCGTCGAGGAAGACTCGTTGCTGGGAACGCCGACGAGCATGCCGTAACTGTTGGCGCTGTCGAGTCGCAGGCCTTGCGGCGCCGCGGCGCCAAGATGGCAACCGGTGGTGGCGCAGTTGGGTTCGATAATATTTGCCTGGATTTCGGAGAAATTGGGGCCAACGGCCTCAGGCGGAAGCCGCGGGGGCAGGCCGCTGCCGTCGCCACCTGTGCAGGAGACCAGGAAGGCAGCGATCAGCGGGAAAAGGACCGTTGTCCTGCTATGGTTAGGTTGTGAAGTCAATTTTTTGCTCACCATGATCAATGACATGAACCTGTGGTACGTGAGCGAGTCATGGCAAAAGGTTCAATTGACACGAAAATGAACCTTTTCCACGGATGTACCCACCCACCAACACGGGCAGGTCAGATTGGCTTTAGAGGGATGGGTCGAGATTGCTTATGACGCCGGTCAAATCAGGCATAGCGGGTAACGACAAGGCGGCGGAGGCGCTGCTGTTGCGACGTGTTGCGGATGGTGACCGTGGCGCTTTTGAAGAGCTGTTCAATAACTACCACCCGCGCTTGTTCTCATTCCTTTTCAGGCTTACACGTTCACACGGCGCTGCCGAGGAATTGGCAAATGATGTGATGCTGACATTGTGGAAGGATGCCGGACGATTCCGCGGCGAGTCCAAAGTGTCAACCTGGATCTTTGGGATTGCCTATCGGCAGGCACTGGCGCACCTGAGAAAACGTAAGTTCAAACTGGTCTCTATCAGGGATGACGATGCCGTGGTCGGCGAGACCGACGCGCGACTGGAGCGCGAGGACTGGGTTCGGCAAGGTTTACAAACGTTGCCTCCAAAACAAAAACTCACGGTGATGCTTGTTTATTTTCTTGGACTGTCATGCGAGGAAACGGCCAACGCCAGCGGCGTCCCGATAAACACGGTTAAGACTCGCATGTTTCATGCACGAAAAAAGATGAAGGAGCAGCTTATCGCGAGCGGGGTTCCCGAAAATTGGACACAGGACATCTCGAATGACGAATTATGATTTGGATCGGTGTTGCGACGAGAGTCGGAAGAACATTCCGTGGTACGTGAATGGAACGCTTTCAGACAAGGAGGCTGCAGCACTAGCTCAACACCTGGAATGCTGTAGCGATTGTCAGGCGGATTTGAGACTGCACGAGGGAATGCATGCTTCCGTGTTGAGTCGCGAACTGACGCCGATGAAACCGGCGACCCGGGCCGAGGATATCGTGGGAGTTGATGACTATGCTCGCCAGCGGCAATCGCCAGTTTCGCCAGTATCGCTGATCGCGCCGCACTTGATTGCTGTTGCGGCCGGCGTAGCTATTCTGGCCGTCGGCATGCTCTGGATCCTGTATCCAGGGGAAAACGTCAATTCTGACAACCAGCTCTTTCAGACGGCCACTTCGACGAATTCGTCGGGCAATATCGACTATATTTTGCAGGTGCAGTTCGAAGAGAATGTGGCCGAGGCTGATCGCGCCAGGATAGCCGCGGAACTTGACGGCGCCATCAAGTGGGCTGTCAATGACAAGGGTTTGTACGAAGTACACATACAATTTGCGGAGCCGACAATACAGGTCCTGCACGAGTATGAAGAGTTCACCGATTCGATAGAGGGGGTACAATCGGCGAGGTTCACGGCGCTCCAGTTCCCCGTCAGGTAATGGACCAGAGGATGCTCAGGTATTCGCTCGCAGTAGTTCTTGTCTTCTTCTCTATGCTCGTTGCAGCAAAGGAGACGCCTGATCCCGCGCGCGACATTCTCGTTACTTTTGACAATACCTCGGCGACCTCGACGAGCGCCGGAATGGGTGCGCCATATCTGCACCGCAAACGCTACTCGATTGCTCAAAAGGTGCGGCGTGATGCAGCGGCGATCCAAAAAGAATATGCGCTCGAGGAAATTGAGCGCTGGCCGATTGGCTCCCTGTCTGTGTATTGCTTTGTTTATCGAGTGCCGGAAGGGGCCGACAGGAAATCCATCCTGGTCAGCTTGAACGCCGATGTTCGCGTCGATTCAGCACAAGCACTGCAGCAGTTCGAGACCAGCGTCACCAATGCGGATAGCTACAACGATACCTATGCGAACCTGCAGTATGGACTCGATGTGCTGGACATTGCGGCGGCTCACCAAACCACTCAAGGTGCCGGGGTTCGTGTCGCGATCATAGACAGCAATATTGACAAGAATCACGAGGACCTCGTCGGACGCGTAGTGCGAGTTCAGGAGTTCCTGGCCAAGGGCCAGGCTGACGACCGAATCCATGGCACTGCAGTCGCCAGTGTTATCGGTGCGCGCTCCAACAACGCACTGGGAATGGTCGGCATAGCGCCTGAAGCGATCCTGGAGCTATACGTATCATGCTGGAGCGGAGGCGAGGACAAGCCTGCGCTTTGCGATACGTTTTCACTATTGAAAGCCATGGATGCTGTGCTGGGTGATCCACCCCATGTGCTGAACCTCAGCTTGCGCGGGCCGTACGATCCGTTGCTGGAACGATTGATCGAAAAGGCAGTTGATGCCGGTGTCGTTGTGGTTGCCGCCGGACTTCCCGGCACCAATCCAGACGACGGGTTCCCGTCAAGTATGCAGCGTGTGCTTGGCGTTGGCGTAACGCCGCCGCAAGGCTCACTGACAGAACATCCGAGTGACGCAATCTTCGCCCCCGGCTCCAGGATCATCGTCGCGTTGCCGGCAGGTAATTACGATTTTCGTTCCGGTAGCTCCCTGGCGGCCGCGCACGTGAGTGGTGTTGTCGCACTGTTACTTTCGATCCAGCCAGAAAGCTCGCTCGATACGATTAGCAGCATATTAAGACAATCACAGGATGACGACGTGCGGTCCATGGTATCGATTAACGCCTGCGATGCGCTCAATCTCGCCGGATCGGCGCAGCGCTGCGGTGATTAGGCCTGTCTTCAGAAAGGAATCTGCACGGTCAAGGCGATGCGCGAGTCGGCCCGGTCAGGCGTACTGATAATCGGCACCCAATCGTCAGTATCGTGAGCGCGCAGGTCGACGTTGGCCCAACTTAGATAAGCGGTAATGCCCAGTTGCCAGTACAGATAAGAACGACCGGTCAGGTTCGACGTATCGTAATGCCCCACGCCGCCACCGATCGCCCACATGCTGCCAACCGGCCACTCCGCGTAAAGTTCTATGTTGGTGGTTGAACGGCCCGTGTTATACAGGTCCGGTGAGTAAGCCACATCGAGCCAGACCTGGTCGTTGAAGCTGCCGCCCAGTGAATACTCGACGTAATCATAGTCCACATTACCTGTTTGTCCGGGATAGGAGTAAGCCACCGCGCCGGCCGTGAACCGCCAGGAGTCCGAGACGTCCAGAGCATAACCTGCGTAGTAGTTGACCTCCAGGTCCCGCTGCCGCGAGGGACCATTGGAGATGTCGATCGTCGAGGCCCACGCGCCAAGATAGAAGCCGCTGTCGAAGCTGACTTCCGCACCGAGTTGCAGCGCGGCATCCCCGTCGCTTTGTGTAACACCTCGCTTTACATAGTCGGTCGTAAGGGCGACATAGCCGCCGAAATCGGCGGCCAAAGCGCTCTGGAAAAGAACCACAAGGAGCACGGAGACCGACGATTGCCGGAGAAGCTCGCGGACCTTTGGGTGGCTAATCATCGTTCCTGGTCAATCCTTGGTCGCTCCAAAGGATGGCAGTGACCAGTTGTAGACGATAGCGAGTCCCCGGACCGCGAAGCCTGTTGCTACCCCGATCGTCAAAGCCAGGTTGCCATCAAGCGCCAGGTTGTCGGCGAGGACGTAGGCCAGGCTCGCCGCGAACGCGGCCGTCGCATAGATTTCTCGTGACAGGATCAAGGGAATCTCGTTGCAGATGACGTCACGGATCATGCCGCCGGTTACTGCCGTGGTAACGCCCAGCATGACAGCGACAAGCGGCCCAGTATTGTGCTGCAGGCAGATTTCGGTGCCGAGCGCGGCGAAGAGCGAGAGGCCGAGGGCATCGGCCCAGACCAGCAATTGGCGCCGTCCTCCCGGTTTGCGATGAGGGGCAAAGAACACGACGAGCGCCGCAATGATCGCGACGGCGATGTAGCGGTTGTCGCTAACCCAGAATACCGGTACGCGGTCGATGATGATGTCCCGGATCGTGCCGCCACCGACGGCTGGCATCAGGGCGAGCACGCAGAAGCCGAAGATGTCCATGCGTTTACGCGAGGCGGCGAGGGCGCCACTGAAGGCAAAGGCCGCAGTGCCAAGCATTTCAAGGCTGTAGACGAAGCTCAGGCTCATGGCGGGACTGTACCGGAAACCGTATTCCAGGCGTAGAATATCTTGACAGTCAGGGGCCGCATCGGGACAATCTGCGGCCCTCGCGGACCGTTCAGGTCCCGACGAAACATAAGGTGATGTAGCTCAGATGGTCAGAGCGACGGACTCATAACCCGTAGGTCGGTGGTTCAATTCCACCCATCACCACCAA
>JAACFG010000183.1 GCA_009937605.1 Gammaproteobacteria bacterium | reverse complement strand
GAGTAGCTCGATAAGAACCGAGCCCTCGGGCGGCTCCGATGCGAAGAGCGGCGTACAAAGGAAAAACAGGCAGATAATGAGAATACGAATCATTCTCAACAGCATGCGATATCCGGGCGAGATAAACACTGACCTATATCAATTTCAACAATAAAATCGCAAAAAATCGGTGGATTTCCTTGCACAGAAGTCCATACCCGTCTAAAAAGGGCGAATGATTCAAGGGCTTGCAAAGAAATTGGCCGTCCCGGCATCCCGCCGGGTGTACGCTGTATTGATCGCGGCCCTGCTGAATCTGGCCCTCGTGCCCTGCGCGATGGCACTCGAGGTCATCGAGGAAGGGCACGATTGCTGCCCGGCCGAGGTGAACCTGGAGTTACCCGAATGCTGTGAGCTCGACGATGTCAGTGTGGACAAACGCGATGGCCTGCTCGAGCTCTGGGACGCTCCGGACACGGATGACGTCGCCCCCGACCCGCGAAGTTATTCTGCGTCGGATCCACCGGATCCGCCCGGGCGTGCCGAAGCCCGCCACAAGCTCTTCTGCATCTACCTGATCTAGCCAACCCTGCCCCGTAAACCCTTCCGGTTTTTTCGCAGGAGTTGGACCTATGTTTGTTTTTCGCGGGCGACTGCCCGTTCACATCGTACTTTTCACGTTCATGGCTTTATTGCCGTGGAGTTCCGTCGCTACCGCCCAGCAGCGCATCCCGTTGACGCTTGCCGAGGCGGAAGACATCGCTATCGCTGGCGAGCCGGGCCATCAGGCAATGCTGGCCCGGGCCGACGCATTTCAGGAGCAGGCAGTGTCCGCGGGGCAATTGCCTGATCCGGTGCTGCGTGTTGGCCTGGAGAATTACCCGACCGACGGCGGCGGGTTCTCGGCCGAAGGCATGACCCAGGCAAAACTCGGCATCCGCCAGGCCTTTCCCCGGGGGCGCGTTCGCGAGCTTGGCAGCGAGCAAATGCGTGCCAAGGCCGATGCATTCGACAATAGTGCCGACGCGCGGTTGCGGGAGGTTCTGACTTCCGTCCGCAACACGTGGCTTGAGGCGTACTACTCACAACAGGCCTGGTCGTTGGTGAGCGAGTCGCGGCCCTTCTTTGCAGATCTGGTTACGATTACCCGTTCGATGTATGCCGTGGGGCGCAAATCGCAGCACGACGTTTTGCGCGCAGAACTTGAACTGAGCCGGCTCGACGATCGACTGATCGAAGCGGATCGAGCGAGATCTGAGGCGCAGGCCGAACTGTCGAGATGGCTGGGGAAAGATGCCCATCGGCCAATCGCGATGAAGCTCCCGGACTGGAACGTGCCGCCACAATTGCCCACGCTGAGAGATGGTCTCGCGGCCCACCCGATCCTTGCGGCGGCTAATGCGGGGGTATCTGCGCAGCAGGCCGCCGTCGACATGGCCGAGGAAAACAAGAAGCCAGGATGGGCGCTCGATCTGGGATACGGCTACCGCGAGGGATATCAGCCGGACGGTCAACCGCGGTCGGACTTCGTCAGTCTGGCGGTCACGGTGGATCTGCCGTTCTTTGGCAAGAATCGCCAGGACCGAGACCTTGCAGCGGCGTTGAGCGAGCGCAGTGCGGCCGAATACTCACGCACTGCGTTGGCGGCGCAGCTACAGAGTGAACTCGACGTGGAGCATGCGCGATGGCTGGATTTGACGCGCCGGCTCGAACTCTACGAGTCACGAATCCTCGAACAATCGAAGGGCCAGGCGCAGTCTGCATTGCTCGCTTACCAGAGTGACACAGCCGATTTCTCCGACGTTATGCGCGGCTTTATCGACGATCTGAATACCCGACTTGAACACATTCGCCTGAAGGTCGAGCGCGCGCAAAGCTACGCGGTACTCGCCAACCTCGGAGGGCTGGACAAATGAAAACAAACATACTGATAGCGATTGCGATCCTGGCAGCGCTCGTAGTTGGCGCCCTCGTCGGTCGACAAATTCCTGGCGAAATGCCGATACCTGATTCAACCGAGCAGGAAATCCTCTACTGGGTTGCACCGATGGATCCGGATTACAGGCGCGACGCACCCGGCAAGTCACCGATGGGGATGGACCTCGTACCCGTATATGCGAATGCCGTCGATGCGCGGTCCGGAGTTGTGTCGATCGATCCAACACTGGTCAACAATCTTGGTGTACGTACGGCGTTAGCGGAGCGAGGGTCGTTACCGCGACGCATCGAAACCGTGGGGTATATCGGCTATGACGAGGACACGTTGCAGCATGTACATACTCGCGTGGATGGCTGGATAGAGACACTTGCGAAGACGGCCACAGGCGACCCGGTAGAGAAGGGCGAACTGCTCTTCGAGCTTTATTCGCCAACACTGGTTAATGCTCAGCAGGAGTTCCTGACTGCGCTGGCGAGTAACAACCAGGGGCTGAAGGATGCCTCGCGTGATCGCCTGACTGCGCTGGGCGTCACCAGGGACGGAATCGCACGGCTTGAGCGTGACCGTGCTGTGAGCCAGCGAATTCGCGTCTTCGCGGAATCAGATGGCGTCATCGCGCACCTCGGTGTTCGGGAGGGTATTTTCGTTACACCCGCCACTGAAATCATGTCGGTTGCGCGCCTTGATCGCGTGTGGGTGCTCGCCGAAGTATTCGAGCGGCAATCGGCCTGGGTGCAGCCGGGTCAGGAAGCTACAGTCGAGCTCGACTACCTGCCTGGCAGGACACTGCGGGGTTCCGTCGACTACGTCTATCCGGAGCTCGATCCCACGACGCGCACGTTGAAGGTTCGTCTGCGCTTCGACAACGAAGGGGCAACTCTGCGACCGAATATGTTCGCTCGCGTTGTGATCGACGGTAGTGCAATCGATGACATCGTCCACATCCCTCGCGAAGCGGTTATCCGTGGTGGCTCATCGAATCGGGTTGTGGTCGATCTTGGCGATGGCCAGTTCGAGTCGCGCGAAGTGCTAATCGGGATTGAGTCCGGTGAGCGTGTGGCGATCCGTCGGGGGCTGGCAGATGGTGAACGCGTCGTAACGTCGGCCCAGTTCCTGATCGATTCCGAGTCAAACATCAGCAGCGCCCTTGGTCGGATGGAGAGTTCGCAGTGATCGCTGCACTGATTCGATGGTCCATTGCGAACCGGGTCCTTGTAGTAATCGCCGCCGTCATCGTCGCGGCTGTGGGCGTGTACGCGGTCAAGGAAACGCCTGTTGATGCGCTGCCAGATCTCTCCGACGTGCAGGTAATTGTCAAAACGTCGTATCCCGGGCAGGCACCGCAAGTCGTGGAAGATCAGGTTACGTATCCGCTGACGACCGCAATGCTGTCGGTGCCAAAGGCCGTGACAGTTCGAGGCTACTCGTTCTTCGGTGACTCCTACGTCTACGTCATCTTCGAAGACGGTACAGACCTTTACTGGGCGCGATCAAGGGTCCTTGAATACCTGAACCAGGTGTCGTCCAGCTTGCCACCGGAGGCAACGTCGTCGCTGGGACCGGACGCGACGGGTGTGGGCTGGGTCTTTCAGTTTGCCCTCGTGGACCGCACAGGCCAGCACGATCTGGCCGAACTGCGCAGCCTGCAGGATTGGTTTATCAAGTACGAGTTGCAGACGGTGGAGGGCGTTGCCGAGGTTGCGACGATTGGCGGCATGGTACGGCAGTACCAGGTCGTCGTTGATCCGGACAAGCTGAGAGCGTTCGGGATCACGCTGGCTAGACTCAAGCAAGCAATTCGCGACGGCAATCACGAAACCGGTGGGTCCGTTATCGAAATGGGTGAAGCGGAATACATGGTGCGGGCGACCGGCTACTTGCACGGCATCGAGGATCTTGCCGCCATCCCGCTCGGCGTGAATCCTCAAGGCACGCCCCTCCTGCTATCCGACGTTGCGGAAATCCGGGTGGGGCCACAGATGCGCAGAGGTATTGCGGACCTTAATGGTGAGGGCGAAGTCGTCGGCGCCGTCGTTGTGATGCGCTGGGGTGAGAACGCGTCGGCGACTATCGACGCGGTCAAGGCACGCCTCGCAGAGCTGGAGAAAAGCCTCCCGGAAGGCGTAGAGATTGTCACGACCTACGATCGGTCGGAGCTGATCGAACGCTCGGTCAATACGCTCAAAATTACGCTGATAAAAGAATTCATGGTCGTCGCACTGGTGTGTGCGCTGTTCCTGTTTCATCTGCGTTCGTCAGCGGTCATCGTTCTGAGCCTGCCGCTTGGTGTACTCGTTGCGTTCATCATCATGCGCGCGCAAGGAATCAACGCGAACATCATGTCACTGGGTGGTATCGCAATCGCGATCGGCGCCATGGTCGATTCGGCAATCGTCATGATCGAGAACGTGCACAAGCACATTGAGAAAGAGGCGCTGACGCCCGAGAACCGGTGGCGCATCATGGGTGAGGCGGCGTCTGAAGTCGGCCCACCGTTATTTTTCTCGTTGCTGATAATCACACTGAGCTTTCTGCCCGTATTCACGCTCGAGGCGCAGGAGGGGCGCCTGTTCGCGCCACTTGCGTTCACTAAGACGTATGCAATGGCCGCGGCGGCCATACTGTCGATAACGCTGGTCCCCGTGCTCATGGGCTACTTCATCCGGGGCGAGGTCATTCATGAGGGCAAGAACCCGGTGAATCGTGCATTGATCGCGGCCTACCGTCCTGTCATCAGCGCGGTCATTCGCTCACCAAGAGCCACGCTGGCTGTCGCGGCAATTATCTTGTTGATCGGTTTGTGGCCGGCGACACGCCTGGGGTCCGAGTTCATGCCTCCGCTGGATGAAGGAGATCTGATGTACATGCCGACAACCTACCCGGGCGTGTCCATCGACAAAGCGCGTGAGATTCTTCAGCACACCGACAAGATGATCAGCGAGGTGCCCGAAGTGAAGCAGGTCTTCGGCAAGATAGGGCGAGCGGAGACCGCGACGGACCCCGCGCCCCTGACCATGATCGAAACCGTTATTCAGATGAAGCCGCGTGAGGAATGGCGCCCTGGCATGACACCGGAAAAGTTACGCGCGGAACTCGATAGGGCAGTTCAGTACACGGGCCTGACCAATGCGTGGGTGATGCCGATCAAGACACGCATCGACATGCTTGCGACAGGCATTAAGACGCCGGTCGGCATCAAGGTTGCCGGCCCCGACCTCAAGGTCATTGAAGGGATCGGTCAGCAGTTGGAACAAATTCTCGAAGGCGTTGCTGGCACCGCTTCTGTGTATTCAGAGCGGGTCGCCGGTGGTCGATATGTGGACGTGGATATCGACAGGCAAAGAGCGTCACGATTCGGATTGAATATCACTGACGTGCAGGACGTCATTCAGACGGCAGTCGGTGGTATGAATGTCACGCAAACTGTGGAGGGGCTTGAACGTTATCCCGTGAATGTCCGCTACCCACAGCGCGTGCGCGACTCGGTACAACAGCTTCGCCTGCTTCCGATTGTCACGCCATCGGGCGCGAGAATTGCGCTGGCTGACGTTGCCGACGTAAGCGTTGTTGATGGCCCTCCGGTAATCAAGAGCGAGAACGCCCGCCCGAATGGGTGGACCTATGTCGACATCGCAGATCGCGACCTGGGTTCTTACGTCGCAGAGGCGCGGGAGGTTGTGGCCCGCTCCATTGAGCTGCCAGCAGGCTATTCGCTGGCTTGGTCCGGTCAGTACGAATACATGGTGCGGGCACGGGACCGACTGGCCGTGGTTGGCCCAATCACGCTTGCCGTAATCGTCTTGCTCCTGTTCATTAACTTTGGTCGGTTCAGCGAAGTCGCGATCATCATGGGGACGCTGCCGTTCGCACTGATCGGCGGACTGTGGCTCTTGTACCTGCTTGGCTACGAGTTGTCGGTAGCGGTTGGTGTGGGGTTCATTGCCCTGGCGGGCGTTGCAGTCGAGATTGGCGTGATCATGCTGGTCTACCTTAATCAGGCGCTGGATCGACGTACGATTGCCAGCGACCAGGATATTGAGGATGCGGTCATGGAGGGCGCACTGCTGCGCATCCGACCTGTTGTGATGACGGTGGCAGCAACGATTGGCGGCTTGCTGCCGATCATGTTGTCCAGCGGCACTGGCTCCGAGGTGATGCGGCGTATTGCGGCGCCCATGGTCGGCGGAATGATCAGTGCGACCGTGCTGGCACTTGCCGTGATCCCGG
>JAACFG010000182.1 GCA_009937605.1 Gammaproteobacteria bacterium | reverse complement strand
CGTAAATACACGCTGCAGTTCCACAAGCGCGGCCAGGACCAGTCGGCGAAATGCGGCATCACCGACTGCGGCCAGGGCCTGCACATCGCAATTTACGAGGTGGCCGCGGCGGACAGGAAGGTACTCGACACGATCGAGGGCGTCGGCAATGGCTACGACATTGACGAGATCAGCGTCCCGGGTTTCGGCAAGTGCTTCACCTACGTCGCATCACATACGCACATCGACGAGCTGCTGGAGCCCTTCGACTGGTACCGCGAGATGGTGCTGCTCGGCTGCCTCCGGCATGCGTTTCCTGCAACTTACTGTGAGCGAATCGCAACACTCCCCGTGATCGAGGATCCCGACTCGGTTCGTCGGGACAGGAACTGGAGCACAGTAGATGTGCTCCGACGAACCTGACCGCGGCGAAATCGTTCGGTCGCGGTTCGAGAACCGCTCCTACCGTTTCATCGCCTCGAAGAACTGCGCGTTGGTTTTCGTGTCCTGCAGCTTGTTCAGCAGGAACTCGATTGCCGCGAGCTCATCCATCGGGTGCAATACTTTCCTCAGGACCCACATCTTCTGCAGCTCGTCCGGAGCGGTCAGCAGCTCTTCCTTGCGCGTGCCAGAACGGTTGATGTTGATTGCCGGGAACACGCGCTTCTCCGCGATGCGGCGATCCAGGTGGATCTCCATGTTGCCGGTGCCCTTGAACTCCTCGTAGATCACTTCGTCCATCTTGGAGCCGGTATCAACAAGCGCCGTCGCCAGAATGGTCAGGCTGCCGCCCTCTTCAATATTGCGAGCAGCACCAAAGAAGCGCTTGGGACGGTGCAATGCGTTGGCATCAACACCACCGGTCAGGACCTTGCCGGAGCTGGGTACGACCGTGTTGTAGGCGCGCGCGAGTCGGGTAATCGAATCGAGCAGAATGACCACGTCGCGCTTATGCTCGACGAGGCGCTTCGCCTTCTCGATGACCATATCGGCAACCTGGACGTGGCGGCTAGCCGGCTCGTCAAACGTTGACGAGACAACTTCACCACGTACCGTGCGCGTCATCTCGGTGACTTCCTCGGGGCGCTCGTCGATGAGCAACACCATCAGGTCGACCTCGGGATTGTTCGCGCAGATCGCTGATGCGATGTTTTGCAGCAGCATCGTCTTACCGGCCTTCGGTGGTGACACGATCAGGCCGCGCTGGCCCTTACCGATCGGTGCGACCATATCGATGATGCGTGCCGTAAGGTCCTCGGTACTCCCGTTACCCTGTTCCAGAACGAGACGGTCTTTCGGAAACAGCGGCGTCAGGTTCTCAAACAGAACCTTCGTGCGTGCATTTTCCGGAGCGTCGTGGTTGATCTCGCCAATCTTGAGCAAGGCGAAATACCGCTCACCTTCTTTCGGCGGGCGAATCAGGCCCGACACCGTATCACCGGTTCTCAGGTTGAAACGCCGAATCTGGCTGGGGCTGACGTAAATGTCATCCGGGCCGGCAAGATAGGAGCTGTCCGAGGAGCGCAGGAAGCCGAAACCATCCTGCAGAATCTCGAGAACACCATCACCGTAGATGTCTTCGCCCTGTTTGGCATGGGCCTTGAGAATCGAGAAAATGATGTCCTGCTTGCGCGAGCGCGCCATGTTCTCGACGCCAAGCGACTCACCGAGCTCAACAAGTGCTGCTGCCGGACGGGTTTTCAGCTCCGTCAGGTTCATCATTGTCTTGCTCGCTTCGAGCTGCTCGGGCGGTATTACCTCGAGGCTACCCTCGTCATCCGGGTACATGTCCTGCGGCGGACGTCTGCGCCTGCGACGATTCGGATTTCCCTTTCCCTTGTTGCCCGACTTGTTCGGACGATTTTTAGTTGAAGTACCCAAGTACCCTCTCACAGATTGGTGTCCAAGAACTCTTCGAGCTGCGATTTTGGCATCGCGCCCATCAATTGCGCCTCAACGGCGCCGTCCTTGAACAGGATTAATGTGGGAATGCTGCGAATGCCGAACTTCTGAGCTGTGTTCGGGTTTTCATCAACATTCAGTTTGACGATGGCAAGCTTGTCTTCGTACTTGTCGGCCATCTCATCAAGCAGCGGCGCGATCATCTTGCATGGGCCACACCATTCAGCCCAGAAGTCGAGCAATACTGCTTTGTTGTTCTGTAATACATCGGCATCAAACGTGCCGTCCGAGGTGTGCACAATCTTGTCGCTCACCGGCTAACTCCTTCAAACGAATCATTAAGGTTGATAATGGAATTGCCCGCCGCCAACACCTGGCGAACGAACATTTCAAAAATGGGTGACGCTGCCTGAACTATCAGGCACTATGTCGCAGCTTTATTGCCGACGAATTCCGGTAACTTCTCCGGCTTATTTCTGGGTCGTTGAAAAGCGAAATTGGCGGGTGCGACGGTTGTCGCGTCGAATTAGGGCCAATTTGACCGTTTCGCGAGCCATTTTGCAAGCTTTTAACGCATATTTTCCGGTTCTTATCTTATGTCTGAAAATCATCTGAGCGACCTCAGATTCGACTCCTTGCCACTGGATGAACGCATCCAGGCGGGCATTCGTGATGCAGGCTTCGAATTCTGCACACCCATCCAGGCGGACACACTGCCAATCGCGCTCAAAGGCCACGATGTCGCCGGCCAGGCGCAAACAGGAACCGGCAAGACAGCCGCGTTTCTGATCGCTGCCTTTCAGCGCCTGTTGAGCGTTGAGCGCGATCCCGACAGAAAGCGGCAACCTCGACTTTTTGCTCTCGCACCGACCCGGGAACTCGCTATCCAAATCGCCAACGACGCGGAAGTGATCGGCAAACATACCGGCCTCAAGATCGCCCTCGCTTACGGCGGAACGGACTACGAGAAGCAGCGCAGAACGCTCGAAGGCGGTGTCGACCTGCTGATTGGCACGCCGGGGCGCATCATCGACTACTTCAAGCAGGGTGTGTTCAAACTCGACCAGGTTGAGGTTGCGATCCTCGACGAAGCCGACCGCATGTTCGACCTCGGATTCATCAAGGACATTCGCTACTTGCTGCGCCGCCTGCCCGATCCGGACAAGCGCCTGAATATGCTTTTCTCAGCCACGCTGTCGCAACGCGTCATGGAGCTCGCTTACGAGCACATGAATGAACCGGAGCTAATCCGCATCGAGCCGGACAAGGTCACCGCGGACCGCGTACGCCAGGCTATTTTCTATCCATCCAACGAAGACAAGATGCCACTGCTTATTGGCCTCGTTCGCGAAATGGGTGACGGGCGCATCATGATCTTCGTGAACATGAAGCGCGAGGCAGAACGCGTTCAGGATTTCCTCGAGGCGAACGGCATTCACGCAAAAGCGATCTCCGGCGACGTACCGCAGAAAAAGCGCCTGCGCATGCTCATGGATTTCCAGGCCGGCACTTTGCCTGTTCTGATCGGAACGGACGTCGCATCTCGCGGGCTGCACGTTCCGGACGTTCACTACGTCATCAACTACGACCTGCCTCAGGATGCCGAAGACTACGTTCACCGGATTGGTCGAACAGCGCGAGCTGGCGCATCGGGAGACGCAATCAGCCTGGGCTGTGAAACCTATGTAATAACGATGCCGGAGATCGAGAAGTACATCGGTCACAAGATTCCGGTTGCGAGCTACAACCCCGAAGACCTACCCGAGATCATCAAGCCAAAACCGCGCCCGCGCAAGCCACGCGGCGGACCGCGCGGTCGTTCGGGCGGTGGCGGCAAACCGCATTCGGGCAGCCGGCGCAGGCCCCCTAGGAAGTCCTAGGCAACAGATCCTTCACGCCCTCAACACCCCGAAATTCGGAGCCTTGTTTTGTGGGTTCCGATGTGTCGGGCCGGGTGACGGTGACCAGCATCTCCACACCAAACTTCTGCGCGCTCTGCAGCACCGGCTGACTGTCGTCGACGAACAGTGTCGTCTCGACATCGAAACCGACATCGTCCTGTAGCGCTTTCCAGAACGACTGCGACTCTTTCGCATGACCGTAGGTATGTGAGCTGTGGATTCCATCGAAGTAGTCAGCAAGCCCCGTTACCGCGTCTTTCAAATCCAGGGTGTCCGGGTGCGAATTCGTGACAAGGAGTACGCGCACATCGGATTGGTGCACGTTGCGAAGAAAATCCAGTGCACCGGGCAAGTACCCGATGCGGTGGGTCACATCGTGGTGAATTTTGACCACATCAATGCCGAGCCGCTCGTTCCAGTGATCCAGGCAGTACCACTCCAGGTCACCTTGAATGGCTGAGTACTGCTCGAAAAGATGCTCGCGCGCCGCCTCGAATGTCATGCCATTGGCAGCAGCATAACGTCGCGGAACGAGACTCTTCCAGATGTAGTTATCGAATGCGAGATCGAGAATGGTCCCGTCCATATCGAGCATCAGCGTTTCACATCGCTCAAGTGTCATTTGCGGGTCAAGATTCATTGGTATACTGCGCGCCCGGTTGCCCTGCAGGAATAAGACATGGAATTGAAGTCGCTCATCGATCCGATTGTAACGCTGGCCGAAGATGCCGGCCGCGCGATCCTCGAAGTCTACTCGACCGACTTCGAGGTGCAAAGCAAGGACGACGAATCGCCGCTCACGCAGGCCGATCTTGCGTCGCACCGCTGGATCGAGGCAGGGCTATTGTCGCTCACGCCGGATATCCCGATCATCTCGGAAGAGTCGGGCCTCCCGGATTTTGACGAACGCGGCAAATGGCAAGTCTACTGGCTCATCGATCCTCTCGACGGAACCAAGGAGTTCGTGAATCGCAACGGCGAGTTCACGGTGAATATTGCGCTCATCGAGAATCAGCGACCGGTACTTGGTGTGGTGCACGTACCCGTTCTTGGCAAGACGTATGTGGGCTGCGAGGGCGTCGGCGCGCAGTGCCGTGATGGCGATGCTGAACCGGTCGCAATTGAGGTGGCTAAAACTGCAGGCGAACCACCAAGAATCGTCGGCAGCCGCTCTCACCGCGGCGCGAGCCTGGACGCTTATCTCGACAGTCTCGGCGACTACGATATGGTCCCAATGGGTAGCTCCTTGAAATTCTGTGTTGTTGCGGAGGGTGGTGCAGACCTGTATCCGCGCCTCGGCCCGACCTCCGAATGGGATACCGCCGCGGCACAAGCCGTGGTCGAACAGGCCGGTGGACGTGTTGTCACGCTGGATGGCAACCCCATGAAATACAATGCGAAAGCGGACATCCTGAATCCGTACTTCTTCGTCATTGGCGCAGCCAACCGTGACTGGTTGGCACTGCTGCCTGCCAGCGAGTAGCATGGAAGTATGACTGAGAAGGTAGACACAGAATCGTTTGCGCAACTGGAGCGATTACGTGAGCTGCGAGTCAGCCACAGGGACCTCGACTACCTGATCGACCGCCTGCAGGACGACCCCATGGTCGATCAATTACGCATCCGCAGGCTCAAGAAGCGCAAACTCCTGCTTAAGGACATGATTGCGACGCTCGAGAGCGAGCTGATTCCGGATCTGGATGCGTGAGAGCGACCAATAGCGGACGGCTTGCGCGTGCCGGTCAGTTCGTGCAACCCATCGTCTGTGGATCGGGAAGACCCAACGCTCCTGCACGTGCCCGCACGCTCGGGTCGTCCGCTATAGTTTCGGAGCCGGGGAAATTACCCAGCAACCATGGATACCAGCCCATGCGTGTCGCTTCCGATTCTGCCAGCCAATGGAGCGCAGCCTCGCGGTC
>JAACFG010000181.1 GCA_009937605.1 Gammaproteobacteria bacterium | reverse complement strand
GCCGCTTCGCGGCGCGCTTGGCTATGATTTGCGGCGCTCGCTGCACACCGAGGATATCGAGACTGCTCAGCAAGCCCGCTGGGAGGCTATCGAGGAATTTCGTGCCAGGTTCGATGAAGTTCGCGTCGAACAATCGGGCGACTCTGCTGCGGCTGTTGCCGTACCCATCAAAGATACGGAGAAAATCATGCAGGCTACGGATGGCGTTCGCCAGGTCAACCAGCACATCGTCGAAATCGTCAGCGATTCCGGCGAAGGCGCTCAGAAATGCGGCCAGGTACTTGGGCTTGTCAGCGGCAAGATGGGTAATGGCGTCTGGACCGTCGAGATCATTCCGGCTGAAATCCAGCCACCCGCTCGAGAACGTCAGGGCGCCAGCGGTATCCGTGTCCGCATGGGGTCACACTATATGACGAACATGGGCGACGAAGCCGATATCGTCGTCGCCTTCAACGAGCAAGTGCTCTACTCCCGCATTTCGAATCACGCGTACAGGGAAGGCACGGTCGTGCTGCTCGAGAATATGTGGGAAGAAGATCCCGACCCCAGGATTCGCGAGCAGTACAAGGAAGCAGTTGCCGACTTCAAGTCCCAGGGGCTGATCGTCATCGAACTGCCCATCCAGAAAGAGTGTCTAAAACTTGTACCGGACCCCCGCAAGGGCAAGAACATGTTCGTGCTCGGGATGCTCTGCAGTATTTATCATCGCGATACCGATATCGCGAAAGACGAAATTACAAAGATCTTCAAGAAGAAAAGCGAGAAGGTCATCAAGATCAACCACGACCTGTTTGACGCCGGCTACACATTCGCGCGTGAGAATATCGACTACGCATTCGAAATACCCGCTTCCGAAGAAGATCGCCTTGAATCAGCGGTCGTCATGAATGGCAATACCGCTGCCGGCCTTGGCGTAATGGCTGCCGGCATTGAAATGGTCGCGATGTATCCGATCACGCCGGCGACATCGGCGTCGCACTACCTTGCAGAGGATTTTCATCTTACAGGCGGTTTCGTGCACCAGGCCGAAGATGAAATTGCCGCGATCGGGTTTGCAATTGGCGCATCCTACGCGGGTAAGACGGCCTGCACGATCACATCCGGTCCCGGCATGGCGTTGAAGACCGAAATGCTCGGTCTTGCGGTCATGGCGGAAGTACCGCTGGTGATCATCAACGTGCAACGTGGCGGTCCGTCGACCGGCCTGCCGACCAAGGTTGAACAGGGAGACCTGCTCTCGGCTTTGTACGGTGCGCCAGGCGATTCACCCAAGATCATCATGGCCACGGCCACAATCTCGGAGTGTTTCCACTTTGTGATGATGGCGCGCAAGTTGGCCGAGGCGTTCCGCACACCGGTAATCGTATTAACTGACGCCAATCTCGGCACCGGTGTTCAACCGATTGAGCGGCCGGAAGTCTCGGAAGACTGGTTTGCGAATGCCCTCGACCAGTCGGACTGGGACCCGGAGGTTGCGCCCTATGACTGGGACAGCGAAACCGGCCTGTCGGAGCGGCCGATTCCGGGCATGCGCGGCGGCGAGTACATTCTCACGGGCCTGGCTCACAACCGAAACAGCAAGATCGCCTACGACACAGCGTCGAACCAGGAAGGCATGAATATGCGCAGCCGCAAGTTTGCGGCCATGGCTGCGACCATGAAGCCGCCCGAGATTAATGGTGATCCAACCGGAGACCTCCTCATCGTGGGCTGGGGCTCGACGCTGGGCGCGATCGAAGAAGCGGTGGCGCGGGCACGGGCCCAGGGCAAGAAAGTGTCCTCGGTGCACCTCCGGTTCCTGTCACCCATGGAGCCCGGCCTGAAAGAGATATTCGCCGGATTCAGGAAAGTGATGACAGTGGAGATCAACTACAGTGACGACCCTGATTCCTCGCCGCTGATCAGCGAAGAAAACCGTCGTTATTCGCAACTGGCGCTGGTACTGCGAGCCCATACGCTGATGGACATCGACTGCTGGTCCAAGGTTCCTGGCCACCCACTGCAGCCCGGCACTATTCATAACGTCATCGATTCTCGACTCGCAGAGATAGAGGGAGCAGAAGCATGTTCGGATTAAAAGGCGACTGGTCCCTCGAGGTCAAGGATCGTTACTTCACATTGGACGACTACAGCGGTGCGGAGCCGCGTTGGTGCACCGGATGCGGCGACCACGGCATCCTGGCCGCGGTACATCGAGTCTGTCGCGAATCACAGATAGCGCCGGAGAAGACTGTCGCGGTATCCGGCATCGGTTGCTCCAGCCGCCTGCCGCACTACATGAACACCTATGGATTCCACGGCCTGCACGGGCGTGCTCTGCCCGTCGCTTGTGGCGTCAAATCAAGACGCCCAGACCTGGATGTCTGGGTCGCAACCGGTGATGGTGACTGCTTCTCGATTGGCGCAGCTCACTGGATTCACGCGATGCGCTACAACATGGATATGACGTTGCTGGTCTTCGACAACGGTATCTATGGCCTGACCAAAAAGCAGACGTCGCCTACCACGCCGCTGGATGTTCCAACCAACACGCATCCCTCGGGTGCATTATTGCCACCGCTGAATCCACTGACCGTAACGCTCGGTATTACCAACATCTCTTTTGTCGCACAGATCGTTGACTGGAATGCCCCGCTCCGCCACGAAGTCATCAAGAAGGCGCACGAGCACAAAGGCACGAGTTTTGTGCGCATTATCCAGCGCTGCCCCGTCTACGTGGAATCCATCGGTAAGACATTGCAGGATGAACCCGCTCGACTGCAGCTGCTGACGCACGAGAAAGGCGTACAGGTTGACGATTCGGTCAAGAAACTGTTCCCGAACCATGCGGAGCACGATCCGTCAGACCTCGCCGCTGCGCGAGCACTGGCCGAGAACGACAGCGTCCTGCCGCTGGGGATTCTCTACCACAATCCCGATGCGCCACAGTACGACATGATCTCCTCGGTCGGCATGGACATGAGCATCGATGAAAGAGTGGCCGGCATGAACGAAGCGCTCGATCACTTCGCCTTGTAACCAGCATCTGCCATACAGCGGACCGACACGATGAATGCCCAAACGGAAAACAATCAAGCCAGAATCGACACGGGCGAATCGGAGGGCGATAAAGGCGCAAACGCGATCGACATGCTCCGTCGATTCCACTATGGAGAACCCATAGCCACGGCAAGCACCGACAAGCTGTCGGGCGCCTTGCTACCGGCGTTGCTCAACCCGTATCGGGATGCGTCGGCCATTCGCTACGAGTATCCCTTATACCTGGCACCGGCCGAAAGCTCGGAACAGGAAACGCTTGCCAAACCGGCGGCTGAGCATCTGCGTGAATCGCTCGAAGCGATGACGCTGAGCGACAGTGACGCCAGAATACTCAAAGACAATCTTCCGTGGCTCGAGCGTTATATTCGGCAGCAACTCGAAGACCCGAATCCGGTTGACGCATCCGAGATTTTTGCGGCGGCGGCGGCCGCGTTGCAGGAGCAGTTGGATCTCGAGCAAGCGAGCCGGGAAATTCTTGCGGCCGATCTCGAGCGCCTGCAAGGCGCCATCGCGCCAGGCGGGAAGTTTCTGGGTTACGGGCCCCATTCGTCGCTGCACCTGTTGGTGCATGCAATCCGTCACCGCCACGAAAACCAACACGGCGTTTTTCGCGAACAAATCAACAAGCACATTCACGGCCTGCGCTCCCTGCTGGACGTTGAGAAGGCCAAAGCGGCACAGACGAGCGATGACAAGAGCGCTGACGGGACCGCAGGTCAGTACCTGGATACCAACGCCCTGACAGGAATGCTTGGGCGGCGTGCTCGCGGCTCGATAGACATGCCGGAAGAACGGCGCAATCGCATTGCGCAGGCGCTTGAGGATTTGCAGGCCTGGAAAGACGACCCTGTGCTGGTCCGATTTGTCGGCAAGCTGGAAGATCCGTCACTGGTCGACCTACCTGTACTGGAAGTTGTCGATAGCGGCGATCCGTGCACTACAGCGTCAGAGACCTTCAAGCGGGATGCCGAGAAATGCGCACGGCTCTTCGCCGCGGCCCGAATTGCGACGCTGGAAATCAATGACGCCTACGATCCGGCCATCCACGATTCCTGGTTTGCCAGTTTCGACTGGCAGGCTTTCTCCGACGAGGAAATGCAACTGGTAACGAAGGTCGTTGCACTGGTCTCGGCAGACTATCTCGCCGGCGACGGCCTGCCGTCGATCTCGCACCTGCTCGGCTCACGTCTGCCCGTGCATGTGCTGACCTGGGTCCGTGCCTACGATAATCCGGCGGTACGACCTGGCGAAGGTCCCTTCGACGCCTATCGCTTTGAATTAGCCTATTTCGGTGTTGGTCATCGGCAGGTGGTAGTCGCACAATCGTCCGCGGCACGTCACGAAGACCTGTTGGCGGGCTTCTTGTGCGCACTCGACAGCAACCGCACAAGCCTGCACCTTATCAATCGCGGTACCCAGACCAGGACGAAGAAACCGCTTCTGGACGCCTGGTTCGTCGCCAGCGCGGCGCTCGAGGGTCGCGCCCACCCGTTCCTGCTGATCAATCCGGATCGCGGCGACCACGCCGCGGAACGCGTCAGCTTCGGCGGCAACCCGCAGGCGGACAATGACTGGCCTGTCGAGACGCTCGAGTATCGCAGTGCTGACGGCGAAACGACCCGGATGGATCTCGCGTTCACTTTCGCTGACTACGCATTGTTGATGCCCGCACTTCACGATCATTTCCGCATGGCGCCGACTGGTTTCGATTCTCCGGATCTCGTAACAGTCGATCAGTATCTTCAAGCGGATGACGAACTCATCGATCGCCTCGTGCCATTTGTCTGGGGCATCGACGAAAACGGCGTCCTTGCAAGGCTGGTGGTGTCACGAGCGCTGGTGTTCGCATGCCGGGATCGCCTGAACTACTGGCACACCCTCCAGGAACTGGCCGGAGTGCAGAATTTCTACGTCGAAGAAGCCGTTGACCGAATTATCAAAGAACAACAAGTACAGCTCGACGTCGAACGCGAACAGCTCAAGAAGGAACACGAGGAACAACTGGAAAGTGCCCGTTCGGAGGCAGCCGGTCAGGCGATGGGGCAACTCGTCGATGTGCTGATGGGCGCCGATCTTTCCGGGATGATCGCGGACGACAGCCAGATTGCCAGCATGCCGGCACCCGAAGCAACGCCTGCCGAGGTTGCCGCTGAGCCCGACCCTGACGCCGACGCCGACGCCGAGGCCCAGCCCGAAGTTGATGAGGAAGAGGATGAGCTGAGTTTTGACGAACCCTGGCTCGACACTGCGATGTGCACAACCTGCGACGATTGCATGGGCATTAACAAGATGATGTTCGTCTACAACGAAGACAAACAGGCCATCATCAAGGACGCCACCGCCGGACCTTACGCCGATCTCGTGGCCGCCGCTGAAATTTGTCCTGCCAAGTGTATTCACCCTGGCAAGCCCCTCGACCCCAATGAACCGGGATTGGACGAACTGATCGCCCGAGCCGAACCCTTCAACTGATGAATAATCTGCTGCTAGCGCCGGCCATCATGGTTGGAATCGGCTTGTTTTTTGGCACGATTCTGGCTATCGCGCAACGGTTCCTGAAGGTCGATGAAGATCCACGTATCGAAGCTACCAATGAACTGCTGCCGGGCACGAACTGCGGTGCCTGCGGTCAGCCGGGGTGTCTGCCATTTGCAGAAAAACTGGTTGCCGGCGACGTCGACCCGGGC
>JAACFG010000180.1 GCA_009937605.1 Gammaproteobacteria bacterium | reverse complement strand
TTTGTCGATTTTCGTTTTACGGACAGCATTGGCAAAGAACAACACGTAACCGTGCCCGCGCACACCATTGACGATGACGTCTTCGAAGACGGCAAGATGTTCGACGGGTCGTCGATCTCCGGCTGGAAGGGCATTAATGAGTCCGACATGATCCTGATGCCGGACCCGTCGACAGCCGTTGTCGACATCTTTCCGGACGAGCCGACACTGAACCTGCGTTGCGATGTCGTCGAGCCGGCAACCATGCAGGGCTACGATCGTTGTCCGCGCTCGCTTGCCCAGCGCGCCGAGGCCTACCTGCAGTCGACGGGAGTTGCCGACGCCGCGTACTTCGGTCCGGAAAACGAGTTCTTCGTTTTCGACCATGTGAGCTGGGACGACACCATGCAGGGTGCGTTCTACAAGGTCGATTCGGAAGAGGGCGCCTGGAACACGGATCGCAGTATGGAAGATGGCAATACTGGCCACCGGCCAACCGTAAAGGGCGGCTACTTCCCTGTACCGCCAGTCGACTCACTGCACGATATTCGCGGCTCCATGTGCCTCGCAATCGAAGAGCTCGGCGTGCTGACAGAAGTGCATCACCATGAGGTTGCCACGGCCGGACAGTGCGAAATTGGTACTAAATTCAACACCTTGGTGCGCAAGGCGGACGAAGTCCAAATCATGAAGTATGCGGTGCACAATGTCGCACACGCCTACGGCAAGACAGCGACGTTCATGCCGAAGCCCCTGGTTAACGACAACGGCAACGGCATGCACGTGCACCAGTCGCTCTTCAAAGACGGTGAAAACCTTTTCTCCGGGGACGGTTACGGCGGTCTCTCAGAGACGGCGCTGTACTACATCGGCGGCGTTATCAAGCACGCCAAAGCCATCAACGCATTTACGAATCCGTCGACCAACAGCTACAAGCGCCTGGTTCCGGGCTTCGAGGCACCGACAATTCTCGCGTACTCCGCTCGCAATCGTTCCGCATCGATTCGTATTCCGTACATCGCGAACCCGAAGGGTCGCCGCATCGAAGTGCGTTTCCCGGACTCAACGGCGAATCCCTACCTCGCGTTCGCGGCATTGATGATGGCCGGGCTCGACGGCATACAGAATAAGATCCACCCGGGCGACGCCATGGACAAGGACCTGTATGACCTGCCACCTGAAGAGGAAAAGGAACTGAATCTCGTGGCGTTCTCGCTCGAGGAAGCGCTGGTTGCCCTGGATGGCGATCGCGATTTCCTTACAGCGGGCGGCGTCTTCAGTGATGACCTGATCGACGCCTACATTGACCTCAAGATGGAAAACGTCACGCGACTGCGAATGGCGACACATCCGGTCGAATTTGACATGTACTACAGCCTTTAAAGGCCAAAACTGTGAACCGGGCGGCATTTTAGGCCGCCCGGTCACTAGCCCAAAATACGCTTGCGCTGTTATGCTAACTGCATGGAAAAACGAACGATTCTCGCCTTACTCGGTCTGCTTGCGGCCGGCGCTGTTGTGGCCGATGCCTACACATGGACGGACGAAGAAGGAATTGTTCATTTTTCTGATCGACCGGTACCTGGCGCAACGCGTATCGTACTTGCCGAACCGAACAGCGGGCGATCTCCAGCGCCACGTACAAGCGCAGCCCCGGCCGCCACAGAAAGCGAAGATAGCGCGGACGACACAGGTCCTTTCCGTTATGAGAGTTTTGAAATCACGTCGCCTGGCGCGGAAGAAACGCTGTGGAACATAGAGGGCGTCCTCAACGTGTCCTTGTCACTGACGCCGGCGTTGCAAGCCGGCCACCAGGTGCGGGTGTACTTCGACGGCAACCAGCAGATGGTCACCGGCACGAGCTTCCAACTCAACGAGGTGTGGCGCGGAGTTCACAATCTGCAGGCGGAAGTTCTGGACGAGACGGGCCAGATGATGATTCGCACACGGCCGAATCGCTTTTACGTCCAACAGGCGACCGTCCGCTAGGGCGTGACGGCTCGGGCGACGGCCCGCTTCGCAGCAAAGCAAACCGCATACTGGACAGCCTGAATTCGGGCGTCATCCTGCTTGATGACAGCCTCCTGATTATCGACCTCAATCCCGCCGCCGAAAACGTCCTCGGGATCAGCCGCAGGCGCGCACGAGGCCAATCACTTCTCCAGCTGGTCGATGATGAGCCGGAGCTCCGGGAAATCCTCAGCCGGGTCGCGGCAACCGGCGACCGCTACGCGAACCAGATACACCTGTCACCGACCGAGGTACATGCCGAGGAGCGCACGGTTGAGTGCCGAGTGTCGCCCATCGACCTCGACGGCGCTGAGTTGCTGGTTGAAATGACCGATGTAACACGCCGCAACCAGATCAGCCGCGAGAACGCATTGTTGATTCAACACGGTGCGGGTCGGCAGATGATTCGACAGCTTGCGCACGAAATAAAGAATCCGCTCGGTGGTATCCGCGGTGCAGCGCAGCTGCTGGAGCGTCAACTCGATGATGCGGAGCTGCGAGAATACACGGATGTCGTTATCAGTGAGACAGATCGACTCGCAGGACTGGTCGACACGCTGCTCGGCCCGGGCGGTCCGCCCAACAAGCAGCCGGTCAATGTCCACGAACTTCTCGAGTACGTCGTGCGCCTTATCGAGGCGGAAGACCAGAAACAACTGACCGTGCACCGAGATTACGATCCGGGCCTGCCGCAGATCGACCTCGATCGCGACCAGATGGTGCAGGCGTTCCTGAACCTCGTGCGCAATGCGGTCGCTGCGCTCGATGGCCACGGCACCCTCACGCTGCGAAGCCGAGCCGTTACCAACTTCACGATAGGCGACGTTCGACATCGTGTCATCGCCACGATAGAAATCGAAGATGACGGACCGGGCATACCCGCCGACCTGCAAGACTCGGTGTTCTATCCGCTCGTCACGAGCAAGCCGGAAGGCACCGGCCTCGGCCTGCCCGCGGCGCAGGAACTGATTAGCCGTCATGGGGGACTCATCGAGTTCGAATCTCGCCCGGGACGCACGGTCTTTAGTGTGCGTATCCCGCTGGACCAGGCAGGCACCGATGGCTAGCCGGCCGGTCAACGCATGGATCGTCGATGACGACCAGTCGGTGCGGTGGGTGCTTGAAAAGGCGCTCAAGCAGGCAGACATCGAAACACGCAGTTTTGAACGAGCCGAGCACCTGCTGGAGGCGCTGGGCGAAGACGTTCCCGATGTGCTGATAACCGATGTCCGGATGCCGGGCATGAGCGGTATCGCGCTCCTCGAACGACTTCGTGGCAACCACCCAGGACTGCCCGTCATAGTGATTACCGCACACTCCGATCTCGAGAACGCTGTGGCCGCTTACAAGGGCGGCGCGTTCGAGTACCTGCCGAAGCCATTCGACATCGATGAGGCTGTCGATCTCGTCCGCAAGGCGGCACGACTCAATGGAAATGGGGCGGAAGAGACCGACGAGCCCGCGAGCGTGATGGCCTCAATGATCGGCCAGGCACCGGCAATGCAGGAAGTCTTTCGTTCGATTGGCCGCCTTGCCGGCTCGAGCATGACGGTCCTGATCACTGGCGAGTCCGGCACGGGCAAGGAGCTCGTGGCGCGCGCTCTGCACGATCATAGCCCGCGTGCGAACAAACCTTTCGTTGCGCTGAACACGTCAGCTATAGCATCGGAGCTTCTCGAATCCGAGCTGTTCGGCCACGAGCGAGGCGCCTTCACAGGCGCCGATTCCCGGCGTATCGGACGATTCGAACAGGCCGATGGCGGAACCCTGTTTCTTGACGAAATCGGCGACATGTCGCCGGGGCTGCAAACACGTCTGTTGCGCGTCCTTGCTGAAAGCGAGTTCTACCGAGTAGGTGGGCAAGCCGCAATCAAGGTGGATGTGCGCGTGATTGCTGCTACGAACCAGGATCTTGCCAGGGCGGTGAAAGAGTCACGCTTCCGGGAAGACCTTTATCATCGGCTCAATGTCATCCGGATAAACACCCCGCCCCTGCGACAACGACAGGAAGATATACCGACTTTACTCCAGCACTACCTGGCGGAGGCGGCCCAGGAGTTGGGCTCTGCGCCGAAGAGCATCGATGCTGAAGCGATGGAAACGCTGCAGGCATTTACCTGGCCAGGCAATGTCCGACAGCTTGTTAACGCCACGCGACGACTGACGGTTACGGCGCCCGGCAACGTGATTTCCGCCCAGGATATCCCGGGCGACCTGGGTGGCTCGGAGTCGTCACAGCGGGCCGCCAAGGAGTGGACCCGGGTGCTCGCAGCGTGGGCGGAACGGCAATTGCGCAACAGCAAGGAGCCGCTCCTGGACAAAGCCATACCCGAGTTCGAGAAGACGCTCATCGAAATTGCGATGGCGCGCACCAATGGGCATCGTCAGGAGGCGGCAAAACTTCTGGGTTGGGGACGCAACACCCTGGCGCGCAAGATGAAGGCACTGCACCTGGATTGAAGATCGACGTCGACGACCTGATGCGCCCGGAAGTTCGGAAGCTCCTCACCGAACATCTGCAAGGCATGGCCGAGCACTCCCCGCCAGACTGCATCCACGCCCTCGACGTCGAACAGCTTCGTTCCCGCGATGTCACGTTCTGGTCAGTGTGGGACGACCAAGAGTTGCTGGGTTGTGGTGCCCTCAAAGAGCTCGACTCGACCCACGGTGAAATCAAATCCATGCGCACGGCCGGCAAGCATCTCGGCAAAGGCGTCGGCAGCGCCCTCGTGCGACACATCATCGCCACCGCGGAAGAACGGGGCTACGAGCGCTTGAGCCTCGAAACAGGGTCGGGTGACGCGTTCGAGCCGGCCCATTCTCTTTATCGCAATTTCGGTTTTGAATTCTGCGGTGCGTTTGCGGACTACCGGGAGAACCCGTTCAGCCGCTTTATGACGATTTCTCTGAAGTAGAAACCCCAGCGGTACAACAGGAGGCCTGCTCGCCAGGTCGGCCAACAGGGGGTACCATGCTCGAACTTGGCGATGTTCAATAATAAGGAGAAAGGTCAATGAGAATCAGCATCAACCTATTAGCCGGTTTTCTTCTTTTGCCTGCGGTGTGCTTCGCTCAGATCCAGCCGTCGGAGGAATCGCTGGAGGGCCTGTATCCGGGCAAGACCTATTCGCCCTATGCATCGCGGGCGTTCCCCGACAAGGTGTACTGGGGGGACACACACCTTCACACCTCACTTTCCCTGGACGCGGGGATGTTCGGCAATACGCTCGGCCTCGACGAATCCTATCGATTCCACCGCGGCGAAGAAGTTGTTTCTTCAACCGGATTGCCGGCGAGGCTCGGTCGGCCGCTGGACTGGATTGTCGTCACCGATCACTCGGACATGATGGGTTTTGCCGATGACTTCACGCGGGGCGCGCCGAACGTCCTTGCCGTGGAGCAAAGCAAGGCGTGGTACGACCTGTACTCCCAGGGTGGGCAGAATGCGGTCGACGCGACCCTCGACCTCATCAGGAACTTCTCCCAGGGCACGATGGACGAGCAGCTATTGAATGACTATTCGCCGGCTTCGGACATCTACAAGTCAGTCTGGCAACGTGTCATCGACGCAGCGGAAAAGTACAACGATCCGGGCCATTTCACGGCGCTAATCGGCTACGAATGGACCTCGCTCGACAAGGGCAACAACCTGCACCGGAACGTCATCCTGAGGGACAACGGCAACAAGGCCTCGCAGGTTGTCCGCTGGACCTGTATGCATGGCTCACCAACTACGAGACCAAGACGGGCGGCTCAGCCCTCGCCCTGGCGCATAACGGCAACCTGTCGAACGGCATCATGTTCCCGGTTGACCGGCAATTTACCGGTAAAAAGATCAACAAGGACTACGTCCAGCAGCGTGCCAGGTGGGAGCCGTTGTACGAAATCACGCAAATAAAGGGAGATGGCGAAGCGCACCCCTTCCTGTCGACAGAAGATGAGTTCGCAGATTACGAGACGTGGGATGTCGGAAATCTCGATTTGTCCGAGGCCAAGACGAACGACATGCTTGCCGGGGAGTACGCGCGGGAAGCGTTGAAGTCCGGACTCAGGCTCGAGAAGAAGTTTGGCACCAATCCCTACAAGTTTGGCGTCGTCGGTTCCACCGATTCGCATACGTCCCTCTCCACGGCGGAGGAAGAGAACTTTTTCGGCAAGTCGGCGGGCGCCGAACCGTCAACGACCCGCATGCACCACCCCTTCATGAAGTCTGACAAGGGCGTCCTCGAAGGCTACCAACTGGTTGCCTCGGGAATGGCCGCCGTCTGGGCGGAGGAGAACACTCGAGAGGCAATCTTCGACGCGATGGCGCGGCGGGAGGTGTATGCAACCACGGGCCCACGGATGATGGTGCGCTTCTTCGGCGGATGGGACTTCAACGAGAATGACATTAGAAGCCGGCCATTTGCTTTCACCGGCTATGAAAAAGGCGTGCCCATGGGCGGTGATATGCGCGCAAGGAAAGACGCGGCGGCCCCGACCTTCATGGTCTATGCGGTTCGCGATCCGATTGGCGCGAATCTCGACCGCATCCAGGTCGTCAAGGGGTGGATGGATGCCGATGGTGAGACGCACGAAAAGGTCTATGACGTGGTGTGGGCCGGTGACCGGCAGCCCGGCGCTGATGGCAAGTTGCCCGCCATCGGCAACACTGTCGACATCGAAGCGGCCACCTGGACGAATTCCATCGGAGCGGCGGAGCTGGCGACCGTTTGGACAGACCCCGATTTCGATTCTTCATTGAGCGCGTTCTACTACGCACGCGTGCTGGAGATACCGACGCCGCGATGGGTCCTCTATGACGCTTTGCGGTTCGGCATCGAAGTACCGGAAGGTGCGGAGCTGTTCGGGCAGGAGCGCGCTTACACCTCACCTATTTGGTACTCGCCTTCGAAATAACCGGAACGGCACTTGTTCACAGCGGGCCCCGAGCGGGGCCCGCTGATCGTCAGAGCTGTAACGACCCCGTGAGATCGGTAACGGACTGGATGTCGTGCTGCTCGGCTGGGGGCGGAACACCCTGGCGCGCAAAGAGTAGCGAACCTATTAGTTCGCCGACTGCAATAATTCTCCTGTCAATGACGGTAGGTGCTGATGGTTAGGCTAAGTACATGGATGGCACTCTTCTGGACGCTGGCAGAGGTGTCGATACTCATCGCAATGCACTGGGGCCTGTCTCGGCTCAAGGGCAGCCAGTACAACAAAGCAATGATGATGATCAGCGCGACGCTATTTGCGCTGATCATCATATTTTATGCGCTGGGCCGAGAGTGGCTGTTTTGGCACAACAATCTCGACCTTGGCAGCCGCCAACTCAGCATCTACCGTACATTCACTTGGAATCTCTTCTGCACATTGTGGG
>JAACFG010000179.1 GCA_009937605.1 Gammaproteobacteria bacterium | reverse complement strand
ACCGTATTGCATGGCTGAGGATGTATAACCCGTCATATCGATCGACAAAATCGCACGTTCCCGATGATATTTATCACGAAATTCGGACTCTCCCATTTCGCCGCGTTGTAGCTTGAAGAAGTCCTGGTAAACGTCTTCGCTCCAACCCTTGTATCCGGCCAGTGTTTCGGGGTCATTCAATATCGGATGCAGGAACGTCATAGCGGTCTCCATTCAATTTTATTTGCTCGCTTCCCCTCGGTACGCATTGACCCGGCTCTCAATGTCTCCCCGACTTCCTGCCAGCCCCGTGCCGCCAACATCAATGCCCGTACAAGCCGCGTCACTGATCACTACCGTTTGCCGAGGATTCGCGAACTTCAAGATAGCCGCACGGGCAAACCTCGATGCATTTGCCACAACCTTCGCAGGCATCGAGCGACAGCGCGAAGTAGTGCCCGGGCCGAGATTCTTCAAGCCGCGTGAAACCGCCGCCGTTGCAGTACATGAAGCACGCTTCACAATCGAAGCACAGGCCGCAGGACATACATCTCGCCGCTTCTCTTTGCGCCTGCTCATGTCCTATCGTCTGATCAATTTCCGGCTCCGCACTATCGAGCCATTCCTCTTGTGGACGCCGTGCCTGGCACTCCCGCTCCTGGTCTCGATAGAAGTCGGGCTTAATTTCACCCATGTTCAGTGTTCTTCGCTCCTGGCACTCCAGAGGGCGCCGCGTGCCGCTCAATTCGGCATGCGCGGCCTCGGCGGCCAGGCGGCCCTGCGCGATAGCCTTACCGGCGATAGCCGGTCCCCGGTCGTCGCCACCCGCCCAGAGATTCTCGGCCAGCCTTCCGTCCTCTTCGGTCATCAGCCATTGCGTGTCGTCCTGCTCCAGATCCAAACCGGCCCAATCAGGCGCCTGCGATACGGCAACGATGACGGTATCTACGCGGAGTAGTCGCTTCTCGCCCGGAATCGGAACGGGGCGGCGGCGTCCTTGCTCATCCGGCGCGCCAAGGCGCATTGCCTGGACCTCAATCCACTGAATCACAGGACCCTTGCGAAGAACTTGCGTCGGTGACACGAGAAACTCGAAGCGGACACCCTCTGCCCGTGCGTCGTCTACCTCATTGGTGGCGGCAGGCATCTCCTTTGCGCTGCGCCGGTACAGTACCGTTACCTCTGCGCCTTCCCGCCTGGCGCAACGTGCCGCGTCAATAGCCGTATTTCCTCCGCCTATTACTACGACCCGTCGTCCTGTCGTCAGGGCGAGACGCTGCTTGCGGCGGCGAAGATAGGCGATCCCCGAGACAACTCCCGGACCCGCCTCTCCTGGAATTCCGAGTCTGTGGGCTCCCTGCGCACCAAGACCCAGAAAAATCAATGCGTGCCGGTCGCGAAGCTCATTGAGACTGATATCGAGGCCAACCTCCGTGTTTTTGTGCAGCGTCACAGGCAACTCGAACAGCCGCTGAATCTCGGCATCCAGGACCTCTCTCGGCAGCCGAAAATCCGGAATCGCCTGCCGCAGCATGCCTCCGGCGACCGCGTGCCTCTCATACAAGGAAACCTGGTAGCCACGTCGGGCCATCTGATAGGTGAATGACAAGCTCGCCGGCCCGGAACCAATAACGCCAATGGACTCGGGCTTCTCGCTCTGGGCCGGTACGGACCATTTCAGTGAGCGGGCAAGGCCCCAGTCCCCGATGTAGCGTTCCATGGCGTTTATTGAGACGGATCCGTCCTTGTCGCGGCGACTACAGAGATCCTCACAAGGGTGCGGACAAATTCGTCCCAACGTAGCCGGGAGTGGGTTCAGCTCGGTGAGCTTCTCCCACGCACGGTCATAAGCTTGCTCCAACGTCAGTCCGGTCTTCTCATGTTGGGCAATGATGCCAAGCCAGCCTCGAACATCACCGCTGTTGGGGCACTGTGCCTGGCACGGCGGCAGCTTCTCCAGTTGCTGGGCGTGGGTCCAGAAAACCGGCTGCGCCGACGCACGCGGTGGCGTTTTAGTGTTCGACACGATCGCACTCCTGACCCCGTCCGTGACCGTTGCGGCTCGATGCACTCGGGCTGTTGCCCGCGACCAGGTTCCACAAGAGACTGCCGATGTAGGCAGGATGCAAGGTGCGCAAGAAAACATCTGTGTACGACGCACTGCCGCTGAACAGGTCCCAGAGCACTTCGGACATTCGTCTGCTGCCGTTGGCATTTTTCTGCTCGTTCGCCGTCATGCGCAGAACACCGCGGCGTGCAAAACGGCTCTTTTGAATCAGGCTCCCGAAGCCGAAGACGACTTTGCCTACCTGGTTGTCCTTACTGATTGCCCGGCAAGTTGGTGCGTAGTATTTCTCGAAGTCTTCTGCACCTGTTCCATGAAACACCACCGTTCGTGCGGCGGCCTTCGCCGTTCGATAAGACGCTCCAATGCCGTCCTTGAACAAGCGTGTGGTTCCACTGTCTCCAATCATGACCAGCCGATCACTATAAGCAGGATTCGCGGCATCGATATTGATTCGCGGATAACAGTGACAAACATGACTCGGAACCGTGCCTTTCGGGAAACAGTTCATCACTTCGGGTGAGCTGAAGAACTGTTGCATCAGCTCGTCATCTATGTCCTTGCCCAACAGGCAAAGAGTGACGTAATCGCCTTTTGGGATCAGTGCCGCGAACTTCAGACGAGGGATATCGAGGAAAAACACATGCATCGAAGGACCAAAAGTATCCCGGATGACATCTCGCCCCAGAAGAAATTCACAGATAAAGGTCTTTGTACGGCCGGGCCGTCGAAACTCACGGGACTCGTCTTCAAGCGATTCCACGAGACGGCTGTTAACGCCTGTGGCAATCACAGCAAGATCGTAATCATTACAGTATTGGTCGGCGCAGGTGACGCGCATCCGATTGTCTTCCCGCCGCACACCCGTGACCAGTCGAGGGACAAGATTCGCGCCCTTCTCCTGTGCAAGCTCCAGCAGATACCCATCAAAGCTGTGTGTATCGAGAGGCTCTGAATTTCGCGGCCCGTTACCACGGTAGATCGCAGCGATCCGCTTCTCCGCCAGTGGGGTCTCAATTTCCACGTCGCCGACATCCATGTGCAAGGTGTAGGATTCGATACCCCGTTGAACAACACCATCGGGCAACATGATTCCCTCGGTAGCGAGGCGCTGTACCAGGGATTCCGAGACGATGCCGCCGCAGTGATTACAGCCTGCGGGTCCCCTATGGCAAAAGTGGCGCGGCTCGAAAAGATCCACCCCAATATCAAGTGAAACCGCCTCTGCCATGTTGAGTAGAAAATAGCTGAACAGAGATCCGGCCGGACCTGCGCCCACAACTGCGATCCTGGAACCGTCCTGCAAGGAACTTGACTGCGGACCAGACCTTTTGCTCAGACGACCAAGATCTTCGACCATTGTCATGACGGAACCTGTCCTCGAATTGTGGCGTTAGACGCGATCCGGCCGCGCTGCGCGCCCCTAGATATCTTCCTCGTACTTCGCCAATCGATCCGTCAGATTCCGGATCCGATGTGACATTGTCTTAACAATACGAAAAGCCAGAGACGGATCTTCGTGTACGCCCGCGAGGAAGTTCTTCTTGTCGATCGTGAGCACGTGAGTCGGGCCAACGGCCCTGGCCGAGGCTGTACGGGTTTCGTGTTCAAAAAGGGCCATTTCGCCAAAGAAGTCATTGGCCCCAATCTTTCGTAAGATCAGTTCGTGGCCGTCGCTTTCAACAAATACTTCGACTTCGCCTTTCTGAATAACGAACATGCATGTGCCCGTATCCCCCTCACGGAAGATAACGTCGCCGTCGCTGTATTGCTTCCCCAGCCTAGCCATGCAGTCGCCCTGACTCGAATTTTTTCTTTTGCGTACAAATTTGTGCCGCAGTTATCCGCAGGGATCAATTCGGGCTTGTACCTAGACTGCCGCTTTTTGAAACTCTCCTGGGCTGACTAAGGAATACCGATAGGAATATCGCCTTGACGCGCATCCGCGCTGTCACATCGTCGCGAGGATCTCTTCGCGTTTCTTCCCGTACTCGGCCTCGGTGATCAGACCCTGTTCATACATACGTTTGGCATCTGCCAGGCGAGCTTCCGCCGACACTGGTGCCGGCGCAGCCTGCGCAACTGGTGCCGGATCGACGGTATAGACGTACGTGGGCTCCCTGACGACCACCGTTTCGGGTTCGTTATTATTGGCGATCGCGGCACCAACGATCATGGCACCGGCGACGTGATGATGGTGGTGGCTGTCGACAAACAGCGAGGCCGGACCGAATGTCGCTGGAATTGAGCCATCGAGAACGTTCACTGTAAACGAAAGGCTTGTACCGTCGATGCCAGCGTCAAACATGGTGACAGTCGCCTCGGTCGGCAGCTCCCCTTCACGAAATGTCGACAAGACCGCATTCGGCGGGTTCGCAACGAAGCTGTCCGGCCCTTCCTTGACCATAGGCAGGAGTTCCGACAGGGTCATGTGCCCATAAATACGATTGGGCCGGTCGGAGAACATCAACGCGGGCGGCACATCGTGCAAGGTTATTGTCTTGCCGTCGAACGATCCGCCCGTGGCATTCACCACGTACAGCCAGGTGACGTCGTCACTACTGTCGGATGCGAGTGTCGCCTGCTCCGCTTGTGCCTGCAACCCCGCGAAGAGCAATGGAATCACGAGGATCCACTTCAGGTAATGTAGGTTCGAAGTCTTGGCTGTCATGTATTTCTCCTTGGCGTTAATTGGGCGTGGCATTCATCAGAAAGCGGCTAAAACGCCTCTCCGACAGAGACGTACCAGGCGTCGCTTTCATCTGACTTCGCATAATCGAGACGCATATTGACGCGCTTGTTCTTTAGCACCATGAAGCGCACGCCGACTCCGTAGCTAGGCACCTGTTCACTTTCGCCCTGCGCACTGAAGGATTTGGTGATGCTACCTGCTCCACCAAAGGCCACAAAGCCCCAGCGAGGGCTCGCCTGCCAGCGCGCCTCGACCTGTCCGGTTATCGATTGTTTGCCGAGATAATCCGTCACCGGGAACCCCCGGAGGTTGAGTCGACAGGTGTCCCAGAGTGGATATCTGCCACCCTTTGCGCAGCCGTAAACGTCATAGGCGAAAACTACCGGCGACTTCTTCAATTTGTGGTAGCCACGCAGCCTGAGGTAGTAACCCTGATAGTCATCTGTTTCCTCACCACTTGCGCGACTGAAAATTGCCTTAACTTCGAATCGAGTACCGCTGTATGCGTTCGTCGGCACGTCCCGCGTGTCGTACTCGAGTGTCAAGCCGGCGCCGGCAGACTTAATCTGGCTTTCGAGATTGGGGTTTTCTGCTGGAATTGAAGTCTCCAGGTTCTGCGTGATGTCCAGGTAACGCAGCAGGAAGCCCACGTACCATGGATCCTTGATCCTCCTCGACACGACTCCCTGGAAGAGACCGCCTTTGACGCCCCAGTTGAGTCCTGTCTGGCCCTCGGTGGCCGGGTCACGCAGCACGAACCTGAAATCTGCATAGCCGGCGATAGCATGTAATCGCCATTTGTCCTCGTCCCAGTAGCTTTGTTGGGCGATGCCCGCAACCCAGCTTTCGTTATCGGTATACAGGCCACCGATACCCGTCATCGACGCGGCCTGTTTCTTCTTTTGCTCTTCAGTCTGCGGATAGAAATAGGCCGCGCCGCCCATCAGTCCGGTGCCCAGCGTCGGATTTGACATCGGAATTGGAACCGCGACGAAGTCGCCGTTTTGAACCTTAAGCGGTACCTTGTCGTCGCGAATGTCGGGAACTGTTTCAAAAGGCATGCCGGTCGAACCGGGCGTCGTGCTTTCCGCGTCCGGTGCATCGTCCG
>JAACFG010000178.1 GCA_009937605.1 Gammaproteobacteria bacterium | reverse complement strand
ATTCTGACTTCCTGCGCGGTACGAGGTCTCGAAACCAGTGGTGGAGCCGTTTCTGCCGTGGTGACCGAGCATGGGGCCATCAACACTTCGGTCGTTCTCTGCGCGGCCGGCGCCTGGACCTCTTTATTCTGCCGCTCGCTGGGCGTCGCGGTTCCACAGCTCAAGGTGCGGGGCACTGTCGCGCGAACTGCTCCCGGTGCCGACGTGCTTGATGGCAACCTGTTCGACGAGAGCCTCGGCATCCGCCGCCGCGACGATGGTGGTTACACCGTTGCTCACGGCGCGATCCTGCAGCATCCGATCACGCCAGCTACGTTTCGCTGGAGTCTCAAGTACATTCCCGCCTTGCTACAGGAGTTGCGAGTGCTGCGCCCGAGTTTTGGCAGGGAGTTCTTCGAGGAACTCAGCATGCCGCGACGTTGGGCGCTCGATGCCGTGACGCCGTTTGAAAAGACACGCGTACTTAATCCTGAACCAAGCCAGAAAGTACTCAAAGGTATTCGCCGCAATATCGACAGGATCTTTCCGCAACTAGCGGACACGCCGATCGTTGAAAGTTGGGCGGGCATGGTAGAGACGTCACCCGACGTTGTTCCAATGATTGACGCAATCGATGCTATTCCCGGCTTTCACATTGCGACCGGCTTCAGCGGGCACGGCTTTGGTTTGGGCCCCGGCGCGGGCAAGGCGATCGCTGCGATGTTGACGGGCGAAGACACCGGCATCGATATCCGGCCACTGCGCCTGGGTCGTTTCTTTGACGGCAGCCCGATCAGACCGCAGGCTACAATTTAATGAGCTATCCCGATAGCTGGTACGTTGCAACTGCTGACGGCATACAGGACCGGCCGGCGCTTGAGGAAGACCTGACCGCCGATGTCTGCGTTATTGGTGGCGGTTTCACTGGCCTTTCGGCGGCACTCAACCTCGCCGAGCTCGGCAAGAGTGTGGTGCTGCTCGAGGCAGAGCGCATTGGCTTTGGTGCGTCAGGACGGAATGGCGGGCTGGTCGGAAGTGGTCAGCGGATCGAAGTAATGGATGCCGAAAAGCAATTTGGTGTCGAGCGTTCGCGGCAGCTCTGGAATTTTGCGGAACTAGCCAAAGACGAAATACGTAACCGGGTCGAGAAGCACGGTATTGACTGCGACCTGCAAAAAGGCCAGTTCGTCGGCGTGCATAAGAGGAGCTACGTCGGGTGGGCGCAAGAGCTGTCCGATGTTCTCACTGAACGCTACGACTACCCGTTCTGCAATGCTGTCGACAGGGAAGAAGTACCTGACTACGTCGCGACCAGGAACTATTTCGAAGGGTTCTACGATCCTGAAGCATTAACCCTGCATCCTCTTAACTACACGCTGGGCCTGGCGCGGGCCGCCGAGAAAGCCGGAGTAAAGGTTTTCGAGAATTCCCGTGTAACAACGTATTCCCGAACCGACCCTGCGATCGTGAAGACGGCGACAGGCCAGGTGAAAGCATCATTCATCGTGTTGGCCTGTAATGGGTACCTCGGAAATCTCGAGCCACGATCGGCTGGCAAGATCATGCCGATCAACAATTTTATGATCGCGACAGAGCCTCTTGGTGCAGAGCGAGCCAGGGAGCTGATCAGTGGGCGATTCGGCGTTCACGACACACGCTTTGTCGTCAACTACTACCGAATTTCCGACGACCACAGACTTTTGTTCGGCGGTGGTGAAAATTATCGTCCTGGCTTTCCAAAGGACATTGGCAAGTTTGTGCGGCCCTACATGCTCAAGATATTCCCGCAACTCAAAGACGTCGGTGTCGACTATGCGTGGGGCGGAACGTTGTCAGTAACGGTGAATCGTTTGCCGCACCTCGGCCGACTCGAGCCCAATGTGTATTTCGGCCAGGGATATTCCGGACACGGTATTTCAACAGCGAACTTTGCGGGTAAGGTCATTGCCGAGGCTGTCGCAGGTGTGTCCGGGCGCTTCGATGTTTTCGCGGGCCTGCCAACTCATACTTTCCCGGGCGGGACCATGCTGCGCTATCCGGGTATGGTACTTGGCATGCTGTACTACACGCTCAAAGACAGATTATGACCGTTGCCGTAGTAACAGGCGGCGGCCATGGCATCGGCCGCGCGCTGTGTCGGCGACTTGCTGCGGATAACGTCAGAGTGGTCGTCGTCGATCTGGATGACCAGGCTGCTCGTACCGTTGCAGATGAAGTTGGTGGTGTTGCCCGGACAATCGATGTCGGCGATGAAGTTGCTATCAAGGCGCTTGTCGAAGAGATCGAGTCCGATGTCGGGCCGATTGATCTGTTCGTGTCAAATGCTGGCGTGGCTTTCGGCGACGGGGCGGCCGGCGCAGTATCTGCCGAAGGTGGCCTGAACCCGATTGATGACCGTTGGGAGACATGCTGGCGCGTCAACGTAATGGCTCATGTGTTCGCTGCTCGCTCCGTCATTCCACACATGCTTGAGCGCGGCAGAGGTCGGCTCGTCAATATTGCGTCCGCTGCAGGGCTCCTGAGCCAGATCGGTGATGCGGCGTACTCTACGACGAAACATGCAGCCGTGGGATTCGCCGAGTCGCTGGCGATCGACTACGGCGATCGCGGCATCCAGGTGTCGGTCGTCTGCCCGCAGGCTGTGGCCACGCGCATGATTGGCATCGAAGACGACAGCGAGTCTATGGATGGCGGATTCGGCGGCAATGATATCGACGGCATCATGACGGCGGATGAGGTCGCCGACATTATCGTGACCGAATCCCAGGCCGGCAAATTCCTGATCCTGACGCATCCGCAGGTCGCGACCTACGTCGGCCGGAAGGCGGATGATCACGACCGCTGGATCGGTGGCATGCAGCGATTTCGTGCGAAGCTGAAAGGCTGAGGACCATAGTGCAGGTACTGATTTCCTGGGATGGCTGCGTTCTCGGTGTTGAACAGGTCTGGAACTCACTCAGATTGATCCAGGTGCTTGTTATTCTGATCTACGTCGTGGGTGCACTGACACCCGGGCCAGTAGCGTTCATTCAACAAGGAGCTTCGACAGCATCCTCCGCGAAGCGGTGGTGGAAGTTCTGGCGATTCTGAACGGTTGGTAATGTCCGAAGTCGGCCGCCCAGCTGCTAGAATCGTGAGCGACGGCTACTGGCCCGAAGCGGACATTCACCGATTCAATCTCGTTGCCCAGGCAGAAACCAACGGAGTTCAAATAATGAGAATTATCAAGCTAAGCCTTTTGCTAATTTCTATTTGTATGGGCCAATCTGCTCTGGCGCAGGACAAGCCCAACATCGTGTTGGTTTTTATGGACAATTTTGGTTGGGGAGAGCCCGGATTTAACGGCGGTGGAATAATTCGCGGTGCTGAAACACCGAGGCTTGATGGATTGGCTGCGCAAGGTCTGCGGCTGACCAATTTCAACGTGGAGGTTCAGTGCACCCCATCGCGTTCCGCGCTCATGACGGGACGATACGCAATACGCAGCGGCAATGGCACGGTCCCGTTGGGAGAAGGTGTTTACGGCCTGGTCCAGTGGGAAGTCACGATGGCGGAGATGCTCTCCGAGGCAGGCTACGTGACGGGAATGTATGGCAAATGGCATCTCGGTCGTACCGAAGGACGCTTCCCCACAGATCAGGGATTTGACGAATGGTACGGTATCCCGAATACGACTGACGAATCTGTCTACACATCCTTGGAGGGTTTTGCCGAGAGTGGTTTTGCCGAACCCTTCGTTCTGGAAAGCAAGAGAGGAAGCACTCCGAAGAAGGCGCAAGCTTACAACCTTGATTATCGGCCGCTGATCGATCGCGAACTGACGAATCGTGCTATCAGCTTTATGGAACGGCAGGCCAAGACTGACAAGCCATTCTTCGTTTATCTACCTTATACGGCAACGCATTTCCCAACAATGCCCCATCCCGACTTTGTCGGAAAATCAGGTAAAGGATCGTGGGGAGATCTACTCATGCAGATCGATAGTTACGTTGGCGAGCTGCTCGATACCGTCGATGAACTGGGTATCGCGGATGAGACTATTTTCATCTTCACGGCAGATAATGGTCCAGAAGCATTGGGGTCGGGCGAGACTTCAATCACGGTTGAGACTGCGATACACGGTACGGCGGGGCCATGGCGCTCATCGCTATTCACAGGATACGAAGGGGCGCTTCGCGTGCCGTTCGCCGTCCGTTGGCCCGGCAAAATCGAAGCCGGCGGTGTGAGTGACGAAATCGTACACGCAATGGATCTGTTTCCGACGCTTGCCCGTATCGCGGGTGGTGACGTGCCGGACGATCGCGTCATCGATGGCGTGGACATGTCAGGGTTCTTTCTCGGACAACAAGAAGAATCAGGGCGGGACGGTTTCGTCGTTTACATGGGGAACGATATTTTCGGGGTCAAGTGGGGCGATTGGAAGATCCATTTCAAGGAACAGTCTGAATGGAACGGCGTATTGCGCGAGTACACAATGCCCAGAGTCTACAATCTCATTAACGATCCCCAGGAACACGAGAATGTGATTTTCCCCCATACCTGGGTGCTCAGAGGAGGTTTGCCACAACTGGAAGAGCACGCGGCGTCTCTAAAAGAGTATCCACCTGTTCCTACGGGTACTCCGGACCCGTACAAACCACCTTACTAGCAAGCGCCGAACGGCCGCTTGTCGCCTAAGGAAGTCGTCCCGAAGGTAGAGTATCTCCCCGGATAGCCCTGCTAGGGTGAGCCGCTCGCCTGCCAAATGACGGATGATCGTTGTCCGGAACGGCAATACGCCAGTACCGGTCCTTCACTGGCGTCGATGGCGCTACGAAAATCCTCAACCATGTCCATCGTCAGGCCATTGCGGTCGATCGGGATCAACTTGAACGTAACGCCCTGGGCTTCGCATGCCGCAGCCACATCGCCAGCAGTCGGCTGGCCGAAGTCCTCACCATCGGGACGGTTGCAGACAATGGTCGTAAAGCCCTCAGCTGCAATAGCGGCAACATCGGCGGGCTGAATTTGTGAAGAGACCGCACAGTTCTCACTAAGTCGATAAACAGTCATAGGGTAATTCCCAGGGCATCCGGAGCCGACCGTACGAGGATATAGATTCCCATGACGATCAGAAAGCCGCCGCCGACGCCGACCAGTCCCGTGATGACACCGACGACGAGACCATCTGCCGCAATCTTCCAGCTGGCTCGTGGGGCCGAGACTAAGGCCGATTGCAATCGCGCCTGGCAGTGCCAGCAAATAATCCATCAACGTATCCGGGCGTCAGACCGCGTCGAGTGGAATCTTCAGGTATCGAATGTCGTTGTCTTCGGGGTCGGGAAGCTGGCCCGCCCGAAGATTGACCTGCAGCGCCGGCAGAATCAGCTTGGGCATTCCCAGCTGAGCATCGCGGCCCTCGCGCATGGCGACGAAGTCGTCCCGCGACACCTCATCACTGATATGGATGTTGCTGGCGCGTTGCTCGGCCACCGTGGTTTCCCACGCGAACTCGTCTCGGCCGGGCGCTTTGTAGTCGTGGCACATAAACAGCCGGGTTTCTTCAGGCAGCGCGAGGATCCTGCGGATGGAATCGTAAAGCTGCGTCGCGCTACCACCCGGAAAGTCCGTTCGAGCACTGCCAAAATCCGGCATGAATAGCGTGTCACCGACGAAAGCCGTGTCACCGATGACGTAGGTGATACAGGCCGGCGTGTGGCCGGGTGTCGCCAGCGCCTGCGCATCGAGATCACCCACCTTGAAGCTCTCACCATCTGTGAACAGGTGATCGAACTGGCTGCCATCCGTGTCGAGATCCTTGAGATTGAAGATACCCTTGAAGGCTTCCTGCACAGCGCTGACGTCCGCGCCGATTGCTGTCGTACCGCCAAGCTTTTGCTTGAGGTAGGG